>NZ_JBFBGR010000008.1:18558-299129 GCF_040684755.1 Streptomyces sp. NPDC089799 | reverse complement strand
ACGCCCGGTTACATTTCGAACCCGGAAGCTAAGCCTTTCAGCGCCGATGGTACTGCAGGGGGGACCCTGTGGGAGAGTAGGACGCCGCCGAACAATCATTGCGGGAAGCCCCGGACCTTATGGTCCGGGGCTTTCTTGCGTTTGCCGTATGGATGGCCAAAGGCCCCCGCAGTCACTGCGGGGGCCTTTCTTGTTTCTGCGTTTCTACAGGCGGCCGGCGGCCTTCAGGGCCAGGTAGGCGTCGGCCAGAGACGGGGCCAGGGTGTCCGGGGTGGCGTCGACGACGGTGACGCCGTGGCGGGAGAGCTGGTCGGCGGTGCGGCGGCGCTGGGACTGGGACTGGGTGGCCGCAGCCGCTTCGTACACGGCGTCGGCGGAGCCCCGGGCGCCGGCCATGGCCGCGACCCGAGGGTCGGCGACGGAGGCCAGCAGCACCGTGTGGCGCTGTGTGAGCTGGGGCAGGAGCGGGAGCAGGCCCTCTTCGACGGGCGCCGCGTCCAGGCTGGTCAGCAGCACCACCAGGGAACGGCGCGGGGCGCTGCGGAGGATGGTGGAGACCAGGGAGCGGGCGTCCGTCTCGACCAGTTCGGGTTCGAGCGGGGCCATCGCGTTCACGAAGGAGGGGAGGGTGTCCGCGGCCGCCCGGCCCTGGACGAGCGCGCGGGTGCGGCGGTCGTGGGCCAGGAGGTCCACGCGGTCGCCGGCGCGGGTGGCCAGCGCGGTCAGGAGGAGGGCCGCGTCCATGGCGGCGTCCAGGCGGGGCGCGTCGCCCACCCGGCCGGCCGAGGTACGGCCGGTGTCCAGGCAGATCAGGATGTGCCGGTCACGCTCCGGGCGCCAGGTGCGGACGGCCACCCTGTGGCGGCGGGCCGTGGCGCGCCAGTCGATGGAGCGGGTGTCGTCGCCGGGGACGTAATCCCGGAGGCTGTCGAACTCGGTGCCCTCACCGCGGGTCAGGACGCTGGTGCGGCCGTCCAGTTCGCGGAGCCGGGCCAGCCTGGAGGGCAGGTGCTTGCGGCTGGTGAAGGGGGGCAGGACACGGACCGTCCAGGGGACGACGTGGCCGCCCTGCCGGGCCCAGAGGCCCAGGGGCCCGTACGAGCGGATGGTGACCCGGTCGGCGGTGCGGTCCCCGCGGCGGGTCGGCCGGAGGCGGGTGGTGACCCGTCGGCGTTCACCCGCCGGGACGGTCAGGGTGTGCCGGGACGCGGCCGTCTCCGTGCCGGGCAGCCAGCTGCTGGGCGGCCATGCGTCACGCAGACGGGCGCGGAGCGGGCGCCCGCCGGGGTTGGTGATCGAGAGGTGCACCTCGGCGGGTTCGCCGAGGCGGACCGAGGTGTCGCCCGAACGTTCCAGCCGCAGGGTGCGGACCGGGACGGCCAGGGCGCAGTCCACGGCGCAGGCCAGGGCCAGCGGTGCGTTGACCGCCAGGATCCCCGCCCAGCTCGGTTCGAGGACGCCGACGGGGATGCTGCCGAGGGCCGCCAGCAGGGCGGTGCGTCCGGTGAACCCCATCAGCGGGGGACGGGGACGAAGGACAGGACGGAGTTGAGCACGGAATCCGCGGTGACGCCCTCCATCTCCGCTTCGGGGCGGAGCTGGATGCGGTGGCGGAGGGTCGGCAGGGCGAGCGCCTTCACGTCGTCGGGGGTGACGTAGTCCCGGCCGGTCAGCCAGGCCCAGGCACGGGAGGTGGACAGCAGCGCGGTGGCGCCGCGCGGGGAGACGCCCAGGGTGAGGGAGGGCGATTCGCGGGTGGCGCGGCAGATGTCGACGACGTAGCCGGCGATCTCGGGGGAGACCGCTACGCGGGCGACGGCCTGGCGGGCGGCCTCCAGGTCGGCGGGTCCGGCGACCGGGCGTACGCCCGCGGCCTGCAGGTCGCGCGGGTTGAAGCCGGCGGCGTGCCGGGTGAGTACGCCGATCTCGTCCTCGCGGGAGGGCAGGGGGACCGTCAGTTTCAGGAGGAAGCGGTCGAGTTGGGCTTCGGGAAGGGGGTACGTGCCTTCGTACTCGACGGGGTTCTGGGTGGCGGCGACGAGGAAGGGCTCCGGCAGCGGGCGCGGCACTCCGTCGACGGTGACCTGGCGTTCCTCCATCGCTTCGAGGAGGGAGGACTGGGTCTTCGGAGGGGTGCGGTTGATCTCGTCGGCGAGCAGCAGGTTGGTGAAGACCGGGCCGTTCTGGAAGGAGAACTCGGCGGTGCGGGCGTCGTAGACGAGGGAGCCGGTGACGTCGGACGGCATCAGGTCGGGGGTGAACTGGACACGCTTGGTGTCGAGTTCGAGGGAGGCGGCGAGGGCCCGGACCAGGAGGGTCTTCGCGACGCCGGGGACGCCTTCGAGGAGGACGTGGCCGCGGCACAGGAGGGCGACGACGAGACCGGTGACGGCGGAGTCCTGGCCGACCACGGCCTTACCGATCTCGGTGCGGAGCGCTTCCAGGGAGGCGCGTGCGTCGTCCGCGTGGACGGTGGTCGGGGACGTCATGAGGTGCGGACCTCTCTTTCGAGGGCGTCGAGGTGGTCGGCGAGCGCGACGAGTGCCGCGTCGTCGGCGGGCGTGGTGCCGAACAGAAGGGACGTCAGGTCCCGTGCGGAGCCGGTGAGTCGGTGTGATACGGCGGGCAGCAGGGCGGCCGGGTCGTGGGCCCGGGAGGCCGGTACGCCGAGCAGGGCGGCGAGGCGTTCTCGGGTGGCGGCGCGCAGGACGTCGGCGGCGCGGTCGCGGGCGCCGGCGCGGCGGTAGAGGCGGGCGCGGCCCTCGGTGGCCTCCGAGGCGCGGACGGCGACCGGGAGGCGTTCGGTGACCAGGGGGCCGAGACGGCGGCCGCGCCAGAGGGCGGCCACGGCGGCGGCGAGGGTGAGTTGGAGCAGGGCCCAGCCCCAGCCGGCCGGGATGAGCTCGACGAAGGTCTTCTCCTCGGTGGCGTCGGCCGCGGTGGCTTCGGCGAGGGAGGGCAGGTACCAGACGAGCTGGGGTCGGGAGCCGAGGAGCTGGAGGGCGAGGGAGGCGTTGCCCCCGTCGGCCAGGTTCTCGTTGCGGAGGAGGGCGGCGCTGCCGAGGAGGACGGTGTCGCCGCCGGCGGTGCCGGGGACGACGAGCAGGGTGGGGCGGCCGTCCTGTGGATAGCAGCCGGTCGCCGTGGGGGTGACGGTGCGGTAGCTGACGTCGCCTCCGGTCCGGGCGGTGCCGGCGGAGACGGCGGCGGGCAGCGTGCAGGCGGGCGCGTGGACGGTGCCGGGTCCGGCGTCGAGGGCGTCGGTTCCGGGCGCGAAGGCGCCGGCGGCGGCGTCGCGGGGGGAGAGGAGGACGGTGCGGCCGCCGGAGCGTTCCGTGGCGGCGCGGAGTTCGGCGGTCCGGTCGGGTCCGAGGAGGTTCGGGGAGGCGATGAGCAGGGTGGTGCCGGATCCCGTGGCGCGGGCGGCTTCCTGAGCGGTGGTCACCACCCGGGTGGTGACGCCGCGTTCCCTGAGCAGTTCGGCGACCGCCCGGCTGCCGGCCGGCTCGGCGGAGCGGGGGTCGAGGGATCCGTGGTGGGCGCCCGAGCGGAAGAGGGCGAGGACGACCCCGGCCGTGACCAGTACGGCGAGGAAGACCAGGAAGCCGCGGAAGCGCCGCCACAGGTCCCCGGCGCCGGGCGCCGTGGAGGTGGAGGCGGCGGCGGAGGTGGCGGCCGTGCTGCTCGTGGTCGTCGGGCTCTGGGTGGTTCCCGTCATGCGGACGCTCCCGTCGGCCCGGTCAGGACGGGTCGGGTGCGTTCGACGGCGGTGTCGAGGTCGCGGAGGCGCTCGTACACGGCGCGGTCGGCGGTGCGGCCGCCGTAGGTGACGTCGTCGAAGGCGCGGGCGGCGGCCCGGAGCCCCTCGGCGTGCCCGGGGAGGGCCGTGGCCGCCTCGGCGGCGGCCTCGTCGGCGGTGCGGCCCGGGCGGGGGTCCAGGAGGGTGCGTTCCTCCAGGGAGCGGACGAGGGCCCGCATGCGGTCCTGGACGGCTTCCGTCCAGCGTCCGGCGGCCGCGTGGGCCTCGGCGGCGGCACGGTGCTCGGCGGCGGTGCGGTCCCGTTCGCCGAAGAGCGCGCCGCCGCCCGCGGGGGAGCGCTCGGGGGTGCCCAGCCGCCACCACAGCAGCGCTACGGCCACGGCGACCAGCAGGACGATCACGACGAGGCCCAGCGTGCCGCCGGGGGTCGCCCCGGCGGCCGAGCCGAACAGGTCGTCGATCCAGTCGAAGAACTTCCTCAGGAGGCGGGTGAAGAGGTTCGGGTCGTTCTCGTGGTAGATCGGCTTGGACAGTTCGCGTTCGGCCGCCTCGCGGGCGGCCTCGCGCGGTGTCGTCACCGGTGGTGTCTCGCTGATGGGCAGTCCCCCCGGGCCGGTCACCGCATCAGCTCCCCGTGGCCGGCGGCGCGGTGCCGGGCGTGGTGCCGTAGCCCTCCACGCCCGCCGCGCGGGCGAGCTCCAGGTCCAGGGCCTCGCGCCGGATCCGCTGGTCGATGTAGAGGAGCGCGGTGACGCCGGCCTGCATCGGCATGACGATGGTCAGCGCGATCACGGCGCCGATCCCGGCGATGATCAGGAACGCCCAGCTGTCGGTCGAGGTGCCCTCGACGAAGCCGGACACCCCTTCGTCGGTGAAGAGGGAGCCGACGACGGCGAACGCGCTCACGATCATCATCGCGACGAAGCCGGTGATGAGGCTGGTGAGGACGGAGATGCCGAAGATCCGCCACCAGGCGCCGCGGACCAGTTTCGCGGACCGGCGCAGCGAGGTGACGACGCCGCCGCGTTCCAGCATCAGTGCGGGTGCGGCCAGGGCGAACTTCACCCAGAGCCAGGCGATGAGGACCAGTGCGCCGATGGCGCCCAGGGCGACCAGTCCGGCGCTGTCGAGGAGCGCGCCGGGCAGCATCAGGACGACGGCGATGGCCAGCGCGCCGGCCATCAGGAGCAGGGTGAGTCCGGCCAGCTTGAGCAGGTGGGGCCGGGCCTCGCGCCAGGCGTCGCCGACGCTGGAGGGCCGGCCGAGCACCGCACGGCTGAAGACCATCATCAGGAGCGCGGTCACGATCACCGAGCCGACGAGCTGGATGAAGCTGTCGGCCATGCTGACGACCATGCTGTCGCCCAGGGCCTTGAACGCCTCCTCGGGCGTCGCGGACTCGTCGGGTACGACGGCGTACCCGGACAGCACCGTGCGCTGGAGCGTGAGGCTGATGATTTCGATCAGCACCGCCACGGCCAGGGTGATGGGCAGGACCGAGCGCCAGTGCGTGCGCATCGTGGTGACCGCGCCGTCGAGGATCTCGCCGAGGCCGAGCGGGCGCAGCGGGATGACGCCCGGCTTGGCCGCCGGGGGCTTGCCCCAGCCGCCGGGGGCCCCGTACGGGCTGCCCGACGGGGTCTGGCCGGGCCGGCCGCCGTACGAGCCCCAGCCGGTGCCGGGCTGCGGGGTGGAGGAGGGCGGCGGGGTCTGGCCGGCGCCGGGGTTGCCCCAGACGCCGTCCCGGGGCGTTCCGGAGCCGGCCGGCGGCTGCTCCGCGGACCACTTGGTGCCGGGTTCGCCGGGCTGCGCCGTACGGCCGGGGTCCCCGGACCGGTCGGGCTGTGCCGGCTGCTGCGGCCGGTCGCCCTCGGACGGGTCGGACCCGGGCGAGGCCCAGCCCGGAGAGTCGTTCATCGTGGCTCCTTCAGGGATGCCCGTACGCCAGGGGCGGGGCGCTGGTCGGCAGCCATCGTGCCACGAGTGATCTCCGGGCGGACCTGCCCGCCCCTTCGCACCGGTCCCGTTCTTCGGCACCGGACTCCGTTCCCGCCTTCGACAGGGCCCCGGGGGCGGTGCACACTGGTCGACCGGAACCGGCATTCCCGCTGGATATCCCCGCTGTGTGCCAGCTCACGCCGGGTCTCGATTGGGTAATGGGATGATGTCAACCATGAAGGGACGCGTCCTTGTCGTCGACGACGACACCGCGCTGGCCGAGATGCTCGGCATTGTGCTGCGTGGAGAAGGTTTCGAGCCGTCGTTCGTCGCGGACGGCGACAAGGCCCTGGCTGCCTTTCGAGAGGCCAAGCCGGACCTGGTGCTGCTGGATCTCATGCTGCCCGGAAGGGACGGCATAGAGGTCTGCCGGCTGATCCGCGCCGAGTCCGGCGTGCCGATCGTCATGCTGACCGCGAAGAGCGACACCGTCGATGTCGTCGTGGGCCTGGAGTCAGGGGCCGACGACTACATCGTCAAGCCGTTCAAGCCAAAGGAGCTGGTGGCCCGGATCCGGGCCCGGCTGCGGCGGTCGGAGGAACCCGCGCCGGAGCAGCTGGCCATCGGTGACCTGGTCATCGACGTGGCCGGGCACTCCGTGAAGCGGGACGGCCAGTCGATCGCGCTGACGCCGCTGGAGTTCGACCTGCTGGTCGCGCTCGCCCGCAAGCCCTGGCAGGTGTTCACCCGCGAGGTGCTGCTGGAGCAGGTGTGGGGCTACCGGCACGCGGCCGACACCCGGCTGGTCAACGTGCACGTCCAGCGGCTGCGCTCCAAGGTCGAGAAGGACCCCGAGCGCCCGGAGATCGTCGTGACGGTCCGCGGCGTCGGATACAAGGCCGGACCGAGCTGACCATGAACTCCGGCAGGTCCCCGTGGGCCGGCCGGCTGCTCCACGACGGGGCGCCCGGCCGTCCCGTGCTGCGGCTGCTGACGCGTCTGGCGCGCCGGCCGCTGCTGCCCGCCGTCCGCCTGTGGCGGCGGAACATCCAGCTGAGGGTGGTCGCCGCCACCCTGCTGATGTCGCTCGTCGTGGTCCTGCTGCTCGGCTTCGTGGTCATCGGGCAGGTCAGCAACGGTTTGCTGGACGCCAAGCAGGAGGCCGCGCAGAGCCAGGCCGCGGGCGGTTTCGCGGTCGCCCAGGAGAAGGCGAACACCCCGTCCGTGGCGGAGGGCCAGGATCCCGCCACCCTCGACAACAACGCCGGGCGGGACGCCAGCACCTGGATGAACGGGCTGGTCAAGCAGCTCGCCTCGGGCGGGCAGACCGCCTTCGAGGTGGTCGCGCTCGGGGCCGGCAGCGGTGACTCCTCGCGCGGTGTGCGCGGGGCCCGTGCCTCCGGTGACGTGGATCCGGCGACGAGCATCCCGGACGCGCTGCGCAAGGCCGTGGACAACCGGGCGGGCGCGTACCAGACCTTCTCGAAGATCCGGTACAGCACGCCGGGCTCCCACGCGGAGCCTGCGCTGGTGATCGGCAAGCAGCTGACCGACGTCAACGGCGACCCGTACCACCTGTACTACCTGTTCCCGCTGACCCAGGAGGAGGAGTCCCTCACCCTGGTCAAGGGGACCATCGCGACCGCCGGCCTGTTCGTGGTCGTGCTGCTGGGCGCGATCGCCTGGCTCGTCGTCCGGCAGGTGGTCACCCCGGTGCGGATGGCGGCCGGGATCGCCGAGCGGCTGTCGGCGGGCAAGCTGCAGGAACGGATGAAGGTCACCGGCGAGGACGACATCGCGCGGCTCGGCGAGGCCTTCAACAAGATGGCGCAGAGCCTCCACAACAAGATCCAGCAGCTGGAGGACCTGTCGCGGATGCAGCGGCGGTTCGTCTCCGACGTCTCGCACGAGCTGCGCACCCCGCTGACGACCGTCCGGATGGCCGCCGACGTCATCCACGAGGCCCGCGCCGACTTCGACCCGGTCACGGCACGCTCCGCGGAGCTGCTGGCGGGCCAGCTGGACCGGTTCGAGTCGCTGCTGGCCGACCTGCTGGAGATCAGCCGGTTCGACGCGGGTGCGGCGGCGCTGGAGGCCGAGCCGATAGACCTGCGGGACGTCGTACGCCGGGTCATCTACGGTGCCGAGCCGCTGGCCGAGGCCAAGGGCACCCGGATCCGGGTGCTCGGCGACTCCCAGCCCGTGGTCGCCGAGGCGGACGCCCGCCGGGTGGAGCGGGTGCTGCGGAACCTCGTCGTCAACGCCGTCGAGCACGGCGAGGGCCGGGACGTGGTGGTCCGGCTCGCCTCGGCGGGCGGTGCGGTCGCCGTCGCGGTCCGGGACTACGGCGTCGGTCTGAAGCCGGGCGAGGCCACTCGCGTGTTCAACCGGTTCTGGCGGGCCGACCCGGCCCGTGCCCGGACCACCGGCGGCACCGGCCTCGGCCTGTCCATCGCCGTCGAGGACGCCCGGCTGCACGGCGGCTGGCTGCAGGCGTGGGGCGAGCCGGGCGGCGGTTCGCAGTTCCGGCTGACGCTGCCGCGCACCGCCGACGAGCCGCTGCGCGGTTCCCCGATCCCGCTGGAGCCCGAGGACTCGCGCGCCAACCGGGCCAGGGCGGCGGCCGCGCGCGGTGCCCGGAAGCGGGAGCAGGACCAGCCGGCGCCCGGCGGGGGCGACCCGCGGTCGCCGATACCTCCGAGGCCCGCGGTGGCCACGGCGGTGCCGGTGCCGGCGGACCCGACGGCGCTGCCCGGGAACGGGGCACGGGTGGTGGCCCGGCCCGGAGGCCCGGGAGAGGGCCCGGAACGAGACGGCAACGAGGGGGGAGGCCGAGCGTGAACGCCAAGGCGGCCAGGGGCGCCGAACCGCGCGGGGGCCGGGTGCTGCGGGCGCGGGGCGTCCTCGCGCTGGGCGGTGTCGGCCTGCTGCTGGCGGGCTGCGCCTCCATGCCCGACCACGGCGAGGTCAAGCAGGTCTCCGCCTCGCAGGGCGCCGACTCGGAGGTCCGCGTGTACGGGGTGCCGCCGGCCCCCAAGGCCGGGCCGCGGGAGATCGTCGACGGCTTCCTGGAGGCCATGACCAGTGACGATCCGCAGCTGGCGACCGCCCGGCAGTACCTGAGCAAGGAGGCCGCGCAGACCTGGAAGCCGAACGCCAGCATCACCGTGCTCGCCTCCGGCCGTGACGTGTCCTCGGACAAGCAGGGGAAGGACCCCGACGCGCCGCCCGGCTTCAAGCTGTACGGCACCCGGGTGGCCACCGTGGACGAGCGGAGCACCTACCACCCGGAGGTCGGGCGGAAGCCGTACGAGCGGCACCTCCAGCTGGTCAAGGAGGACAACGAGTGGCGGATCGACTCGCCGCCCGACGGCCTGGTGCTCAGCGAGTCCGACTTCCAGCGGATCTTCATGCCGGTCAACAAGTACTACTTCGCCTCGGACACGCTCGTCGCGGACCCCGTGTACGTGCGGCAGCGCACCGATCCGGACTCCCGGATGGACCGGATGACGCAGACGGTGAAGTCGCTGCTGGACGGTCCGTCCAAGTGGCTCGGGCCGGTGGTCACCTCCACCTTCCCCTCCGGCACCACCCTGCTCGACGGGACCAAGACCCTCTCGTACGACGCCCAGGACACCCTGCGCGTGCCGCTGAACGACAAGGCGGACAACGTGGCGGGTCCGCAGTGCGAGCGGATGGCCACCCAGCTGATGTACACCGTGCGTGACCTGGCCTCCTCGCGGGTGGCCCGGGTGGAGTTGGTGCGCCCGGACAAGAAGTCCGTGATCTGCGGGGTGACCGAGGCCGTGGCCACGGGCATAGCGGGCCGGGTGGCGTCCCCGACGCACCAGTACTTCATCGACGGCGGGCGGCTGACGAAGATCACGCTGCCGAGCGATCCGGAGGGCACCCCCGGGGCCGCGACTCCGGTGGGCGGGCCGCTGGCCACGGCGCAGCAGCTCAAGCTGGCGTCGGCCGCCGTGGCGTACGAGGAGAAGCGGGCGGCCGTCGTGGGCCAGGAAGGGCACCACCTGTACGTGGTGTCCCTGACCCAGGCCGGGCCGCTGCCGGACCCGGTGATCGACAGCCGGGTCAAGGACGGGCTGTCGGCGCCCAGCTGGGACGGGCGGGGCGACGTGTGGGTCGCCGACCGTGACCCGCAGAACCCGGTGCTGTGGCGGATCCCCGCCGGGACCGGGACCCCGCAGAAGGTGGACGTGGTGGGGCTGGACGGGCGGATCGAGGCGCTGAAGGCGTCCTCGGACGGCGTGCGGATGGCGCTGCTGGTCTCCAGGGTCGGCAAGGACGGGGCGAAGAAGAACGAACTGCTGATCGGACGGGTCGAGCGGCCCGAGGGGTCGGGGACGGCCGGCCCGGTGTCGGTGCGCGAGCTGCGCCCGGCGGCGCCGCAGATGGCGGACGTGACGGCGATGAGCTGGGCGCCGCGGGGCCGGCTGCTGGTGGTGGGCCGGGAGAGCGGCGGGGTCTCGCAGGCCCGGTACATGCAGGCCGACGGTTCGATGGCGGCGGGCAGCCTGCCCGGGGCGACCGGGGTGACCGCGGTGGCCGCGTCGGAGGACGAGAAGAAGCCGGTGGTGGCGTACTCGGAGGACGACGGCATCGTGTGGCTGCCGCCGGGGTCGCAGTGGCGCACCGTGGCGGCGGGCGGACGGGCACCGGTGTATCCGGGCTGATCCCGGGGCCGGGGCACGGCTGATCCCGGGTCCCGGGTCCCCGGTCCGGGGTCGCTGCTGGTTGCGGGTTCGGGGTTCCGGCTGGTTCGGGTCGGTCCGGGGTCCGGACCACCGGCTGGTCCGGGGTCCGGTGTCCTGGCCGGTCCGGGGCCGGTTCGCGGTCGTTCCGTGCTGCGCGCGGGGTTTTCCACAGGGGTCGCGGGGGCGTGGGCCGGCCCTGCATCGTGGAGGCGTGCGGGGATGGTGGCAGGAGCTCGCCGGGCTGGTGCTGCCGGTGGAGTGTGCCGGGTGCGGGGAGGCGCGGACGATGGTGTGCGGGGCGTGCGGGCAGGTGTTCGGCGGGGCGCGGGCGGGGGCGGTGCGGCCCCGGCCGCAGCCGGCGGGGCTGCCGGAGGTGCGGGCGGCGGTGCCGTACGAAGGGGTCGTACGGGCGGTCCTGCTGGCCCACAAGGAGCGCGGGGCGCTGCCGCTGGCAGGAGTGCTGGGGCGGGCGCTGGCCGGCGCCGTACGGGCGGGTGCGGGCGGGGCGCGGGCGCCGGACGGCGGTGTGGTGCTGGTGCCGGTGCCGTCGGCCCGGCGGCAGGTACGGGCGCGCGGCCATGATCCGGCCCGCCGGATCGCCCTGGCGGCTTCGGCGGAGCTGCGGCGCGGCGGCATGCCCGCGCGGGTGGCGCCGGTGCTGAGGCAGCGGCGGGCGGTGGCGGACCAGGCGGGGCTGGGCGCGCGGCAGCGCCGGGCGAATCTGGCCGGGGCGCTGGAGGTGCGGCCGGGCGGTGCGGGGGCCGCGCCGGCCGGCGGGGGCGGCCTGGTCCTGGTGGACGATCTGATCACCACGGGGGCGACGCTCGCGGAGGCGGCGCGGGCGGTCCGGGCGGCCGGGCTGGCGGTGGCGGGCGCGGCGGTCGTCGCAGCTCCGGCGGACGCCTTCGCGGACGGAGGCCGGGAAGGTTCGAAAAATCGTTTGGAGCAAATAAATCGTGAATAGATTTGGAACCGGTGGGGAACGCGCATCGTTGCAGGTAGTAAGAGGGAAGGGTCAGCTGAACGGAGGTTTGTCCCGGTAGCGGGTGCCGACAACCGTCCATCAGAGCTATGTTCGGTTGTAAGGAACTGGCGATCCTTGGGCGCCGACGCAGTCGGGACACGTGTGCAGCTGGTGGCTCCCGACTCCCGAAGTCGGTGGGGTGGTGATCTTGCCGATGGGGGAGGAGGAGGTGAAAGTCGCCAAGTCCGAGACTCCGGTGCCCACCGGAGTCTGGTGCAAGAGGGAGACGCTTCGCCCGGCGAAGGGCGAAGTCATCCGGGAACGGAGTTCTGCGTGGACATCGTCGTCAAGGGCCGCAAGACCGAAGTGCCCGAGCGGTTCCGCAAGCACGTGGCCGAGAAGCTCAACCTGGACAAGATCCAGAAGTATGACGCCAAGGTGATCAGCCTTGACGTCGAGGTGTCCAAGGAGCTCAACCCGCGTCAGGCCGACCGTTCCGACCGCGTGGAGATCACCGTCCGATCGCGCGGTCCCGTGATCCGTGCGGAGGCCGCAGCAGGCGACGCGTACGCGGCGCTGGACCTGGCACACGAGAAGCTCGAAGCCCGGCTGCGCCGGCAGCACGACAAGCGCCACAGCCGCCGTGGCAACGGGCGGCTCACCGCGGCCGAGGTACCCGACGCGGTACCGGACGCCGCAACCCTGAACGGAAACGGAGAAGTTGTCTCCGAGGAGCAGTGGGACGCGATCCCGACGACCCGGATCGGATCGCTCGAAGTGCAGGGCGAAGGCCCCCTGATCGTCCGCGAGAAGACGCACGCGGCGGCACCCATGACACTCGACCAGGCTCTCTACGAGATGGAGCTGGTCGGCCACGACTTCTACCTGTTCGTCGATTCCGACACCAAGCAGCCCAGCGTCGTCTACCGGCGCCACGGATATGACTACGGCGTGATCCACCTCAGCCCCGACGCCGCCACTTCCGGCGTGGTCGAGGCCGGCGGCGCGGGCGGCGCGCTCGGCAGCTGACGGCTGCCGGCGGCACACACGACACCCGGTGCCCCCGCGGATCGCTCAGGCGGTCCCGCGGGGGCACCCGTATGAGCCAAACCGGTCCGAAGTGCTTCCGACGGTTACCGTCCCGGCATGGAATCATGGCGGACAGTCAACTGGACTTCGGGCCACGGTCCATGGCCTGCAGGGGGAGGAACGATGGCGGACAGCTTCGGACCGGTGCGCGGTGACGACGACGATGCGGGCTGCCGTGAGCCGATCCGGGTCCTGGTGGTGGACGACCACGCGCTGTTCCGGCGCGGACTGGAGATCGTCCTCGCGCAGGAGGAGGACATCCAGGTCGTCGGCGAGGCCGGGGACGGCGCGGAGGCGGTGGACAAGGCGGCGGACCTGCTGCCGGACATCGTGCTGATGGACGTGCGGATGCCGCGCCGGGGCGGGATCGAGGCGTGCACCTCGATCAAGGAGGTGGCCCCCTCCGCGAAGATCATCATGCTGACGATCAGCGACGAGGAGGCGGACCTCTACGAGGCGATCAAGGCCGGGGCCACGGGCTACCTGCTGAAGGAGATCTCCACCGACGAGGTGGCCACCGCGATCCGCGCCGTCGCCGACGGGCAGTCGCAGATCAGCCCGTCGATGGCGTCGAAACTGCTGACCGAGTTCAAGTCGATGATCCAGCGGACCGACGAGCGCCGGCTGCTGCCCGCGCCGCGGCTGACGGACCGCGAGCTGGAGGTCCTCAAGCTGGTCGCCACCGGCATGAACAACCGTGACATCGCCAAGGAGTTGTTCATCTCCGAGAACACGGTGAAGAACCACGTGCGGAACATCCTGGAGAAGCTGCAGCTGCACTCCAGGATGGAGGCGGTGGTGTACGCGATGCGGGAGAAGATCCTCGAAATCCGCTGAGGTGCCGTCGGCCCGCGCCGGGCCGGCCCCGGCCCGGCGCCGCCCGGAGGGTCAGAGGCGGGCCAGCTCGGCGGTGACCGCCGCCGCTTCGGCCGGCGACTGCGCCCGGTCCACCCGGACCGCGTCGCAGCCGACCCACTCCGCAGCCTCCCGCAGCGCGGCCGCCATCGCCGGAGCGGCCTTCGGTGAGGTCAGGGACAGCTGCCGGGCCACCAGGGTGCCGCCCTCACGGGCCGGGTCCGCCCGGCCCTGGAGCTGCCCGGCGGCCAGCAGGGGCATCGCGAAGTAGCCGTGCACCCGCTGTTCACGGGGCACGTACGCCTCCAGCCTGTGGCTGAAGCCGAAGATCCGCTCGGTCCGCGGGCGGTCCCAGACCAGGGAGTCGAACGGCGACAGCAGCGTCGTCCGGTGCCGGCCGCGCGGGGCCGCGCCCAGCGCCTCCGGGTCGGCCCAGGCGGGCTTCCCCCAGCCCTCGACCTCCACCGGCACCAGGCCGGAGTCCGCGATCACCGCGTCGAACTGCCCGCCCTTGATCCGGTGGTAGTCCGCGATGTCCGCCCGGGTGCCGATCCCCAGGGACTTCCCCGCCAGCCCGACCAGGCGGCGCAGGCACTCGCGGTCGTCCAGATCGTCGTGCAGCAGCCCGTCCGGGACCGCCCGCTCGGCCAGGTCGTAGACCCGCTTCCAGCCGCGCCGCTCGGCGCACACCACGTCCCCGGTGTCGAGCAGCCACTCCACCGCGATCTTCGTCTCGGACCAGTCCCACCAGGGGCCGCCGTTCTTCGCGCCGCCCAGCTCGGTGGAGGTGAGCGGCCCCTCGGCCCGCAGCCGGTCCAGGACCAGCCGGCAGGAGCCCTCCCGGTCCTTCATCCTGTGCCAGCGGTGGCCCTGGGCCCGCCGGGCCCGCCGCCTGAAGGCGAAATGCGGCCATTCCTCGATCGGCAGGATGCACGCCGCGTGCGACCAGTACTCAAAGGCGTGCTGCTCGGTCCAGTACGCCTGCTCGACGGCGGAACGGCCCACCGCGCCCAGGCGCGCGTACGGGATCAGCTCGTGCGAGCGCGCCAGCACCGAGATCGTGTCCAGCTGCACCGCCCCCAGGTGCCGCAGCACCCCCCGGACCCCGCCGCGCCGGTCCGGGCTCCCGATGAACCCCTGGGCGCGCAGGGCGATACGGCGGGCTTCATCGGCGGAGAGCGAGACCACGGTCGTCATGGCCGCACCCTAGACCTCGGCACCGACAACGGCGGGCGAGGGCAGGTACGGCAGCCGGGAGGGCAGGCCCAGGTCGGACGGCAGCAGAGCCCCCACCCAGCAGTCCCGCAGGGTGTCGCGGTGCTCCATGCCCGCCCGCTGCAGCCCCTCGATCACGAACCCGGCCCGCTCCGCGACCGCGCGGGAGCCGTGGTTCCCGGCCCCGGCGCGCCAGATCAGCCGTACGCAGCCGGCCTCGGTGAAGGCCCAGCGGGCCACGGCGCGCACCGCCTCGGTCATGTAGCCGCGGCCGCGGTGCCCCGCGACCGTCCAGTAACCGATCTCGTGCGCGTGCGTGCCGCGCGGGACCACGCCCAGGGTGGCGACCAGCGGCCCCGTTCCGTCGGGCCCCAGTCGCGCCGCGAAGTTGAATTCGGTGCCGTCGCGCCAGCCCTCGGGCACCCGCGCCACGTACGCCTCCGCCTCGGCGCGTCCGTAGGGGAGGGGGACCGGGATCCACCGCTGGATCTCGGGGTCCTGGCAGGCGGCGAACACCTCGTCGACGTCCTCGGGGGTGTGGGGGCGCAGGGTCAGCCGCTCGGTGGCCAGGATGGTCGGTTCCATGCGCGCATTCTGCGGCCGGCGGCCGGTCCGGGCGAACAGATTTCGGGAAGGGCGGCACCTTCCGTGTCCCCCGTACGTTCTCATTCCGGGCGCGGTGCCGCCCCGCGGCCGCGGCAGACCTCCCGGCGCGGTGGCGTCCTCGCTTACGATGACCGTTGCGGTGGGGTCCACCTGCCGTGCCCGTCACGAACCAGTGCCAGGCCCGACCGGCAAGGAGACAAACCTCGGTGTCCGTCTTCAACAAGCTCATGCGTGCAGGCGAAGGCAAGATCCTGCGCAAACTGCACCGCATTGCGGACCAGGTCAACTCCATCGAAGAGGACTTCGTCAACCTCTCCGACGCCGAGTTGCGGGCGCTCACGGACGAGTACAAGCAGCGCTACCAGGACGGCGAGAGCCTGGACGACCTACTGCCCGAGGCGTTCGCCACGGTGCGCGAGGCCGCGAAGCGAGTCCTCGGCCAGCGCCACTACGACGTACAGCTCATGGGCGGTGCGGCCCTGCACCTCGGCTACGTCGCCGAAATGAAGACCGGTGAGGGCAAGACCCTGGTCGGCACCCTGCCCGCGTACCTGAACGCGCTGTCCGGCAAGGGCGTCCACCTGATCACCGTCAACGACTACCTCGCCGAGCGCGACTCCGAGCTGATGGGCCGGGTCCACAAGTTCCTGGGCCTGTCCGTCGGCTGCATCCTGGCGAACATGACCCCGGCGCAGCGCCGCGAGCAGTACGGCTGCGACATCACCTACGGCACGAACAACGAGTTCGGCTTCGACTACCTGCGCGACAACATGGCGTGGTCGAAGGACGAGCTGGTGCAGCGCGGCCACAACTTCGCCGTGGTCGACGAGGTCGACTCGATCCTCGTCGACGAGGCCCGTACGCCGCTGATCATCTCCGGCCCGGCCGACCAGGCCACCAAGTGGTACGGCGACTTCGCCAAGCTGGTCACCCGCCTCACCAAGGGTGAGCCCGGCAACCCGCTCAAGGGCATCGAGGAGACCGGCGACTACGAGGTCGACGAGAAGAAGCGCACGGTCGGCATCCACGAGTCCGGTGTCGCCAAGGTCGAGGACTGGCTCGGCATCGACAACCTCTACGAGTCGGTGAACACCCCGCTCGTCGGTTACCTGAACAACGCCATCAAGGCGAAGGAACTGTTCAAGAAGGACAAGGACTACGTCGTCATGGACGGCGAAGTCATGATCGTCGACGAGCACACCGGCCGTATCCTCGCCGGCCGCCGCTACAACGAGGGCATGCACCAGGCGATCGAGGCGAAGGAAGGGGTGGACATCAAGGACGAGAACCAGACCCTCGCCACGATCACCCTGCAGAACTTCTTCCGCCTGTACTCCAAGCTGTCCGGCATGACCGGTACGGCCATGACCGAGGCCGCCGAGTTCCACCAGATCTACAAGCTGGGCGTCGTGCCGATCCCGACGAACCGGCCCATGCAGCGGATGGACCAGCCGGACCTCATCTACCGGACCGAGGTCGCCAAGTTCTCCGCCGTCGTCGACGACATCGCCGAGAAGCACGAGAAGGGCCAGCCGATCCTGGTCGGCACCACCTCGGTCGAGAAGTCCGAGTACCTCTCGCAGCAGCTCAGCAAGCGCGGCATCCCGCACGAGGTGCTCAACGCCAAGCAGCACGAGCGCGAGGCCACGATCGTCGCCCAGGCCGGCCGCCGCGGCGCGGTCACGGTCGCCACGAACATGGCCGGCCGCGGTACGGACATCAAGCTCGGCGGCAACCCGGACGACCTCGCCGAGGCGGAGCTGCGCCAGCTCGGCCTCGACCCCGAGGAGCACATCGAGGAGTGGGCGCACGCGCTGCCCCAGGCGCTGTCCAAGGCGGAGTCGGCCGTGAAGGCCGAGTTCGAGGAGGTCAAGGCGCTCGGCGGGCTGTACGTGCTGGGCACCGAGCGGCACGAGTCGCGCCGTATCGACAACCAGCTGCGCGGTCGTTCCGGCCGTCAGGGCGACCCGGGCGAGTCCCGCTTCTACCTGTCGCTGGGCGACGACCTGATGCGCCTGTTCAAGGCCCAGATGGTCGAGCGGGTCATGGCGATGGCGAACGTGCCGGACGACGTGCCGATCGAGAACAAGATGGTCACCCGGGCCATCGCGTCGGCGCAGTCGCAGGTCGAGACGCAGAACTTTGAGACGCGCAAGAACGTCCTGAAGTACGACGAGGTGCTGAACAAGCAGCGCGAGGTCATCTACGGCGAGCGGCGCCGCGTGCTGGAGGGCGAGGACCTGCACGAGCACGTGCGCCACTTCATGGACGACACGATCGACGCGTACATCGCGGCCGAGACGGTCGAGGGCTTCGCGGAGGACTGGGACCTGGACCGGTTGTGGGGCGCGTTCAAGCAGCTCTACCCGGTGAAGGTGACGGTCGACGAGCTGGAGGACGCCGCGGGCGACCGGGCCGGGATCACCGCCGAGTTCATCGCGGAGTCGGTCAAGGACGACATCTTCGAGCAGTACGAGGCGCGCGAGAAGCAGCTGGGCTCCGACATCATGCGGGAGCTGGAGCGGCGGGTCGTGCTGTCGGTGCTGGACCGCAAGTGGCGTGAGCACCTCTACGAGATGGACTACCTGCAGGAGGGCATCGGCCTGCGGGCGATGGCGCAGAAGGACCCGCTGGTCGAGTACCAGCGCGAGGGCTTCGACATGTTCAACGCCATGATGGAGGGCATCAAGGAGGAGTCCGTCGGCTACCTGTTCAACCTGGAGGTCCAGGTGGAGCAGCAGGTCGAGGAGGTTCCGGTGCAGAACTCCGTGCAGGACTCCGCGCAGGGCTCCGTGCCGGACGTGGCGCCGCCGGCGCCGCGGGCCGAGATCCGCGCCAAGGGGCTGGACGCGCCGCAGCGGCCGGACCGGCTGCACTTCTCCGCTCCCACGGTGGACGGCGAGGGCGGTGTCGTGGAAGGCGACTTCGACGCGGACGGGCAGCCCGCGGGTGACGGGCTGACGCGGGCGGAGCGGCGGAAGGCCGCGAAGGCGGCCGGGGGCCGTCGCCGCAAGAAGTGACCGCAGGGGCGGTGTTCCGCCCCTGCGCATCTCCTCCGGCCGGGGCCGGGCTCCTTTTCGGGGCCCGGCCCCGGCCGCGTTGCGCTGCCGTGCGGGGCCGTGGTGGGCCCAGCGGGCGTCTTCCCCCACCCCACCCCAGCCCACCCCTTTCCCCTAACGCCTCGACGCCGACGCGGCTCCTGGAGGCCGCCAGGCGCCTGCGGCGCCGTCGGCGTGTCCTCGGGGGTGGGTCAGGTCAGTAGGGGCGGGGCGCGATTTCGACCGCGGCGCAGCGCCAGCGGAGGTCCTGGCCGCGTTCCAGGCGGAAGGCCATGGCGGTGACGCGGTCCCCGACCGCCACGCGGGCGAACGCCTCGATGACGCCTGCCCGGGGGAGGAACCGGCCGCAGTGGCGCAGGACCGGGCGGAACCCGTGGCGCGGCAGGCCCTCCTGCGTGAGCGTGATGAGCTGCTCGTACGCCGGGCCGACGGTGTGGCCGAGCAGGAAGTGCACCGGGCGCTGACCGCTCAGCACGGCCAGCAGCGCCTCCGCGAACCAGTAGTGCGGGGCGGTGACCCGGCGGGGGTCGGGCGAGGAGAGGACCGGGCGGCGCTGGTCGCGGCGGGACGCCGGGCGGGTCCGGGCGGGGGTGCGCCGGCGGGCGCCGTCGCCCGGGTGCCCCGGCGGGCGCCGGGTGCCCGCGGGGCCGCCGGTCCCCGCACCGTCGGCGGTCCTGGTGCGGGCGGCCGACGCCGGTGCCGTGCCCATGCCCGTGCCCATACCCGTGCTCGCGCTCGTGCTCGTGCTTGCGCTCGTGTCCGCGTTCGTGGGCATCGAGGGTCCCCCCGGAGGTCCGGCCCGGCGAGTACCGGGCGGTAACTTGGTGGGGGATTCCTACGGTCTGCCGGGCGCGGCCCGCAACGCAGCCCCGAGCCCCTGCGGAGGCCCGGCCGGATTCACCTATCCGGGGTACCCGGCCCTTGCCCCGCAAGGGCATCGGGCGGCGGGCGGACGCCTCCGGTGGACGTCGCCCCGCCCTCCGGATGCCCTTCGATGGGGGACGGTACGACCCCCCGGACGGACCACTCCGCCACTGGAGGGGCAGGCCCTTCGGGCTCCGCCGGGAACCCGATGGGCCGAACCGATCCGGCCGCTCACGCACCCCGCCCGGCCCCGCGTCCGCTCGGTGGCGTCACCCCTTGCTTTGGCTATCGAATCTCGATAGATTTTTATCGGAAGTCGATGGAAGGGTGGGTCATGGGAAAGCTGGCGGTGGGCGCGTTGCGCGCCGTGCTCGTGGTGGTGTTCGCCGGCACGGTGGGCGTGCAGGTGCTGATGGTGTGGGCGCTGTTCACCGATCCCGAGGACGGGTCGATGCCGCTGACCCCGATGCGCGTGATCACGTTCCTCGGCATGGCGGCGGTCCAGGTCGCCCTGGTCTGCGTAGGGCGGCTGGTGGCGATGGTGCGGCGCGGAACCGTGTTCTCCCACGCGGCCTTCCGGTACGTGGACGGAGTGATCGGCGCGATCGTGGCGATCGCCCTCCTGTGGTTCGCCGTCACCGCCGTCAACGCGCCGGGGCAGCGGGAGGACCCGGGCGTCACCGTCATCATGGCCGGGATCGGCCTGGCCATCCTGGGGGTCGCCCTCATCGTGCTCGTACTGCGGATGCTGCTCGCCCAGGCCGTCGCGCGCGACGGCGAGGCCACGCGGATGCAGGCCGAACTGGACGGGGTCATCTGATGCCGATCGCCGTCGACATCGACGTGATGCTGGCCAGGCGGAAGATGTCCGTGGGCGAACTCGCGGACCGCGTCGGGATCACCCCCGCCAACCTGGCGGTGCTCAAGAACGGCCGCGCCAAGGCCGTGCGCTTCGCGACCCTCGCCGCGCTCTGCGAGGCACTCGCATGCCAGCCGGGGGACCTGCTGCGCTGGGAGGCCGAGGACGGGGAGGACGGCGAGGACGGGGAGGACGGCGAGGACGGCGCGGGCGGGGAGAACAGGGACGCCCGGGGCGAGTGAACCGGAGACCGCCGCGGGGGTGGGCGGTCGTATCCTGAGGGCGTCTCGACTACGGAAAGCAGCCGGCCATGCGCGTGTACGTCCCCCTCACCCTCTCCGGGCTCGCCGAGGTGCACCAGGCGGGCGAGCTCGGGCCCGCACCCGTGCGCGCGTACGCCGTCACCCCCGCCCTGCGCGAGTGGTACGTGTCGGACGACATCGAGGAGCTCGAGTACGCCGCCCTCGGGCGGGCCGCGGCCGCCTCGCTGCGGATGCTCGCCGAGGACGCCGCCGCGCCCCGCCGCCGGGTCGTCGTCGCCGTCGACGTGGCCGACAAGGCCGCCACCGCGGCCCCCGGGCTCGACGAGGCCACCCTCGGCCAGGTCACCCTGGCCGGCACCGTCCGGCTCGCCGTGGCCGCCGCCGTGCACGTGGACGCCGCCGACGCCGAGAAGGACGTGGCCGCCGCAGCCGAGGCGCTCCCCGCCGCCGATGCCGGGGACGGCGACGCGCAGTTCACCGTGGACGGAGCCGAGGACCACGAGCTGCTCTGGTACGGCGTCCAGGAGATCCCCGGGCTGGTCCGATGAGCGCCCTGGACCCCGACCCGATAGCCGCCGCCCCGGCGGCCCCCGGCCCGCGCGGCCCGCACCTCGTGTGGGACTGGAACGGCACGCTGCTCCACGACATCGACGCGGTCATCACCGCGACCAACGCCTCCTTCACGGAGCTCGGCCTGGAGCCGATCACCCTGGAGCGCTACCGCGACCTGTACGTCGTACCCGTGCCCCGGTTCTACGAGCGGATCATGGGCCGGCTGCCCACCGAAGAGGAATGGCTCGTCATGGACGAGACCTTCCACCGGCACTACTGGACCGCCGCCGCGGACTCCGGGCTGGCCGAAGGCGCCCGCGAGCTGCTGGGCGACTGGCAGCGGGCCGGGCTGAGCCAGTCCCTGCTCTCCCTCGCCCCGCACGACCGGCTGGTGCCGCTCGTCCGCACGCACGGCATCGACGGCCACTTCCTGCGCGTCGACGGCCGGGTCGGCCCCTCCCACACCAGCAAGGCCGGACACCTGGTCCGGCACCTTCGGGCGCTGGCCGCCGACGGCGTCACCGCCGCCCGGACCGTGCTCATCGGCGACGCCCTGGACGATGCGGCGGCCGCCGCGCACGTCGGCGCCCGGGCGGTCCTCTACACCGGCGGTTCGCACAGCCGGACCAGTCTGGAATCAGCCGGTGTTCCGGTCGTCGACACGCTCGAGGAAGCCGTGCGCACCGCCCGCGACCTGGCCGAATAGGCACTGCACGCCCGAACGCCCCCGCGCGCTGTCCAGAGTGTCAAAGTTCCCCACCGGGTTTTGTACACATACAGCTCATGACGCGCCGGGGGTGTGGCGAGATAGCCTTGTACCCGTGATCAGCGCGATAGCCATCGGGGGCACCGACGCCCCCGGCCTGCGCCCGGCGACGCACCTGCGCGCCCGGGCCTTCGCTGTTTCACGCGCGCGGAACGACCGGACCCCCTGGCCGATCTTGGCCGAATCCGTTCCGGTGACATCCCACCTCGACATAGCGTCGTCGTCGACTGCGATTTCCGCGTTTCCTTCCTTCACCTACGTCACGCAACGGCGCGCGACAGGAGCCATGAGGACATGCAGACCAAGCTGGACGAAGCAAAGGCCGAGCTGCTCGCACGGGCGGCCCGGGTAGCTGAGAACAGCCCGGCCGGGGGGCTACTTCCGACTGGGTCCGAGCAGGCCGGCCGGCCAGACCGCGACACGGTGCTCGACTACCTCCAGCGCTACTACCTGCACACCGCACCCGAGGACATGACGGACCGCGACCCCGTCGACGTCTTCGGTGCCGCTCTCTCCCACTTCCGTCTCGCCGAGAACCGGCCGCAGGGCACCGCGAACGTGCGCGTCCAGACGCCGACCGTCGAGGAGAACGGCTGGACCTCCAGCCACTCGGTGGTCGAGGTCGTCACCGACGACATGCCCTTCCTCGTGGACTCCGTGACGAACGAGCTGTCCCGCCAGGGCCGTGGCATCCACCTCGTCATCCACCCGCAGGTCGTCGTCCGCCGTGACGTCACCGGCAAGCTGATCGAGATCCTCTCCCCGAACGGCGAGGCCCAGGGCGGCAAGGCGGGCGGCGGCAAGGCCGAGCGCCCGCACGACGCCCTCGTCGAGTCCTGGATCCACGTGGAGATGGACCGCGAGACCGACCGCGCCGACCTCAAGCAGATCACCGCCAACCTGCTCCGCGTCCTGTCCGACGTCCGCGAGGCCGTCGAGGACTGGGAGAAGATGCGCGACGCCGCGCTGCGCATCGCCGACGGCCTGCCCGACGAGCCCGTCGCCCCCGACCTGCACGAGTACGAGCTCGAAGAGGCCCGGGAGCTGCTGCGCTGGCTCTCCGACGACCACTTCACCTTCCTCGGCTACCGCGAGTACAACCTCGTCGACGGCGACGCGCTGTCCGCCGTGCCCGGCACCGGCCTCGGCATCCTGCGCTCGGACCCGCACCACGGCAAGGAGGACGGCCACCCGGTCTCGCCGTCCTTCAACCGGCTGCCCGCCGACGCCCGCGCCAAGGCCCGCGAGCACAAGCTGCTGGTGCTGACCAAGGCCAACAGCCGCTCCACCGTGCACCGCCCGAGCTACCTCGACTACGTCGGCGTCAAGAAGTTCGACGCCGACGGCAACGTGGTCGGCGAGCGCCGCTTCCTCGGCCTGTTCTCCTCCGCCGCGTACACCGAGTCGGTGCGCCGCGTCCCGGTGATCCGCCGCAAGGTCGACGAGGTCCTGGAGCGGGCCGGCTTCGAGGCGAACAGCCACGACGGCCGCGACCTGACGCAGATCCTGGAGACCTACCCGCGCGACGAGCTGTTCCAGACCCCGGTCGACCAGCTCCAGTCCATCGTCACCTCGGTGCTCTACCTGCAGGAGCGCCGCCGGCTGCGGCTGTACCTGCGCCAGGACGAGTACGGCCGCTACTACTCGGCGCTCGTCTACCTGCCGCGCGACCGCTTCACCACCGGCGTCCGGCTGCGCCTGATGGACATCCTCAAGGAGGAGCTCGGCGGCACCAGCGTCGACTTCACCGCCTGGAACACCGAGTCGATCCTGTCCCGGATCCACTTCGTCATCCGCGTCCCCCAGGGCACCGTGCTGCCCGTCCTGACCGACGGCGACATCGAGCACGTCGAGGCCCGTCTGGTCGAGGCCGCCCGCTCCTGGGCCGACGGCTTCCAGGAGGCGCTGATCGCCGAGTGCGGTGAGGAGCGCGCCGCCGAGCTGCTGCGCCGCTACGGCACCGCCTTCTCCGAGGGCTACAAGTCGGACCACTCGCCGCGCGCGGCCGTCGCCGACCTGCTGCACATCGAGAAGCTGGTCGCCAGCGACCGCGACTTCGCGCTGTCCCTGTACGAGCCGGTCGGCGCCCGCCCCGGCGAGCGCCGCTTCAAGATCTACCGCACCGGCGAGCCGGTGTCCCTGTCCGCCGTCCTGCCGGTGCTGCAGCGGCTGGGCGTCGAGGTCACCGACGAGCGCCCGTACGAGCTGCGCTGCGCCGACCGCGCCAACGCGTGGATCTACGACTTCGGCCTGCGGCTGCCCGCGCCCGCCGGCAACGGCGAGGCGTCCTTCCTGGGCGACGACGCCCGCGAGCGCTTCCAGGACGCCTTCGCCGCGGTCTGGCAGGGCGACGCCGAGAACGACAACTTCAACACGCTGGTGCTGCGCGCCGGGCTGACCTGGCGGCAGGCCGTCGTGCTGCGCGCGTACGCCAAGTACATGCGCCAGGCCGGCTCCACGTTCTCCCAGGACTACATGGAGGACACCCTCCGCAACAACGTCCACACCACCCGGCTGCTGGTCTCGCTCTTCGAGGCCCGGATGTCGCCCGGCCGCCAGTCCGCCGGCACCGAGCTCGTCGACGCCATGCTGGAGGAGCTCGACGGGGCCCTGGACCAGGTCGCCTCGCTCGACGAGGACCGCATCCTGCGCTCCTTCCTGACGATGATCAAGGCGACGCTGCGGACGAACTTCTTCCAGAGCGCCAGCGATGGAAGCGACAGCAGGGGCCAGAAGAACGCCGCCGGCGAGGCCCACTCCTACGTGTCGATGAAGTTCGACCCGCAGGCCATCCCGGACCTGCCGGCCCCGCGCCCGGCCTTCGAGATCTGGGTGTACTCCCCGCGCGTCGAGGGCGTCCACCTGCGCTTCGGCAAGGTCGCCCGAGGCGGCCTGCGCTGGTCCGACCGCCGCGAGGACTTCCGTACGGAGATCCTCGGCCTGGTCAAGGCGCAGATGGTGAAGAACACCGTCATCGTCCCGGTCGGCGCCAAGGGCGGCTTCGTCGCGAAGAACCTGCCGGACCCGTCGGTGGACCGCGACGCCTGGTTCGCCGAGGGCATCGCCTCGTACAAGATCTTCATCTCGGCGCTGCTCGACATCACCGACAACCTGGTCGGCGGCGAGGTCGTGCCGCCGAAGGACGTGGTCCGCCACGACGAGGACGACACCTACCTGGTCGTCGCCGCCGACAAGGGCACCGCCACCTTCTCCGACATCGCCAACGGCGTCGCCCAGGAGTACGGCTTCTGGCTCGGCGACGCCTTCGCCTCCGGCGGCTCGGCTGGCTACGACCACAAGGGCATGGGCATCACCGCCCGCGGCGCCTGGGAGTCCGTCAAGCGGCACTTCCGGGAGCTGGGCCACGACACCCAGTCCGAGGACTTCACGGTCGTCGGCGTCGGCGACATGTCCGGTGACGTGTTCGGCAACGGCATGCTGCTCTCCGAGCACATCCGCCTGGTCGCCGCCTTCGACCACCGGCACATCTTCATCGACCCGCACCCGGACGCGGCCGTCTCCTACGCCGAGCGCCGCCGCCTCTTCGAGCTGCCGCGCTCCTCGTGGGCCGAGTACGACACCGCGCTGCTGTCCGCGGGCGGCGGCATCCACCCGCGCACCGCGAAGTCCATCCCGGTCAACGCGCAGATGCGGGAGGCCCTGGGCATCGAGGACGGCGTCACCAAGATGACCCCGGCCGAGCTGATGCAGGCTGTCCTGGCGGCCCCGGTCGACCTGCTGTGGAACGGCGGCATCGGCACCTACGTCAAGGCCTCCTCCGAGTCGCACACCGACGTCGGCGACAAGGCCAACGACGCGATCCGCGTCAACGGCCAGGACCTGCGGGTCAAGGTCGTCGGCGAGGGCGGCAACCTCGGCCTGACCCAGCTGGGCCGGATCGAGTACGCCCGCACCGGCGCCGGCGGCGAGGGCGGCAGGATCAACACCGACGCCATCGACAACAGCGCCGGCGTGGACACCTCCGACCACGAGGTGAACATCAAGATCCTGCTGAACGCGCTGGTCACCGACGGGGACATGACCCTCAAGCAGCGCAACAAGCTGCTCGCCGAGATGACCGACGAGGTCGGCCGCCTGGTGCTGCGCAACAACTACGCGCAGAACACCGCCCTGGCCAACGGCAGCGCCCAGGCGCCCAGCCTGCTCCACGCCCAGCAGCGCTTCATGCGCCGCCTGGGCCGCGACGGGCAGCTGGACCGGGCCCTGGAGTTCCTGCCCAACGACCGGCAGGTCCGCGAGCTGCTCAACCGCAACGAGGGACTGACCCAGCCCGAGCTGGCGGTGCTCTTCGCCTACACCAAGATCACGGTGGCGGACGAGCTGGTCCACACCACGCTGCCGGACGACCCGTACCTGCGCACCCTGCTGCACGCGTACTTCCCGACGGCGCTGCGGGAGAAGTTCCCCGAGCAGATCGACGCGCACGCGCTGCACCGGGAGATCGTCACCACGCTGCTGGTCAACGACACCGTCAACACCGGCGGCTCGACGTTCCTGCACCGTCTGCGCGAGGAGACCGGGGCCTCCCTGGAGGAGATCGTCCGGGCGCAGCTCTCGGCCCGCGAGATCTTCGGCCTGGCCGAGGTGTGGGACGCGGTCGAGGCGCTGGACAACAGGGTCGCGGCCGACGTGCAGACCCGGATCCGGCTGCACTCGCGCCGCCTGGTCGAGCGCGGCACCCGCTGGCTGCTCAACAACCGGCCGCAGCCGCTGCAGATCGGCGAGACCATCGCCTTCTTCGGCGAGCGGGTCACGCAGGTCTGGTCGGAGCTGCCGAAGCTGGTGCGCGGCGCGGACCTGGAGTGGTACCAGCTGGTGCTGGACGAGCTGACCGAGGCGGGCGTGCCGGAGGAGCTGGGCGCGAAGGTCGCCGGGTTCTCCTCGGCCTTCCCGACCCTGGACATCGTCGCGATCGCGGACCGTACGGGCATCGACCCGCTGGGCGTCGCGGAGGTCTACTACGACCTGGCCGACCGCCTGGACATCACCCAGCTGATGGACCGGATCATCGAGCTGCCGCGGGCCGACCGCTGGCAGTCGATGGCCCGTGCCTCCATCCGCGAGGACCTGTTCGCGGCACACGCGGGGCTGACCGCGGACGTGCTGGCGGTGGGCGAGGGCGATGCCACTCCCGAGGAGCGCTTCAAGGCCTGGGAGGAGAAGAACGCGGCGATCCTGGGCCGCGCGCGGACCACGCTCGACGAGATCCAGGGCTCGGACGACTTCGACCTGGCGAACCTGTCGGTGGCCATGCGCACGATGCGCAGCCTGCTGCGGGCGCACGGCTAGTCGCCGCACGGAGTGAACCCCGGCCCCCGGACCTTCATGGTCCGGGGGCCGGGGCCGTTTCCGCCCGGCCGCTTCCGCGTGGCCGTTTCCGCCGGGGCGGGGGCGGGAGCGGAGGTCGGGAGGGTGCCTCACCCGGCCCTGGTGAACGCCTCGTACGCGGCGCAGACCTCCT
This sequence comes from Streptomyces sp. NPDC089799, assembly GCF_040684755.1. Taxonomy (NCBI): domain Bacteria; kingdom Bacillati; phylum Actinomycetota; class Actinomycetes; order Kitasatosporales; family Streptomycetaceae; genus Streptomyces; species Streptomyces sp. NPDC089799. The sequence goes on along the minus strand of NZ_JBFBGR010000008.1, from coordinate 272,142 downwards.
CCGCCGGGCCGTCCATGCGGAGGACGCCGCGTTCCAGCCAGATCGCGCGGTCGCAGGTCTCGCGGATGGTGCCGATGCCGTGGCTGACCAGGAAGACGGTGCCGGCCTCCTTGCGGAGCTCCTCGATCCGGGCCTGGCTGCGGCGCTGGAAGCGGGCGTCGCCGGTGGCCAGGGCCTCGTCGATCATCAGCACGTCGTGGTTCTTCGCGGCGGCGATGGAGAACCGCAGCCGGGCCGCCATGCCGGAGGAGTACGTGCGCATGGGGAGGGAGGCGAAGTCGCCCTTCTCGTTGACGCCGGAGAATTCGACGATCTCCGCGTAGCGGTCGCGGACCTGCTGCCGGGTCATGCCCATGGCCAGACCGCCGAGGATCACGTTCCGCTCGCCGGTCAGGTCGTTCATCAGGGCCGCGTTGACGCCGAGGAGCGAGGGCTGCCCCTGTGACCAGACCCGGCCGGACGCCACCGGCTGCAGTCCGGCGATCGCGCGGAGCAGGGTGGACTTCCCGGAGCCGTTGGAGCCGATCAGTCCGATGGCCTCACCCCTGTACGCGGTGAAGGTGACGCCGCGTACGGCGTGCACCCGGCGGGTCTGCGGGCGGGGGTCCTTCCGGCGGAGGATGCGGCCGAGCGCGGCGGTGGCGGTGCCGCGGCCGCCGCCGCTGCCGTGGACCTCGTAGACGACGTGGACGTCCTCGGCGATGACGGTGGGGTGGGTCAGGTCAGCCACGGCCGTACTCCTCTTCTGCCTTCCAGAACCAGACGAACCCGCCGACGCCGGCGAGCAGCGCCCAGCCGGCGGCGACGGCCCAGACGTGCGGGGGCAGGTTGTGGGCCCGGAAGCCGTCGATCAGGGCGAACCGCAGCAGGTCGATGTAGACCGCGGCGGGGTTGGTCTTCAGGGCGAGCAGCACCCAGTGGGGGAACCGGTCCTTGCCGAGCATGGTGTCGATGGACCACATCACGCCCGAGGCGTACATCCAGGTGCGCAGGACGAACGGCATCAGCTGGCTGACGTCGGGGGTCTTGGCGCCGATCCGGGCCATGGCCAGTGCGCAGCCGGCGCAGAACACGGCCATCAGGAGCAGGGCGGGAACGGCCAGCAGCCAGGCCGCGGTGGGGGTCTGCCCGAAGGCGAGGAGCAGGATCAGCAGGGCGCCCATGGTGACCAGCAGCTGCTGGAACAGCTGGACCACGACGGCGATGGGCAGGCTCGCGCGGGGGAAGTGCAGGGCGCGGACCAGTCCGAGGTTGCCGTGGATGGCGCGGGTGCCGGCGTTGACCGAGCTGCCGATGAAGTCCCAGACGAAGACGCCGGTGAGGAGGAAGGGGAGGTAGTCGGGGACGCCGTGGCTCGCCTTCATGACCACGCCGAAGACGAAGAAGTAGACGAACGCGTTGAGCAGCGGGGTCACCAGGTGCCAGAGCTGGCCGAGTCTGGCGCCGCTGTACTGCGCCGCCATGCGGGCCGTCGCGAAGGCGGTGACGAAGTGGCGGCGGCCCCACAGGTCCCGGACGTACCGGGAGAGGGAGGGGCGGGCGCCGCTGACGGTGAGGCCGTGGGCGGCGGCGAGTTCCGCGGGAGTGCGCGGGGCCGCCTGCCGGTCCAGGGGTGTGGTGATCACGCGGGGTCGCTTTCGCCTTGGGTCGCCTCCGGGCGGTTGACCGCCGGGAGGACGGAACGGGTCCGTATCGTCGCTACGGCGAGAGTAGGGCGGGGTTCGTCGGAACGCAACCGTATCGTCGTGACGGTAGGGTGGCGGCGTTCCCGGCTATGCTCTGTGCATGACCAGCGACCCCTCCGCTCCCGCTTCCGCTGCTCCTGCTGCTCCCTCCGCTCCCGCTGCTCCCGCCGCCACGCCCCGGCGGGCACCGGCGGGCGCGGCCGTGCTGCGCGAGGACGTCACCGAGGCGATCCGCGCGGCCGTCCTGGAGGAGCTCGCGGCGGTCGGGTTCTCACGGATGTCGATCGAGGGGATCGCGCGGCGCGCGGGCGTGGGCAAGACGGCGGTCTACCGCCGCTGGAAGTCCAAGCTGCACCTGGTGCTGGACCTGATCGGCGCCTTCGCGGCGGAGGGCGTGCCGGTGCCGGCGACCGGGTCGCTGTACGGGGACGTACGGGCGCTGCTGGAGGTCACCTCGCACGTGCTGCGGCATCCGGTGGCCTCGGCGGTGATCCCCGACCTGCTGGTGGAGGCGGCGCGGAACCCGGAGATCGCCGATGCGGTGCGGGGAGCGCTGCTGGACGGCCAGCGGCGGCTCGCCGGGGGGATCGTGGCCGAGGCGGTCGCGCGCGGCGAGCTGGCGCCGGACACCGATCCGGAGCGGGCGCTCGACCTGGCGATCGGGCCGCTGTACTGGCGGCAGGTGGTCGTCGGCGACGCCGTGGACCGCGCCTGCCTGGACGCGCTGGCGCGCGCGGCGGTGGCGGGCCTTCGCGCGTAGGCATGGCCGGCCGGGCAGGCGGGTCTGGCGCGGCTCCGCCGACGCCGCCCCTTCGGGCGGAGCGCCGGCTTCGCCGGGCCCGGCACCGCCCGGGAGCGGAGCTCCGCCCCGAGCAGGGTCCGACCCCGTAGTGCGGGGTCGGGGTCCAGGCACACGCTGCGCGACCGGTGTGCGCCGGTGTGCCGTGTGCCCACCCGTGCCGCCCCTGCGGCACGCCTGCCCACACGGCGCGGCGTCCGGGCGCCAAGCTAGGGCCAGAAGGGTGTGGCCAGGTCTGTCAGCGGTTCCGTGAGGGTGGGGGAGGTTGCTCCGGGAGGCGCCGTCGGGGAGGCGGTGGGGGCCGGGCGGAGGGACTCCGGCGGGAGGAAGGGCGGGACCGGGTCCGGCTGGTCCAGGAAGACCCGGCGCACCACGCGTTCCGCCGCCCGTCCGTCGTCCAGCGCGCAGAACCGGGCCCGGAAGGCCGCCCGGAGCTGGGCGGAACGCGATCCGCGCCAGTGGCCCGTCGAGAAGATGTCCACCAGCTCGTCCTCGGTCCGGGCGATCGCCCCCGGCGGGAACCCCCGCAGGTCGAAGTACGTGCCGCGGGCCGCCTCGTACGCCTCCCAGTCGTCCGCGTGGATCACGATCGGCCGGTCCAGCGCCGCGTAGTCGAACATCAGCGAGGAATAGTCGGTGACCAGGGCGTCCGAGGCCAGGCACAGCTCCTCGACCGAGGGGTGCGCGGAGACGTCGATCAGGCGGGGAAGCTGACAGCGGTCCGGAGTCAACGGCCCCGGGCGGTAGGTGAGGTGCGCCCGCGTCAGCAGCACGAAACGGGGGCCGAGGTCCCGCAGGACCCTTTCGAAGTCCAGGTGGTCCGGTCGGCTCCGCCGGTAGTCCCGGTGCGTGGGCGCGTACAGGATCGCGGTCGTGCCGGCCGGGATGCCCAGCCGCCGGCGCAGCTCCGCCACCTCGACGGCCGTGGCGCGCTGGAACACGTCGTTCCGCGGGTATCCGTACTCCAGCGTCGTGTAGCGGGCCGGCACCGCCTTCTCCCAGACCAGCGTGGAGTGCCGGTTCGCCGACAGCAGGTAGTCCCACTGGTCGGCCCCCCGCAACAGCCCCGCCAGGTCCGCGGTCGGGGTGGCCGCGGGCCGGTCCAGCAGGTCCAGCCCGACCCGCTTCAGCGGGGTGCCGTGCTGCGTCTGCAGCAGCACCTGGCCGCGCCGCTTCACCAGCGCCCGGTCGAAGTTCACGTTGCTGACCAGGTAGCGGGCGCGGGCCAGCGCCGCCCAGTAGGCGAAGGACCCCGGCCGCAGTGCCGCCGTGGCCGGCGGGAGCGTCGCCGCGTGCTCCGGCGCGCAGATCCAGGCCGTGCGCATCCCCGGCGCCAGCTCCCGCAGCTTCGCCTCGATCGCCGCCGGGTTGCAGGCGTAGCCGCCGTGCCAGTACGCGCTGAACACCGCCAGGTCCGGGCGGAGCGGCAGCGCCCGCAGCGTGCGGTAGTACAGCCGGCCGAGTGCCTCCCGCAGCCCTTGCCGGGCCGCCGCGGCCCACCGTACGGCGGTCCGGCCGCCGCGCCGCAGCCTGGTCAGCGCCACGTAGGTGCGCCGCAGGCCCAGCAGCATCAGTGAGTGCCGCAGCCGGGCCGTCCGGGACGCGGGCAGCGCCCCGCCGCCCTCCGTCCGGTGACGGCGCAGCTGCTCGGCGGCCCGCCGGAAGAACTCCGCGCGCACCTCGCGCGGCAGCCGCACCGGACTGCCGAACAGGGCGCAGAAGTGCTCGGCCATGCGCCGGTGCAGGGCCGGCTCCCAGGAGCCGAGCTCGGGCCGGGCCGCCAGGAAGGCGAAGAGGCGGTCGTACTGGTCGAAGATCTCCAGGTGGCGGGGGCCGGCCGTGCCCAGGATGCTGCCGGTCCGGCGCTGCCGGTAGTGCACGCACACCCGGTCCAGGACGGCGATCGAGTCGGCGGTCAGCAGCGCCGGATAGGTCCAGGGCGTGTCCTCGTACAGGCCGGGCGGGAAGGCCAGGCCCTCGCGTTCCACGAACTCGCGGCGGTACGCCTTGTTCCAGACCACCATCAGCAGGCCCAGCAGCGAGGGCCGGTCGGTGAGCCGGAACGAGGCAGGGCCGTCCTCCGCGAGCAGCCGGGAGAGCCGGTTGCGCGCCACCTCGCCGGTCCAGAACGCGCGCGCGTAGTCATAGAGCAGGACGTCCGGTGTGTCGGTGGCCTTGATCCGGTCGGCGATGGCCCGCAGCGCGCCGGGAGTGAAGGTGTCATCGCCGTCCAGGAAGAGGACGTAGTCGCCGGTGGCCCGGGCCAGACCGGCGTTGCGGGCCGGGCCCAGGCCCAGGTTCCGGGCGAGGTGGACGGCCTTCACCCGGGGATCGCGCGCCGCGTTCTCGTCGATGATCGAACCGCAGGCGTCCGGGGAGGCGTCGTCCACGACGATCAGTTCCAGGTCCTCGTACGACTGGGACAGGACCGAGTCCAGACTCTCCTGCAGGTACGCCTGGACCTTGTACGCGGGCACGATGACGCTGAACCGGGGCACGGGACATCCAGGGGTCGGCGCGGGCATATGGCCCGGGAACCGCTCCGGAGATCATCGGGTTACGCGGAGTGCGGCAATCGGGTTACCCGGCGTCAACACCGGTTGCCCTCACTTCACCGCCCCCGCCATCACCCCCGTCACGAACTGCCGCTGGAACGCGAAGAAGACGAGCAGCGGCACCACCATCGACAGGAACGCCCCCGGCGCCAGCACGTCGATGTTGTTGCCGAACTGCCGGACCTGCTGCTGCAGCGCCACCGTGATCGGCGGGTTCGCCGAATCGGCGAAGACCAGCGCGACCAGCATGTCGTTCCACACCCACAGGAACTGGAAGATGCCCAGCGAGGCGATGGCCGGGGCGCCCAGCGGCAGCACCACCCGGGCGAACAGCCGGAGTTCGCCCGCCCCGTCCAGCCGCGCCGCCTCCAGCAGCTCGCGCGGGATCTCCGCGAAGAAGTTCCGCAGCAGGAACACGGCGAAGGGCAGCCCGAAGGCGGTGTGGAACAGCACCACCCCGGCCGTGGTCTCGAACAGCCCCACGGACCCGAAGAGTTCGGACACCGGGATCAGCGCGACCTGGACCGGAACCACCAACAGCCCCACCACGAGCAGGAACAGCCAGTCCCGCCCGGGGAACTCCAGCCAGGCGAAGGCGTATCCGGCGAACGCCCCCAGCGTGATCACCAGCAGGGTCGCCGGGACGGTGATCGCCACCGTGCTGAGCAGCGCCTTGGTGATGGTCTCGTTCGCCAGCAGGTCACCGTAGTTGGCGGCGGTCAGCCGGGAGGGCGCGGTCAGCACCTGCCACCAGCCCTCCCGGTTCAGGTCGGAGGGCGACAGGAACGAGGACAGCAGCAGGCCGAGCGTCGGCAGCAGCCAGAACAGGGCCGCCAGCACCAGGAAGACCCGGACGGCACCGCCCCCGGCCCGGGCGGCGAGCCGCGCGGCCACGGAGGTCCGCCGAGGACCGGCCGCCGGGGACCCCGCGGGCCGGCCCGGCACGGGCGGGTTGTGCACGGGCCCGCTCATCGGGAGCCCTCCTTCCGCAGCCGGCGGATGTTGTAGAGCATGACCGGGACCACCAGCACCAGCAGCAGCACCGCGATCGCACTGCCCAGACCCTGGTCGGCGTCCGTGCCGAAGGAGGTCCGGTACAGCTGCAGCGCCAGCACGTTCGCGTCGTCCTGCACCGACCCGGGGGCGATCACGAAGACCAGGTCGAAGACCTTCATCACGTTGATCACCAGGGTCACCAGCACCACCGCCAGCACCGGAGCCAGCACCGGCACGGTGATCCTGCGGAACACCTGCCACTCGTTGGCCCCGTCCACCCGGGCCGCCTCCAGCAGTTCCCGGGGCACCGACGCCAGCCCGGCCCCGATCAGCACCATCGCGAACCCGGCCCACATCCAGACGTACGCGCCGATGACCGCCGGGGTCACCAGGGACGGCCCCAGCCAGTCCACGCCCGCGTACGCCTCCCGGAAGTTGTCCGCGGGCAGCCGCAGCACCGCCCCGTCCGCCTTCGCCGACAGGGTGAAGGTGCCGTCGGCCCTGGCCCGGGTGGAGTCCACCACCTTCCCGTCCCTGACCGCCTCGATCCGCAGCCCCGCGTACGCCGGCTCGGCCGGGTCCACCGCGTTGGTGCGGCCGCCGCCGCCCCGGGCGAAGTCCTGCCAGACGGTGCCCGTGACCTTCCCCGGCGCGGCCGCCGCCGGGCGGGCCGGCTCCGTGTCCCCGGGCAGGGCCGCGGGCGCCACGCCGACCATCGGCAGCAGCACCGGCACGCCCGCCCGCACCGGCTCCCGGGTCGCGAACGCGCCCCCGCCGGCCGGCACCAGCGGCGAGTCCCGGCCCGGCCGGGCCTTCGGGAACGCCGAGGACTCCGCGAAGGTGTCGTGCACCCCCACCCACACCGCATTCGCCACGCCCCGGTCGGGGTCCTGGTCGTAGACCAGCCGGAAGATGATCCCCGCCGCCAGCATCGAGATCGCCATCGGCATGAACACCACCAGCTTGAACGCGGTGCCCCAGCGCACCCGCTCCGTCAGCACCGCGAAGACCAGGCCCAGCGCGGTCGCGAGGGCCGGCGCCAGCACCACCCACACCGCCGTGTTCTTCAGCGCCTTCCGGATGCCGTCGTCCCGCAGGATCTCCGCGTAGTTGTCCAGCCCGACGAAGGAGCCGCCGGACCGGTCCAGGAGGCTGCGGTAGACGGAATACACAATCGGCTCCAGCACCAGCGCGCCCAGCAGCACCAGCGCGGGCAGCAGGAAGGCGGCCGCGACCAGCCGGTGCCGCCTGCGCTGCCGCCGCCGCTCGGGTCCCGGCACGGCGGACCGTGCCCGTGACGTCCCGGGCACCGGGATCAGTTCCCGAACGCCTTGGCCGCTTCGGCCTCCAGCCTCGCCTGCGTCCCCGCCACGTCGGACGGGTTCTTCAGGAAGTCCTGCAGCACCTTCCACTCGCCCGCGCCCGGGGTCCCGCCGAACGACGCCGGGGCCTGGTCGGACATGTCGAACCGGAAGTCGTCGCCCGCCGCGATCAGCGACTTCGCGATCTCCCGCTGGATGTCGTTCGGGTACGCCTCCGGCGGCACCGACTTGTTCGGCGAGAGGAAGCCGCCCTCACGGGCCTGGATCTCCGCCGCGTCCGGCGACGCCAGGAACGTCAGCAGGGCCTGAGCGCCCTTCGACGGCTTCAGCGCCACCGCCACGTCACCGCCCGACACCACCGGCGCCTTGGCGCCCACCGCCGGGAAGGGGAACACCTTCGCGTCCTCGCCGATCTTCGCGTCGGTCTGGGCGATGTTCACCGCCACGAAGTCGCCCTCGAAGACCATCGCCGCGGCCGGCTGCTCGCCGCCGGTGAAGGTCTGCGTCACCGACTTGGGGAACTCGGTGGCCAGCGCCCCGGTCTGGCCGCCCGCCAGGTAGTCCTTGCGGCCGAACAGCGAGGCCAGGGTCCGCAGGGCCTCGCCGACACTGGGATCCGTCCACTTGATCTGGTGCTTGGCCAGCTTGTCGTACTTCTCGGGACCGGACTGGGAGAGGTACACGTTCTCGAACCAGTCCGTCAGCGTCCAGCCGTCCGCGCCGGCCACCGACACCGCGGGCACGCCCGAGGCCGACAGGGTCTCCGCGGTCGCGAGGAACTCCGGCCAGGTCTTGGGCACCTTCGCGCCCGCCGCCTCGAACGCCTTGGCGTTGTACCAGACCAGGGACTTGTTGGCGGCCTTGTAGTACACCCCGTACGGGGTGCCGCCGACCGTGCCGAGCTCCTTCCAGCCCTTCGAGTAGTTCCTGTCCAGCTGGGCCCGGGCCTCCGGGCCCAGCGGCTGCGCCCACTTGTTCTGCACGGCCGACACCAGTGCGCCGACCTGCGGCAGCAGCGCCACGTCCGGCGGCTGCCCGCCGGCCACCTTGGTGCCGAGGAAGGTCACGATCGGGTCCTGCGCGGGCACGAAGGTGACCTTCGCGCCGGTCCGCTTCTCGAACTCCTTGAGGACCTTGCCGAAGTTCTCCTGCTCGGGACCGGTCCAGACGGCCGCGACCTCGACCTTCTCGCCGGACAGGTCGGGTAAGGAGACGCCCGGGGTGCTGCCCGGCTGCGCCTGGCCGCTCCGTTCCGTCCCGTTCCCGTCGCCCCCGTCACTGCAGGCGCCCAGAGCGAGCACCGAGGTGGCGGCCAGCGCCACCCAGGCGTGTGTCGTCGTACGGCTTCGTCCGCGGATGCGCATGGCTTGGCCCCCGATGCCGGTGGTGTCCAGTGGTGTCCCGTGGTGTGTTCCGTGCCACAAGGTCTACGCCGGACACGGTCCGCGGGCAATACCGCGTCCCCCGCCCGGACCGACTCGGTCGGGTCGGCCGGGCTCCACCCGGGCGAACGGGCGGTGCCCCGACCGGTCCCGATGCGTCGGACCGCGGCGTACGGGGCCGCCTGCGCGCGGGGGCTACGGCGCGGGCGGGAACGCCACCGGTATCGCCGACACCAGGTGGGAGGCCCGGTCCAGCGCGCTGGCCAGCAGGGCCAGGTCGGTCGGCCCGTTGCCCAGCTCGCGCACCGGACGGCGGGCCGGCGGGTCGCCCATCCGCTCCCACTCCAGCGGCACCACCGTCGGCCGCTGGGTGGCCGTGCGCGGGATACGGCCCGTCACCCGGCCCGCCTGGAACGGGGTCATCCGCCCCTCCGGGTGGTGCAGCACGCCCCGGCCGGGACCGGGCCGGTCGGGCGCGTCCAGCTCCACCCGCAGCCGGGACTGCCGGGCCGGCTCGGTGTCCGCGGTGCGCTCCGGTCGGGCGCCGGCCGTCACCAGATGCACCCCGAGCCGGGCGCCCTCCCGGGCCACCGCCTCCAGGGCCCGTACGACCGAGCCGGCGGCCGGGCGGCCCGTACTGCCCAGGGCGGGCGAGGTCAGCGCGTCGAAGTCGTCGACCAGCACCACCAGCCGGGGCAGCGGGGCCGGGCCGGCCTCCGCCCTGGACCGGTCGCCGGCCTGCGCGCGCAGCCGGAGGGTGCCGGTACGGGGGGAGTCCAGATCGCCGCGGCCTTCCCCGCGCAGCTCGCCGGGGGCGGGCCGGCGCGGCGCGACCATCCGGTCGGAGACCTCGCGCTGCTCGTGCCACTCGGTGAACGGCACCCCGGCGAGGAGCTCGTCCCGGCGCTTGAGCTCGGCACCCAGGGCCTGCGCGAACTCCCGCATCCGCAGCGGGTCGGAGGCGACCAGGTGCGCCGACACGTGCGGCAGGTCGGTGCACGGGGCCAGGCCCTCGCCGCGCTTGCCGCCCGCGCCGTCGAGCAGCAGCAGACCGAGCCGGTCGGGGCGGGCGGCGGAGGCGAGGGAGGCGGCGACGGAGCGCAGCAGCTCCGTACGGCCGCTGCCGGGCGGGCCCTCGATCACCAGGTGCGGGCCCTCGGAGACCAGCTCCAGGCCGACCGGGCCGCCCCGGCCGCTGCCGAGCACGATCTGGGCGTGCCCGCCGACGGACTGCCCCTGGTCGGTGGCCTCGGCCCAGCGGGCCATCAGCGAGGCGGGGGTGGCCCGGGCCAGGCCGAGTTCGTCGAGCAGCCGGGCGGTCTGCGGCAGGGCCGCCGCGGGGCGGGCGGCTGCCGGCACGGCACTGCCGGTGCGCAGCGGCGCGAGGGCGCGGGCGAAGCGCTCCGCCCAGGCGGCGGAGACGCCGTCGGCGGTGGCCGTGCCGGAGTCGGCGCCGAGGCGGCCGCCGGACACCGGGAAGACCCGGACGGCGGTGGCCACGTCCCCGCTCAGCAGGGCCACCGTCCCGCAGTCGCGGAACGCGGGCGCCGCCGCGCAGGCCGCCTCGAAGGTCTCGGTGACCGGGGAGGCGGGGCTGGCGGCCGGGGCCTCGGCCACGCAGAGCAGGTGGATCCCGGCGGCCGGGCCGTGCGAGGCGAGCCGCCGGGTGAGGTCGCGGAGCGGGCCGGGGCCGGGGTCGCCGTCGACCAGCACCACCGTGTACGGACCGCGGTACGCCTCCGCCGCCTGCCGTACGGCGTCCGGCTCGGCGGCCGACCAGCCGGAGCCGAGCGGGCCGTCGTCGAGCCGCCGCGAGAGCTCGGCCGCGCGGGCGGCGGCCTGGTCGCGGTCGTAGGCGAGCAGCAGCCGGCAGTCCTGGCCGTGGGCGGGCCGGGTGTGCGGCAGCCAGCCGAGCCAGCCCCAGTCCTGTACGCGCTGCTCGGCCGGCCGGGTCCGGTCGTTGGCCAGCAGCACGATCTCCAGCTCGCCGGGGCCGTGGCGGGCGGCGAGCTGCGCCAGGACGGACCTGGTCAGACCGGTCAGCCGGGCCCGCGGGCCGGCCAGGCCGAGGGCGCCGGCCCCGGGCCCGGTCAGCGTGACGCGGCTGCCGGCGCCGAGCGCGACGGTGAGCGGGGCTGCGGGGCGGTCGGTGGGCCGGCCGGGGTGGGCGCTGACCGTGGGGGCGGCGCCGGCCCACAGCTCCGCGCTCGGGGCGAGCGCGGCCAGCAGGAGCGTGGCGGGGTTGCCCTCGTCCGGCAGCAGGCCGGCCGGGGTCTCGGCCACGTCCTCGTCCGCGGCCGCGGCCTCCCGGCCCACCCACCTGCGCGCCCACGCCCGCAGCCGGGAGCCCGCGCCGGTGCCCGCGCCCGGGCTTCCGCCCGTGCCGGGCGCACCGGTTCCGGCGGGTCCGCCGCCCTGCGGGCGGTGGCCGAAGGGGGCGTAGCCGACGGCGGCGGGCGCGGCCGCGGCACCCTGCTGCGGAGCGGGGGCGCGGCCGCCTCCGGCGGGCTGTGCGGGTCGGGCTTGCCCCGCCGTACCGGCGTGCGGCTCCGCCGCGAGGGGGGCCCGGCCCGGGCCCCCGGGCGCTCCCGCGCCCCGGTCCCCGGCTCCGGCGGGCCGGTGGCCGTGGCCGGCCGGCGCCGTGGCCGTGCCGGGGGCGGCGTGCGGGCCCGGGTCGTGAGCGGGCGGGCGGGTCGCCGTGCCGGGGCGCGCGGCTGCCGGGGTGCCGGGGGTGCCGTACGGGGCCGGGGCGTGCCCGGCCGTAGGGTCCGCCGGCCCGGCGGGACGGGCCTGGGAGGGCATTGCGGGCAGGATGGGATGGGCCGTGGCCGGGGCGTGGCCCTGGTCCGGTGCGGGCGGGCGGCCGTGACCGGCCGGTGCGGCCGTGCCGGGGGCGGCGTGGGGGCCCGGGTCGTGGCCGGCTGCGCGGGCGGCGGTGCCGTGCGCGGGGCTGCCGGGAGCGCCGTACGGGTCCTGGTCGTGGCCGGCTGCGCGGGCGGCCGTGCCTGCGGGGCCGTGGCCGGACGACGGTCCGGGGGTGCCCTGGCCGGTGTGGGAGCCGGGGGAGTGCCCCCCCGGGCCGGGGCGTGCCCCGCCGGACGGGGAGGGCCCGTGGCCCGGTGCCGCCCCGTGGGCGGGCCGCCCGGACGGGTCGGCACCGGCCGACGGCGACTCCTGGGCGCCGTACCCGGTCGGCGGGGTGGCCGCGGGCCGGGCGTCGTACCGCGCCGGGGGCGGCGGGAGGGTCAGGTGGCCCTCCAGGTCCGGGGTCAGGGGGAGCGGGACCGGGGTGCCCGCGGGGGACAGCCGGAGGGTGGATTCGCCGACGCGCAGCAGTGCGCCCGGCGGCAGTGCGACCGGGGCCGGTCCGACGGCGGTGCCGTCGACCGTGGTGCCGTTCGTCGAGTTCAGGTCGGTGACGGCGACCCGGCCGTCCTCCCCGACCAGCACCGCGCAGTGCTGCCGCGAGACGTCCGGGTCGTCGAGCGGTACGTCCGCGTCGCCGGACCGGCCGATCCGGACCTCGCCGGGGTGCAGCAGGTGCACGCCGCCCGCGTCCGGCCCGGCCACCACCTCCAGCAGCGCCGGCCGCTCCGAACGGGCCAGCAGGGCCAGCTGCGCGGGTCCTCCGGGCCGGTCGGGGACCGGCCCGTGGACGGCCAGTACGGCCCCGTCCACCAAGGGCGGCTCGCCCAGCACGGCCCGCTGCGGATCCAGCCGGTCGGCCCCGGCGTAGAGCACGACCGTGCCGCCCGTGTCCGGGCCGCCGACCGCCCCGGCCAGCCCGGAGGCCACCGCCGACAGCGGCGTGCCGACGGGTGCGGTGACGAGTACGTCACAGCTGGCGGGCGCGGGCGCGCTCTGGTGGCCGCTGCGCGGCCCGATGACGGTCAGCCGGATCTGCATCGCCGTCGCGGTCCCTTCTGCGCGGTGCGCGTGCGCCCGGCGGGGACCCGGCCCGGGCCGGGGCATCGCTGCCCGACCGTCCGCCCCCCACCCGGCACGGACGCGCCCGTCCGGTCAGGTCTGCCCGGAACACGGGGCTCCCCGCCCGGTGTTCCGTACGGGTGCATCCTCGCACCTGTCGCCGACAACACGCCCGGCACCCACCCGTAATTGATCTTGATCGATCGTTACCGCGCACCCCGGTGGCGCATATACGGACGTAAAGCGTCACTGCTCGCACACGCGTACGGCAACCAACCTCGCGCAGCCCGCGTCTTCCACGGGGACACCCCCTAGAGTGGGCGGACTGGAAACAACAGCGAGACAGCATCAGCAGGGGAGCGCGAGACGTGCGGCCAGTCGGCAGCAAATATCTGCTCGAGGAGCCGCTCGGCCGCGGCGCCACGGGCACCGTCTGGCGTGCGCGCCAGCAGGACTCGGGCCAGCCCGGCGGGCCCGGCGAGACAGTGGCCATCAAGGTCCTCAAGGAAGAGCTGGCCAATGACGCCGACATCGTCATGCGCTTCCTGCGCGAGCGGTCGGTGCTCCTGCGCCTGACCCACCCCAACATCGTGCGCACCCGCGACCTGGTGGTGGAGGGGGACCTGCTCGCGCTGGTCATGGACCTCGTCGAGGGCCCCGACCTGCACCGGTACATCCGCGAGAACGGCCCGTTCACCCCGGTCGCCGCGAGCCTGCTGACCGCGCAGATCGCCGACGCGCTCGCCGCCAGCCACGCCGACGGCGTGGTCCACCGCGACCTCAAGCCGGCCAACGTGCTGCTCGACGAGCGCGACGGGCAGATGCGCCCGATGCTCACCGACTTCGGCATCGCGCGGCTGGCCGACTCCCCGGGCCTGACCCGGACGCACGAGTTCGTCGGCACCCCGGCCTACGTCGCCCCCGAATCCGCCGAGGGCCGCCCGCAGACCTCCGCCGTGGACGTCTACGGCGCCGGCATCCTGCTCTTCGAGCTGGTCACCGGCCGCCCGCCGTTCGCCGGCGGGACGGCGCTGGAGGTGCTGCACCGCCACCTCAGCGAGGAACCGCAGCGTCCCTCCACCGTGCCCGAACCGCTGTGGACGGTCATCGAGCGCTGCCTGCGCAAGGAGCCCGACGAGCGCCCCGGCGCCGAGAGCCTGGCCCGCGCCCTGCGGGTGGTCGCCGCCGGCATCGGCGTGCACTCCGCCCCGGCCGACGTCGAGGCCGCCCTCGGCGTGGGCGCGCTGCTCGCCCCCGACCCCTCGCCGGCCCCGGTCCCCGAGACGCCCGGCGCCGCCGACGCGACCCAGGTGCTGCCCGCCGGCTCCGCGGCACCCGCGGGTGCGGGCGCGTACGACGCCTACGACCCGAACGCGGCGACCAGCGTGCTGCCGCCCGTCGGTGCGCCCGGCACCCCCGGGGGGCCCGGCTCGGAGGACGCCACCTCCGTGCTGCCCGCGACGGGCGGGCCCGCCGCGGCCGACCCGACCGCCGTGATGCCGCCGGTGCAGCGGCCGGACGCGCCGCACCCCTGGCAGACGCAGATGGCGGCGGTCCGCGACCGCAACGAGCAGACCCAGATCCAGTACCTGGACCCCGGCGAGGACCCGCTGCGCCGCCGCCCGCAGCGGCAGACCCCGCCGCCGGCGCCGCCGTACCAGGAGCCGGGGCGCCGACGGCCGCAGCAACCGCAGCAGCAGCCTCCCCAGCAGTACCGGCAGGGGCCGCCGCCGGCCGCGCCGTATCCGCCCCAGCAGTACCAGCAGCCGCAGCAGTACCAGCAGCCGCCGCAGCAGTACGCGCCTCCGCCGCCGCAGCACTACCAGCCGCAGCCGCCTCCGCAGATGCAGCAGCCGCAGCCGCACCGGCCCCAGTACCAGCCGCCGCAGGCCCCGCCGCCGCAGCGGCCCGCCCCGGCCGCGCGGGAGCCGCGCGAGCCGCGGCGGCGCAGCGCCAACCCGATGCACATCCCCGGGCTGGGGTGCCTCAAGGGCTGCCTCTTCGTCATCGTGATCTTCGTGGTGGCGGGCTGGCTGGTCTGGGAGCTCACCCCGCTCCAGGAGTGGGTCGGCACCGGCCGCGGCTGGTGGGACCAGCTCTGGACCTGGGGCTCGGAGACGATCGACTGGATCGGGGATCTCGCCGGCAGCGGCGGCAGCACCGGAAGCGGTGGTTCCGGGACTCCGTAAGGTCTCCGGGGGTCTCCGTTGGGCTTCCGTGGGGTCTCCCTAGCGCCGAGTTCGTGGATTTGTCGACATCTGGGGGAGGTTTTCGCCCGCAGAAGTGAAGGTCACCGCGAACTGGGCCCTCTAATGGCGTACGAGCGGCATCCGGCCGCGTAGTTTTGGCACGTACGCCAGCCGGTGAGGGAGCAGTCGTGGCACGGAAGATCGGCAGCCGGTACACCGCGCACCAGATCCTGGGGCGGGGCAGTGCGGGCACGGTGTGGCTCGGGGAGGGCCCGGACGGGCCCGTGGCCGTCAAGCTGCTCCGCGAGGACCTCGCGTCCGACCAGGAGCTGGTGGGGCGGTTCGTCCAGGAGCGCAGCGCGCTCCTCGGGCTGGAACACCCGCATGTGGTGTCCGTCCGCGACCTGGTGGTGGACGGCAACGACCTGGCGCTCGTCATGGACCTGGTCCGGGGCACCGACCTGCGCACCCGGCTCGACCGGGAACGCCGGCTCGCCCCGGAGGCCGCCGTGGCGATCTGCGCCGACGTCGCGGACGCGCTGGCCGCGGCGCACGCGGCCGGGGTGGTCCACCGGGACGTCAAGCCGGAGAACGTCCTGCTCGACATGCAGGGGCCGCTGGGGCCCGGCGGCGCGCACCCGGCGCTGCTGACCGACTTCGGCGTGGCCAAGCTGATCGACTCGCCGCGGCGGGCCGGACCGCCGCCGGGGACGACCACGCGGTCCACCCAGCCGACCCGGATCATCGGCACGCCCGACTACCTCGCGCCCGAGATCGTCGAGGGGCTGCCGCCGCGGGCCGCCGTGGACATATACGCGCTGGCCACCGTGCTCTACGAGCTGCTGGCCGGGTTCACGCCGTTCGGCGGCGGGCACCCGGGGGCGGTCCTGCGGCGGCACGTCACCGAGACCGTGGTGCCGCTGCCGGGGATCCCGGACGAGCTGTGGCAGCTGATCGTCCAGTGCCTGGCCAAGGCGCCGGCGTCACGGCTGCGCTCCTCCGAGATGTCCGTACGGCTGCGGGAGCTGCTGCCGATGCTGGCGGGGATGCCTGCACTGGACGTGGACGAGCCGGACGACGCGGAGGCCGAGGAGGAAGCGGCGGTGGCGGCGGAGGCCGCGGTGGCCGCGGGCGGTGGCGCGGGCGGGACGGGTGCGGCCGGTGAGGCAGCCGGGGGCGGGGACGGCTTCGGGCGCCGCCGGGTGGTGCCGCTGGTGCCGGGATCGGCGACGGACTCCAGCCGGGACACGCACACGTCGATGCGGGTGCCGGGACCGGAGGAGCTGGCGGGCGGCGCGCTGGGCACGGCGCGGGTGCCGCGGCCCGCGGGCGGGTACCGGCCGGGGTCGGCGCGGCACCGGGCGGAGGCGGTGCGGAAGCGGCGGCTGATGCTGACCGGGGCGGCGGTCGCCTTGGCGGCGGCGGTCGGGATCGGCAGCTGGCTGGCCGCGTCCCCGTCCGACTCGGACGGGCCGGGGCCGGGGGACACGCGGCAGCACCAGCCGGCCCACCCGTAGCCTGCGGCGCTCGGCGGGCTCAGCGGCGCTTGGCGCTCGGCGGGCCGGCTGCGCCGGGCGGGCGCGGCTTCGGCCCGGGCCGTGCGATGCCTGCCGGTTTCGGGCGCGATGGCTGCCCGGTGGGGCGGGTGTTGGCCGGCTCCGGGTGCGAGGGCTCCGGCTGCCGGGCCGGACTGCGCTCTGGCTGCAGGCCGGCTTCCGGCGCGCGGATCCGGCTGCCGGGCCGGGCTTTGGGTGTGGGCCTGCTTCCCGGTGCGGGGATCCGGCTGCCTGGCCTGGGTTTGGGTGCGGGCCGGCTTCGGGTGCGGGGGCCGGGGGCTCCGGGTGGGGTGTCCGGGACGGCATGATGTACGGCGCGCTGAGCGGGGTCCGGCTGCCTGGCGGCGCGCGCGCCACACATCACGCTTTAGTGTCCCGGACACCCCACCCTCCACCCCCGTCCCCCTCTCGCCGCACTCCCACCCCTGGTACGCGACCGCCGCCCGAAGCCCGCAGGGACGGGCCCGGGGCGGAGCCCCGATCGGGGCGGCCTGGAGCGGAGCGCCGCGCTCGGCCGTAGTCCCGAGTGGAGCCCCGCTCGGGAGCGGGAGACCGGGGCGGGGCCGGGGCGCAGCCCTGGGCGGGTGCTGGGCGGAGCCCCGGCTGGGGGTGGGGCGGAGCGGTGGCTACGACGTGAGGTCGGGGTGCCAGCGGCGGGCTACGCCGGGGTGGGCGCGGACGAAGCCCTTGAGTTCGTTGCGGCCGTACTCGCGGTACAGCGGGTTCGCCTCGTCCGCCGAGAGTCCCGGCGCCTTCTCCAGGTACGCGCCCGGCACCGTCCGTACGACCGTGTCCAGGCGCGGGTTGTAGAAGAACGGCACGGAGAAACGTTCCACCGCACCGGGCGGGCTCACCACCCGGTGGTCCGTGGCCTTCAGGTAGCCCTCGGTGGCGATCTCCAGGAGCTCGCCCAGATTGACCACGAACGCCCCGTCGAGGGGAGGCACGTCCAGGAAGCCGCCGTCCTGGACCACCTGGAGGCCGCCGACGGAGTCCTGCAGGAGCAGGGTCAGGAAGCCGTAGTCCTTGTGCGCGCCGACGCCCTGCCCGGCACCGGTCGGGTCGGCCCCGGGGTAGCGGATCAGCTTCGTGTGCAGGTGCGGGCTGTCGGCGAAGGCCGCGTCGAAGAAGTCCTCCGGAGCGCCGATCGAGGCCAGCAGCTCCCGGAGCAGCCGGTGCGCCACCGCCGCCAGCCGCTCCTGCCAGGCCAGGACCGCCGGCCGCAGCTCCGGCAGGGCCGCGGGCCACTGGTTGGGGCCCTCCAGCCACAGGAAGGCCGGGTCGCCGGGCCCCACCTCGGGGGCGGCCCGCTCGGCACCGACGTCCAGCTGGTCGCGCCAGTCGTTGGCCCCGCCGGTCACCTCGTGGCCTATCCGGGTGTAGCCGCGGAAGTGCGGGGAGTTCAGGTTGCTCACGGCCAGCCGGTCGGCCTCGGGAAGGGCGAAGAAGGCCCGGGTCAGTTCGAGGATGCGGGCGGTCTCGGCGGCGGTGACGCCATGGCCGGTCAGGTGGAGGAAGCCCGTGTCGCGGGCGGCCGCGTGCAGTTCCTCGCGGAACGCGCCCCGCCGGGCGGGATCGTCGGCGAGGGAGAGGTCGAGCACGGGCAGAGGGGTATGGGCGGACGACATGACGGCTCCGTTTCGGATGTCACGGGGTCCTGCTCCCGGAAGGTGGCGGGAGAGCGGATGGGGAGAGGCCGTCGGCAGGGGTGGCGCCGGGGCCGCACGAGCCGCGCACAGGACCGGAGGAATCAGGCTTGTGGCTGGTTCTTGTCCGGCGGCAGACAGCTCGTGGTCGTGACGCGCATGTAGTCGACATGGCGTCGCTTCACGAGAATCGGCATAGCCCGAGGGTACGCCGGACGGGTCGGGCGGAGGACCGGCTACGCTGGACCCGTGGCAGTCGTCGATGTTTCCGAAGAGCTGAAGTCCCTCTCCTCGACCATGGGGTCGATCGAGGCCGTCCTGGACCTCGACAAGATGAGGGCAGACATTGCCGTGCTCGAGGAGCAGGCCGCCGCCCCGTCCCTGTGGGACGACCCGGAGGCCGCCCAGAAGATCACGAGCAAGCTTTCGCACCTCCAGGCCGAGGTCCGCAAGACCGAGGCGCTGCGCAGCCGCATCGACGATCTCGCGGTGCTCTTCGAGCTCGCCGAGGAGATGGACGACCCGGACACCCGCGCCGAGGCCGAGACCGAGCTGGTCTCCGTCCGCAAGGCGCTGGACGAGATGGAGGTCCGCACCCTCCTGTCCGGCGAGTACGCCGAGCGCGAGGCGCTGGTCAACATCCGTGCCGAGGCCGGCGGCGTCGACGCCTCCGACTTCGCCGAGCGCCTGCAGCGCATGTACCTGCGGTGGGCCGAGCGCCACGGCTACGCGACCGAGGTCTACGAGACCTCGTACGCCGAAGAGGCCGGCATCAAGTCGACCACGTTCGTCGTGAAGGCCCCCTACGCCTACGGCACCCTCTCCGTCGAGCAGGGCACGCACCGCCTGGTGCGCATCTCGCCCTTCGACAACCAGGGCCGCCGCCAGACCTCCTTCGCCGGCGTCGAGGTGCTCCCGGTCGTCGAGTCCAGCGACCACGTCGACATCGAGGACTCCGACCTCCGCATCGACGTCTACCGCGCTTCCGGCCCCGGCGGCCAGGGCGTCAACACCACCGACTCGGCGGTGCGCATCACGCACCTCCCGACCGGCATCGTGGTCTCCTGCCAGAACGAGCGCTCGCAGATCCAGAACAAGGCGAGCGCCATGAACGTCCTCCAGGCCAAGCTGCTGGAGCGGCGCCGCCAGGAGGAGCAGGCCAGGATGGACGCCCTCAAGGACGGCGGCAGCTCCTGGGGCAACCAGATGCGCTCCTACGTCCTGCACCCGTACCAGATGGTCAAGGACCTGCGCACCGAGTTCGAGGTCGGCAACCCGCAGGCCGTCCTGGACGGCGAGATCGACGGCTTCCTGGAGGCGGGCATCCGCTGGCGCAAGCAGCAGGAGACCCCCGCCGCGTAAGGCACCGCGCAAGGCGCCCGCAGCAGCAGCGGGACCCGTGGCAGCGAGATGGCAGCGAGAAGGGCCCGGACGTCGTCCGGGCCCTTCCACGTGCTGCGATGTTCGCTCTTCGTTGCGACGACCTACGATCGGACGCGGCGGCACGGCGCCCCGCACGGGCGCCAGGCTGGGGTCTGGTGCTAGGCGGTCTGGTGCGCCACCAGCGCCAGCGCTGCCACGAGCACCACCATCAGCGCGATGAGCGCCGTGGGGTTCAGGCCGGCGAAGGGGCCCTCCTGCTGGAGGCGCTCCCGGTTCGCCCGGCACACAGGGCAGCGGCCCTGGCTGACGGGCGCGGCGCAGTTCGCGCACACGAGCCGGTCATATGTCATGCGCTCTCCTCCTCTCGTCCCCTGCAACAACGGCCGGAGGAACCGTCCGGTTCCCCCTACCACTGTGCCAGCTCCCTCGGCATTCGGCGCGGCCCGCCCGGAACGGCCCGTGGACATCTCCGGAACATATCGGGCAACTCCGGATGCCGGGTCCCCGCCCCGCGCCGGTTCGCGTATGGTCACGCACACCTACTCCCGGCGACCCTGGTGCACCCGTGATCCGATTCGACAGTGTCTCCAAGTCCTATCCGAAGCAGAACCGCCCCGCACTGAGGGACGTGTCCCTGGAGATCGCGAAGGGGGAGTTCGTCTTCCTCGTCGGCTCCTCCGGCTCCGGGAAGTCCACCTTCCTGCGGCTCATCCTGCGCGAGGAGCGGGCCACCCACGGCCAGGTGCACGTCCTCGGAAAGGACCTGGCCCGGCTCTCCAACTGGAAGGTCCCGCACATGCGGCGCCAGCTGGGCACCGTCTTCCAGGACTTCCGCCTGCTCCCCAACAAGACCGTCGCGGAGAACGTGGCCTTCGCCCAGGAGGTCATCGGAAAGCCGCGGGGCGAGATCCGCAAGGCCGTCCCGCAGGTGCTGGAGCTGGTGGGGCTGGGCGGCAAGGAGGACCGCAGGCCCGGCGAGCTGTCCGGCGGTGAGCAGCAGCGCGTCGCCATCGCCCGGGCGTTCGTCAACCGGCCGGCCCTGCTGATCGCCGACGAGCCCACCGGCAACCTCGACCCGCAGACCTCCGTCGGCATCATGAAGCTGCTGGACCGGATCAACCGGACCGGCACCACCGTGATCATGGCGACGCACGACCAGCAGATCGTCGACCAGATGCGCAAGCGCGT
This sequence comes from Streptomyces sp. NPDC089799, assembly GCF_040684755.1. Lineage (NCBI taxonomy): Bacteria > Bacillati > Actinomycetota > Actinomycetes > Kitasatosporales > Streptomycetaceae > Streptomyces > Streptomyces sp. NPDC089799. The sequence continues at coordinate 251,514 of NZ_JBFBGR010000008.1, read as the reverse complement.
CATCGAACTCGAACAGGGCCGTCTCGTCCGCGACCAGTCGCGCGGCGTCTACGGCTACCAGCACTGAAAGACCGAAAGGCCGTAGAGACGCCATGCGCGCCCAGTTCGTGATGTCGGAGATCGGTGTGGGTCTCCGCCGCAACCTGACGATGACCTTCGCCGTCGTCATCTCGGTGGCCCTGTCGCTGGCCCTGTTCGGCGGCTCCCTGCTCATGCGCGACCAGGTGAGCCAGATGAAGGGCTACTGGTACGACAAGGTCAACGTCACCATCTACCTCTGCAACAAGAACGACGCCGAGGACAGCGGCAAGGCCGGGACCTCGGGCACCGGCTCGGGAGGCGGTGCCGGCGGCGCGCTCTGCGGCAAGGGCGCGGTGACCACGGAGCAGAAGCAGCAGATCGAGGGCGAGCTGAAGAAGCTCGACATCGTGCAGACGGTCCGCTACGAGTCCGCCGACGAGGCGTACAAGCACTACAAGGAGCAGTACGGGCACACCGCGCTGGCCTCCACGATCACGCCGGACCAGATGCAGGAGTCCTTCCGGGTCAAGCTCAAGGACCCGGAGAAGTACAAGGTCATCACCAGCGCCTTCGCGGGCCGGGACGGCGTGCACTCGGTGCAGGACCAGCGGTCGTACCTCGACAACCTGTTCCGGATGCTGAACTACCTCAACTACGCCGCCCTCGGCATCATGATGATCATGCTGATCGTGGCCCTGCTGCTGATCGTCAACACGGTGCGCGTCTCGGCGTTCAGCCGTCGGCGGGAGACCGGGATCATGCGGCTGGTGGGAGCCTCCAGCTTCTACATCCAGGTGCCGTTCATCATGGAGGCCGCCTTCGCCGGGCTGATCGGCGCGGTGCTCGCCTGCGCCATGCTCGGCAGCGGCCAGTACTTCGTGATCGACCACGGGGCCTCGCTCCGCGACAAGATGGAACTGATCAACTTCATCGGCTGGGACTCGGTGCTGACCAAGCTGCCGCTGGTCCTCGTCATCGGCGTGCTGATGCCCTCGCTGGCGGCGTTCGTCGCGTTGCGCAAGTACCTGAAGGTGTGACGAGCGCCCCGTGGGCGGTCCGGCCAACCGGCCGCCCCGCCACGGGCCTTGTCCTAGACTCGGCGCCATGCCGGGCCGTCCCGCCTTCTGTCCCAGGCCCCGTGACCTGCGTCGCGGGGCCTTCCTCACGCTGGCGCTGCTCGGTGCGCTGGGCACCGCGGCCGGCACCGGCTGCCTCGGCGCCCACGACGACCGCACGGTGGAGCTCTCCCGGGCCGGAGGGGCCGGGTTATCGGCCTCCGCCGCCCCTCTCGCACCGCCCGGCGCGACGCCGGGCGACCCCGCCGCCCAGCCTCCCGCCGCATCTCCCGGGACCGTCGACCGGGACGCCCTGGCCCGGGCCGCGGCGGACGCCGTCGCCGACGGGAAGTCCGGCAAGAAGGCCGCCCAGGACGTGGTCAGCCGCAGCGGCGACCGCTGGGCGGTGGTGTACGACCGCGCCGAGTACGCCGGCTTCGAGGAGGACCTCGACGGCACCTGGACCGGCGTCGGCCTGTGGCCCGGACGGGAGCGCGACGGCCTGGTCCCGGTGGACCGGGTGCAGTCCGCAGGCCCCGCCGACCGGGCCGGCATCCGCGCCGGGGACCGGCTGGTCGCGGTGGCCGGACGACCCGTCGCCGGCCTGTCCGCCACGGCCGTGGTCGCCCTCCTCCGCGGGGCCGCCGGCACCTCCGTGGTCCTCGACCTGGAACGCGGCGGGGTGCCCCGCGCCGAAACGCTGGTCCGCGAACGGCTGCACACCGACCCGGTCACCGTCCGCGGCCTGCCCGGAGGCATCACCGCGATCCGGGTGTCCGCCTTCACCCGGGGCTCCGGCGAGCGGGTCCGCGAGGCCGTGGCGGCCGCCCCGCCCGGCGGCGGGATCCTCCTGGACCTGCGGGGCAACCCCGGGGGCCTGGTCACCGAGGCGGTCCGGGCCGCCTCCGCCTTCCTGGACGGCGGGCTGGTCGCGACGTACGACGTACGGGGCTCCCAGCGCGCCCTGTACGCGGACCGCGGCGGCGACACCGCCCGCCCGCTGGTCGCCCTCGTCGACGGCGGCACCATGAGCGCGGCCGAGCTGCTCACCGGGGCCCTGCAGGACCGCGGGCGCGCCGTCACCGTGGGCAGCCGGACCTTCGGCAAGGGCTCCGTGCAGATGCCGACGGAGCTCCCGGACGGCTCGGTGGCCGAGCTGACCGTGGGCACGTACCGCACCCCGGGGGGCCGCTGTGTGGACGGCCGGGGCATCACCCCGGACCTGACGGCGCGCGGCGAGCGGGCCGAGGAGCGGGCCCGCGCGGTATTCGGTGGCCACGGGGTGGCCCCGTAGTGCGAAAATGACCGCACTATGGCAAAGGGACTCGTGAACGTGCAGGGCAATCCTGCCAAGAAGAAGACCCAGGACAAGGGGCCGGAGCGCAAGCTCATCGCGCAGAACAAGAAGGCGCGGCACGACTACCACATCCTCGACACGTACGAGTGCGGCGTGGTCCTCATGGGCACCGAGGTGAAGTCGCTGCGGATGGGCCGTGCGTCGCTGGTGGACGGCTTCGTCCAGATCGACGGCGGCGAGGCGTGGCTGCACAACATCCACGTGCCCGAGTACCTCCAGGGCAGCTGGACCAACCACCACGCCAAGCGGAAGCGCAAGCTGCTGCTCCACCGCGAGGAGATCGACAAGCTGGAGCAGAAGGCGTCCGAGACGGGTCACACGATCGTGCCCCTCGCGCTGTACTTCCTGTCCGGCAGGGTGAAGTGCGAGATCGCGCTCGCCAAGGGCAAGAAGGAGTACGACAAGCGCCAGACGCTGCGCGAACAGCAGGACACGCGCGAGGCGAGCCGGGCGATCGCGGCGGCCCGCCGCCGACAGCGGGCGGCCCAGGCCGGCTGAGCCCGGGCCGGGCCCCGTTCGACCCATCCGGAATGGGCTGGCGACCGTACGCGTTGGTCACGTACGATGGGTCACGCACCTCACAGAGGGTGCGTGCATTGAAAAATCAACATGGGGATGATCGGTTTCGACAGCGGATGTCGAAGCAGGGGAAGCGTGTCGAGGAAGCGGCAATGATCTCGTTAACCACGCGCCGAAACCAATAATCGCCAACACCAAGCGCGATTCCTTCGCCCTCGCTGCCTAAGTAGCGACTCGCGAAGTGTCAGCCCGGGGCTGTTCCCGACCCGGATCCTGGCATCAGCTAGGGAACTAAACCTCTAGCCCCGGTCACGGGGGTTGGAGGGAAATCAAACAGTGACTGAGCCCGTCGGAGACTTGTCCGCGTGATCTCCGGGGCTGAGAAAATCGCAGCGGTCTGCACACGGAGAAGCCCTGGTTCTGCACCGTTGGACGCGGGTTCGATTCCCGCCATCTCCACTCATCCCATGTGGGCGAAGGCCCCGCGACCGGTTCGGTCGCGGGGCCTTCGTCATGTGATGACCTCGATGGTGCAACGCGGCTTCTGAACGCCTCGTTCGATGCGCGCGTCCGCCGTCAGCAGGGGCACGCCCAGGGCCTCGGCGAGGGCGACGTATGTGGCGTCGTAGGCGGAGAGGTCGGCGTACAGCTTTCGGATCCGGGGGAGCAGCGGGCCGGTCTCGTGCCGCTGTACGCGCAGCCCTTGGTAGGTCTTGAAGTGCTCGTCGAGGCTCGTGGGGTCGATTTTGGCGCCACGGGCCATGCCCAGGAGGGCGGACGTGATCTCCGTGTCCAGCAGGTGGGGAGCGGCGAGAGTGTCTTCCTCGCCGACGCGCCGGCGGGCGGCGGTGCCACGGGAGCCCCTGTCCGTGAGGAACAGGACCAGGGCGGAGGAGTCCACGACGATCAACGGCCCGCCCTGCCTGCGTCGATGACATCGAGGACGTCCTGGATGTCGATGTCCTCCGTGGCGTAGCGCTCGGCGCGGTCGGCCATTTCGGCGAGCGTGGGCTGGGTGGCGTCCTTGGTGACGAGGCTGAGCAGGTAGCTCTGGAGGGACTGCCCGGCCTCGGCGGCTCGGATCTTCATGCGGCGGGCGATGTCGTCGGGGACTTCCCGGATCGTGAATGCAGTCATGACTGCATTTTATCGTCAATGCAGTCACTTTGCAGTCGCTCGCCAGGGGTCGCGACCCATGCCGGGACCTGTCAGGTGGTGCTCGCCGTGCTCCCGCCGGGTGTGAGCGACTGGAGCTGGGACTACAACACCGATGACCACGCACACGTGACCGGTGGCCTGCCGTCCGGCGCGATCGCGGAGGTCGAGCGGATCGCCACAGAGTTGGCCGTATTGGGCCGTGATGCCGAAACGGTCGGTCGGCCCACCGGGCGGGCGGGCGGCCTTCGCGAATTCGACATTCTCGGGGGGCGCGGCTTCATCGGCTTTCTGGTCGTCCCCCGGCACGAGTGCGTGTACGTCTGCCGCATCACCCGGTACGAGTGACCCTTCATGCCGGGCGAGGACGAGGGCCCCGCGACCGGTTCGGTCGCGGGGCCCCCGTCATGTCCGGGTGTCCGGGTGCCCGGACGCTCCCGGGGTCAGTCCTCCGGGCAGTACGGGATCTTGTTCAGGTTCTGCGCGTAGCGGGCGGCGATCCAGCCGCGCCCGTCGGAGAGCTTGTACCAGACCGAGTTGCCGTCCACCGACTGGGCGTTGACCTTGCACTGCACGTCGATCACGGAACCGTTCTTGATGACGCCGTTGACCACGTGGTCGGTGCCCGGGCCCGTGCGGACCTTCAGCTTCTGCTCGGGCGAGACGATGCGGGCCTTGTACTTGCCCTTGCCGTGGTCCTTGCCGCCGTGGTCTTTACCGCCGTGGTCCTTGCCGCCGTGGTCCTTGCCCCCGTGGTCGTGGTCCTTGCCGTGGTGGGGCTTGCCGCACTTCTTGCAGACGCCCTTCGGGCCCTGGGGGCCTGTGGGGCCGGTGGGGCCGGTGTCACCCTTCGGGCCCTGGGGGCCGGTGGGGCCCTGCGAGGGGCCGGTCGGTCCGGTCGGTCCCGACGGGCCGGTGTCGCCCTGCGGGCCGGTGGCGCCGGTGTTGCCCGACGGTCCGGTCGGACCGGTGTCGCCCTGGGGGCCGGTGGGGCCCTGCGGTCCGGTCGGGCCCTGCGAGGGGCCGGTGGGTCCGGTCGGTCCGGTCGGGCCCTGCGGTCCGGTCGGGCCCTGCGAAGGTCCGGTGGGGCCGGTCGGTCCCGTGGGCCCGGTGGCGCCCTGCGGGCCGGTCGGGCCGGTGGCGCCCGTCGAGCCGGTGGGTCCGGTGGGCCCGGTGGGTCCGGTCGAGCCGGTGCTGCCCGTGGCACCCGTCGCTCCTGTGGCACCCGTTGCTCCGGTTGCTCCGGTGGTGCCGGTCGGGCCGGTGGGGCCCGTGTCGCCCGTGGGGCCGGTGGGGCCCGTGTCGCCCGTGGGGCCCGTCGGGCCGGTGTCGCCCGTGGGGCCGGTGGGTCCGGGGGGACCGGGCTTCCCCGGCTTGCCGTGGTGGCCGGGCTTGCCCTCGTGCCCCGGCTTGCCTTCGTGGCCCGGCCTGCCCTCGTGTCCGGGAGGGCCCTCGGGTCCGGGCGGCCCGTCGGGACCCGGGTTGCCGCGCTCGCCCCTGTCGCCCTTCGGCCCGGTCACCGGGGTGGCGACCGCGAACAGCGCGCTGTCGGACGCGCCCGTCGTCCACTCGCCGCCGTCCAGCGTGGTGCCCTCGGGAGCCTTCGCGTCCACGCGCACGGTCACGGCCAGCTTGGTCCGGGTGTTCGCCGCGAAGGTGAAGCCCGCCCGGGTGGCCGCGTTGCAGGTCAGCTGCCGGGCGTTGGCCGACAGCGTGCAGGGCGCGCCGGCCCGCTGGTTGTTCCAGTAGAAGCGGGCCTCCGGGAAGGTGGTCCGCTCCGGAGCCGTGATCCGGAAGGTGGAGCTGACGGCCGCGTCGGCGCCGTTGCCGGCCACGATCACCACTCGGCCCGTCTTGCCCGGCGCGATGGAGGGGACGTACGGCTGGGAGAAGCGGATGTTCGCCGAGTCGGCCAGGGCGGGCAGCGCCGGCATCATGCACGAGGCGGTGACGGCGGCCACGACCAGGGCCGCGGGCAGGCGGCGGGAAGTAGACAGGGCAGGCAAGGGGATCCTCCGCAACGGAAGGGCGACGGAACCGGCAGGTGACGACCAGGGACGGCGGCCGGCCGGAGGGCGAGAGGCCCCCACCAGTAAAAGCGGATGATGACACCGAGTCAGCTATGGCGCGACCTGGGTCACCCGTACGCCGGAGGCCCGTTGCGCCGGTACGGTCACGAGGGCGGCGACCAGCGCCGCCACCGCCGGGACCGCGTAGGCGAGGCCGGGGCCGAGGTGCTCCACCACCCAGCCGCCGCCCGCCGCCCCGCCCGCGATCCCGGCGAGGATCGCCGTCACGGCCAGGGTCATCCCCTCGTTGAGCCGCTCCGGCGGGGTCCGCCGGTGCACCAGGGACATCGCGGTGACCATGGTGGGCGCCGTGGCCATGCCCGCCACCAGCAGGGCCGCCCCGAGCACCGGCAGCGGACCCGCGGCCGCCGCCGCGAAGGGCCCGGCCATCGCCACCGCCAGCGCGGCCGTGCAGGTGCGCAGCGACCGCGGCCGCAGGGTGCCGTAGAGCAGGCCGGCCGCGCAGGACCCGGCCGCCTGCAGCGCGAGCACCGGTCCGGAGGCCGCACCGAGCCCGAGGCGGTCCAGGTGCGCGATCGAGGCGATCTCCATGGAGCCGAAGACGGCCCCCAGGGCCGTGAACACCAGCAGCAGGGCGGCCGTCCCCGGGGTGCGCAGCGGGGAGCGGCGGTGGACCCGCGGCAGCACCGGGGGTTCGGTGGCCCGCCGGGAGGTGAAGACCAGCATGCCGGTGAGCAGCAGGGCCGCCCCGGCGAGCGTTCCGGCCTCCGGGAACAGACCGCTGCACAGGGCCGCGGCCAGGACCGGCCCCAGCATGTAGCAGGCTTCGTCGGCGGCCTGCTCGAACGACATGGCGGTGTGCCGGGCGCCGGGGTCCTCGCGCAGCAGGTACGTCCAGCGGGCCCGGGACATGCCCCCGATGTTGGGGGTGGTCGCGGTGGCGGCGTAGGAGGCGAAGAGGGTCCACGCGGGTGCGCCGGCCCGGACGCACAGCACCAGCGAGAGGCAGCCGAGGACCGCGATCAGGGTGGCGGGAAGCGCGATCCGGGCCTGCCCGTGCCGGTCGATCAGCCGCGCGGTCCACGGCCCGACCAGCGCGGTGGCGGCCAGGCCGGTGGCGGTGACCGCGCCGGCCAGCGCGTACGAGCCCCGCTGACCGGCGATCATCATCACCGCGCTCACCCCGAACATGCCGATGGGCAGCCGGGCGATCAGGTTGCCGGCGGTGAAGCCGCGGGCGCCGGGGGTGGCGAGCAGCCGCCGGTACGGTCCGGGCGGGCGGCGCGCCGCCGGCCGCGGGGCGGCGTGCACCAGGGTGCCGCCGGTCACGGCCATCAGCGCGCCGCCGCGGCTCCGGGACGCGGGGGCGGAAGAGGAGACGTAGGGAGAGCCGGAGGGAGAGCCGGAAGGGGAGGTGGAGGGAGCAGCGGCGGAGGAGGCGGACGGGGCGCGGAGTGCGGTCGAGGTCGTGCCGGTCATGGTCAACAGGCTCCGGTGCGGGGGCGGGAGGCGTCCAACACCTGTCCGGCGGACATTCACCCGCTCCCGTTGTTAATCTCCTGCGGTGACCGACCGCGATCTCGACCCCCGCCTGCTGCGCGGCTTCCTCGCCGTGGCCGAGGAACTGCACTTCACCAGGGCCGCAGCCCGCCTCTACGTCGCCCAGCAGGCGCTCAGCCGGGACGTGCGCCGACTGGAGCGGGAGCTCGGCGCGGAGCTGTTCCTGCGCACCACCCGGCAGGTGGAGCTGACCGCCGACGGGCAGCGGCTGGTGCCGCTCGCCCGGCGGGTGCTCGGCGCCCACGAGGAGCTCGCCGACGCCTTCGCGCCGGCCCGCGACGCGGACCGCCCGCTGCTGGTGGACCTCAACACCGACGGCCCCGGCACCGCCCGCTCCGTCCTGGAGCGGGCACGCGAACTGGCCCCCGGCTGCGAGCTGATGGCCCGCTTCGAGAGCGGGCTCACCCACGCCGCCGCCGAGATCCTCGCGGGCCGCCTCGACGTCTCCTTCGGCCGGTACGGCGGGCTCGGCGCCCGGCTGCGCACCGGACTCGGCCGGCATCCCGTCCGGTACGAGCCGCTGGCCGTCCTGCTGCCGGAGGACCACCCGCTGGCCGCGGCACCGGCGGTCCCGCTGTCCGCGCTCGCGGGGGAGACCGTGTACGCGGGGGCCGGCAACCCCCGCACCCTGGAATGGACCTCGCTGGCCGAGGACCTGTTCGCGGGGAGGGGCATCGGCATCGCGCCGCCCGCACCGGTCGCCGTCGGCAAGGAGGAGTTCCGCCGGGTGATGGCCAAGACCCGCAACCCCGTCCTGGTGACGGTGGACTTCGCGGACCTGCCGGGCAGCGTGAAACGCCCCCTGGTGGACCCGGTGCCGCTGTCCCCGCTGTCCATGGTCTGGCGGCAGGGCCTGCGCCACCCCGGCCTGGACGCGCTGCGCGAAGCCGCCGCCGAACTGGCCGCCGTACACGGCTGGCTGGCCGTACCGCAGGACAGCTGGTGGCCGGAACCGCTCACATCCGGTCCGGGCGGCGGGTGAGAGCAAGGTTGCGCGGCGGTCACCGGACGGGGACCGGGCCCGAAACGCGCCGTCCCTACGGTCGATTCCACGGACGCGACAGCTGTGGAGGCGTGATGACCGCAACTCAGCCGAAGGCCCCCCGGACCGGGGGCCGCTGGATCGAGCGGTGGGAGCCGGAGGACGAGGTCTTCTGGCGGGAGAGCGGGGAGCGCACCGCCCGGCGCAACCTCGTGTACTCGGTGTTCTCCGAGCACATCGGCTTCTCCATCTGGACCATGTGGTCCGTGCTGGTGCTGTTCATGGGCCCCGAGTACGGGGTGGACCCGGCAGGGAAGTTCTTCCTGATCGGCACGGCCACCTTCGTCGGGGCCTTCGTCCGGGTGCCGTACACCTTCGCGGTGGCCCGGTTCGGGGGGCGCAACTGGACGGTGTTCAGCGCCCTGCTGCTGCTCGTGCCGACCCTCGCCGCGCTGGTCGTGCTGGAACCGGGCACCTCGTACGGGACCTTCCTGCTGGTCGCCGCGCTGACCGGGGTCGGCGGCGGCAACTTCGCCTCCTCCATGACCAACATCAACGCCTTCTTCCCGCTGCGGCTCAAGGGGTGGGCGCTCGGGCTGAACGCCGGCGGCGGGAACATCGGCGTGCCGGTGGTCCAGCTGGCCGGCCTGCTGGTCATCGGCACCGCCGGCGCCGGGCACCCGCGGGTGCTGCTCGCCGCCTACCTCCCGCTGATCGTGGTCGCGGCCGCACTGGCCTGGCTGCGCATGGACAACCTGGCGCCGGTCCGGAACGACTCCGGCGCGGTCCGCGAGAGCCTCCGCGACGGCCACACCTGGATCATGGCCTTCCTCTACGTCGGCACGTTCGGCTCCTTCATCGGCTACTCCTTCGCCTTCGGGCTGGTGCTGCAGACCCAGTTCGGGCGGACCCCGCTGCAGGCCGCCTCGCTGACCTTCCTGGGGCCGCTGCTCGGTTCGCTGATCCGGCCGGTGGGCGGTCGCCTCGCGGACCGCCTCGGCGGGGCCCGGATCACGCTGGGGACGTTCGCGGGGATGGCGGCGGCCACCGGGGTGGTGCTGCTGGCCTCGGTGCGCGAGTCGCTGCCGGTGTTCCTGGCCGGGTTCGTGGCGCTGTTCGTGCTCAGCGGGCTCGGCAACGGCTCGACGTACAAGATGATCCCCGGCATCTTCCAGGCGAAGGCGGTGGCCCGGGGGATGGACGGGGAGGCGGCCGCGGCGTACGGGCGGCGGCTGAGCGGGGCGTCGATGGGCATCATCGGCGCGGTCGGCGCGCTCGGCGGACTGGGCATCAACCTGGTGTTCCGGGAGGCGTTCCTGAGCTCGGGGTCCGGGACGGCGGCGTTCGTCACCTTCCTCGGCTTCTACGCGGCGTGCGGCGCGGTCACCTGGGCGGTATACCTTCGGCGGCCCGCTGCGGCCCAGGCCGGCGGCGGGGTGGCGGCGGAGGCCGCGGACGGCGGGGCGAAGCCGCAGCTCACGTCCGTGTAGTGGACGGGCGGTGTAACCGGCGCGAAACGATCGTGAACCGAGCCCGACATGCCCGCTTGGCAGGCTCGGACCGCGGTTTCCCGCCGTACCGCCCCCCCGACATGCACCACGAGGCAGGTCACGATGATCGACGCCCAGACCGACGCCCAGACCGACGCCCAGACCGACGCCCAGACCGACGCCGCCCACCGTCCTGCCGGCCGGACGGCCTCCGCGCCGACGGCCGACGGCCCCGGCCCGCTCTCCGGCTTCACCGTCGGGGTCACCGCGGCACGCCGGGCCGACGACCTGATCGCCCTGCTGCGGCGGCGCGGCGCGGCCGTGCTGCACGCCCCGGCCCTGCGGATCGTGCCGCTCGCCGACGACGGCGAACTCCTCGCCGCCACCAAGGAACTCATCCGCCGCGCCCCGGACGTGGTCGTCGCCACCACCGCCATCGGCTTCCGCGGGTGGATCGAGGCGGCCGAGGGCTGGGGCGTCGGGGAGGAACTGCTGGCCCGGGTGCGCGGGTCCGAACTCCTGGCGCGCGGGCCCAAGGTGCGGGGCGCGATCCGGGCGGCCGGGCTGGCCGAGGCGTGGTCGCCGGAGTCGGAGTCCCTCGCCGAGGTGCTGGACCGGATGCTGACGGCCGGGGTGGCCGGCCGGAGGGTGGCGCTCCAGCTGCACGGCGAACCGCTGCCGGGCTTCGTCGAGGCGCTGCGGGAGGGCGGGGCCGACGTGGTCGTCGTCCCCGTGTACCGGTGGATGGCCCCGGAGGACCCCGGCCCGCTGGACCGGCTGCTGGACGCGGTGGCCGCGGGCGGGGTGGACGCGGTCAGCTTCACCTCGGCGCCGGCCGCGGCCTCGCTGCTGGCGCGGGCGGAGCAGCGGGGGATGGGCGAGGAGGTCCTGGCCGCGCTGCGGGGCGGGGTGCTGGCCGCCTGCGTGGGGCCGGTCACCGCGCTGCCGCTGCAGGCGCGGGGCGTGGACACCGTCCAGCCGGACCGGTTCCGGCTGGGCCCGCTGGTGCAGCTGCTGTGCCAGGAACTGCCCGCGCGGGCCCGCCGGCTGAGGGTGGCCGGGCACTGGCTGGAGCTCCGCGGGCACGCGGTGCTGCTGGACGGCGAACTGCGTCCGGTGCCGCCGGCCGGGATGTCCCTGCTGCGGGCGCTGGCCCGGCGCCCGGGCTGGGTGGTCTCCCGCGCGGACCTGCTGCGCGCCCTGCCCGGCGCGGGCCGCGACGAGCACGCCGTGGAGACGGCGATGGCCCGGCTGCGTGCGGCCCTGGGCGCGCCGAAGCTGATCCAGACGGTGGTCAAGCGCGGCTACCGGCTCTCGCTGGACCCGTCCTCGGAGGCGAAGTACGGCGATCTGCGGGCGGGTGCCCGCTGATCCGGGCTAACGTGCCCGGATGATCATCGACGGGGTGGAGATGCGGGACCTGCGGGCCGACGACGCCGGGGCCCTGGCCGACGCGCTGGCGCGGAACCGCGCGAACATGCGGGCCGTGGAGCCGGACCGGCCGGACGCCTTCTACACCGCGGCCGGGCAGCGCGCCCGCATCGACGGCATGCTCGCGGAGCGGGACGGCGGCCGGATGCGGCCGTACCTGCTGGTCCACGGAGGCCACGGCGACCACGGAGGCCACGGAGGCCACGGCGACCAAGGCGAGGAAGTGGTCGGCGCCGTCAACCTCGGCACCATCACGCACGGCCCGCTCTGCAGCGGCGGCATCGGCTACTGGGTGGACCGGGCGTGGCGCGGCCGGGGCCTGGCGTACGCGGCCGTCGAGGAGGTGCTCCGGATCGCCCGCGACGAGGTCGGCCTGCACCGCGTCGAGGCCGGCACCCTCACCGACAACCACGCCTCCCAGCGGGTCCTCGCCAAGGCCGGCTTCGAGCGCTACGGAACCGCCCCCCGCTACCTCCACATCAACGGCGCCTGGCGCGACCACCACCTCTTCCAGCGCCTCCTCCACGACGACCCGCCGTACGCGGTCCGGGGCCTGTCCGGCGGATCAGGGTCGGACAGGTCCTAGCGCCGCTCCGCAGAGGCCCCGCACGGGGGCTTCCCCGCGGGGCGGGGCGGGGGCACTCTGGGGGCATGTGGTTCGACTCCGGGCGGCTCTGCCTGGACCTGGTCGGCACCTTCGGGCCTCCCGAGGAGCTCCGGGACGGCGCGGAACTGCGGATGTGGCTCACCGGTGCCGGACTGGTGCCGTACGGGACCCCCCTCGCCGGGGTCGACGAGGGCTGGCTGCCGCCCTTCCGGGACCTGCGCGCGGACCTGCGCGTCCTGGTGCGGGCCGAGCTGGCCGGCAGCGTGCCCGAGGACACCGCCCTCGCGCGGGTGAACTCCGCGGCAGCCGGGCCGCCGCCCGGCCTGTGTGCCGTACGCGACGGGGACGGGCACCTCGTGCGCGCGCTGCGGGGCGGTGTGGAACGCGGGGCGCTGCTGGCCGCCGTCGCCCGGGACGCCGTCGAGCTCCTCACCGATCCGGGCGACCGGGCCCTGCTGCGGACCTGCGAGGGCGACGGCTGCACCCGGGTCTACCTGGACACCTCCCGCGGCCACCGCCGCCGCTGGTGCAGCAGCGAGATCTGCGGGAACCGCGAACGGGTCGCCCGGCACCGCCGCCGCGCCCTCGCCGCCCGGGTGGGCTAGGGCCCGTCCGGCGGATCAGGGCCGGACAGGGCCTGGCGGCGTACCGGTCCTTTTGAACCGGAGTGCGGAGACCCCGCCGGTTCGCGTACGGTTGACGGTCGCCCATGCACGTCAGAAAGGGGCCTTGGTGGCCGCGCAGGATGCCGCTGTCGACGCTGTCGACAGCACGGCGGAGTCCCTCCGCGATCGAGAGATCGCGGTCGAACAGAGTCATCTGGACCAGGTGTACCGCCGCCTCGAGGAGAAGATCCACGAGGCGGAGTTCCTGATGAACGACGCGGCCAAGCGCGGCCAGGTCGGTACTCCGGGCGCGCTCGCCGAGCGCGACGCCCAGGTCTACCGGGCCGGGATCCACCTGAACCGCCTCAACAACGAGTTCGAGGACTTCCTCTTCGGCCGGGTCGACCTGGTGCTCGGCAAGGACGGGGAACGCGGTCCGGACGGGGCCTACACCTCCGTCGCGCCGGCCGAGGACGCCATCCGCCCGGACCTCACCGCCGACATCGCCGAAACCCTCCACATCGGCCGGATCGGCGTCCTCGACGCCGACTACTCCCCGCTGGTGATCGACTGGCGCGCGCCCGCCGCCGCGCCGTTCTACCGCTCCACCCCCAAGGAGCCCGGCCGCGTCGTCCGCCGCCGCGTCATCCGCTCCAAGGGCCGCAGGGTGCTCGGAGTCGAGGACGACCTGATGCGCCCCGAGGTGACCGCCTTCCTCGACGGCGAGGAGCTGCCCTCCATCGGCGACGGCGCGCTGATGGCCGCCCTCGGCCGGGCCCGCACGCACACCATGCGGGACATCGTCTCCTCCATCCAGGCCGAGCAGGACCTGGTCATCCGGGCCCCCGCCGCCTCCGTGGCCGAGGTGTCCGGCGGCCCCGGCACCGGAAAGACGGCCGTGGCCCTGCACCGCGCCGCCTACCTGCTCTACCAGGACCGCCGCCGGTACGCCGGGGGCATCCTGATCGTCTCCCCGACCCCGCTGCTCGTCGCCTACACCGAGGGCGTCCTGCCCTCGCTCGGCGAGGAGGGCCAGGTGGCGATCCGCGCGCTCGGCTCGCTGGTCGACGGCGCGGAGGCGACGGCGTACGACGAGCCGGCCGTGTCCCGGATCAAGGGCTCCTCGCGGATGCTGAAGGTGCTGCGCAAGGCCGTACGGGGGGCCCTGGAGCTCGGCGGGCCGGCCGGCCGCGCTCCGGACAGCCTGCGGGTGGTCGCCTTCGGGCGGCGCCAGGAGCTGGACGCGGACGAGCTGGGCCGCATCCGGCAGACCGTGCTGGGCGGCACCGCCCCGGTCAACCTGCTCCGCCCGCGGGCCCGCCGGCTGCTGCTGGACGCGCTGTGGCAGAAGTCCGGCGGCGCCGGCCGCCACTCCGACCCCGAGCTGGCCGCCGAGCTGCGCTCCGCCTTCGACGAGGACATCTCGACGGAGGACGTGTTCCTCGACTTCCTGAACGCCTGGTGGCCCGAGCTGACCCCGCGCGGGGTGCTCGCGGCGATGGCCGACGAGCGCCGGCTGGGCCGCTGGACCCGGCGGGTGCTGAACCCGCGCGAAACCCGGCAGCTGGCCCGCTCGCTGCGCCGCGACGCGCTGTCCGTGCACGACGTGGCCCTGCTCGACGAACTGCAGATGCTGCTCGGCGCGCCGGCCCGGCCGAAGCGGAAGCGCGAGCTCGACCCGCTCGACCAGCTCAGCGGGCTGGAGGAGCTGATGCCGCAGCGCGAGGAGACCCAGCGGGAGCGGGCCGAGCGGCTCGCGGCCGAACGGGTCGACTACGCGCACGTGATCGTGGACGAGGCGCAGGACCTGACGCCGATGCAGTGGCGGATGGTGGGCCGGCGCGGCCGCCACGGCACCTGGACCGTGGTCGGCGACCCGGCGCAGTCCTCCTGGACCGACCCGGACGAGGCGGCCGCGGCCCGCGACGAGGCGCTGGGCAGCCGTCCGCGCCGGCGCTTCACGCTGACCGTGAACTACCGCAACCCGGCGGAGATCGCCGAGCTGGCGGCGAAGGTGCTGGCGCAGGCCATGCCCGGGATGGAACCGCCCACGGCGGTCCGCTCCACCGGACTGCGGCCCCGCTTCACCGCCCTGGCCGAGGGCGGTGACCTGGCGGAGACCGTGCGCGAGGAGACCCGCCGGCTGCTGGACCAGGTGGACGGCACGGTGGGCGTGGTCGTCGCCATGAACCGCCGGGCCGAGGCCGCGCGGTGGCTGGCCGACCTGGGCGGCCGCGCCGTGGCGCTGGGCAGCCTGGAGGCCAAGGGCCTGGAGTACGACGCCACGGTGGTGGTCTCCCCGGCCGAGATCGCCCAGGAGTCCCCCGCGGGCCTGCGGGTGCTGTACGTCGCCCTGACCCGCGCCACCCAGCAGCTGACGGTGGTGTCCACCGGCCGCGACGCCCCGGAGGACGGCGTACCGGCCCTGCTGCGGGACTGACAGGGGGCTGACCCGGGACCGGCGGGCACCGGACCGGGACGGCCCGCCGCCCGCGCGGCCGCCCGCGCGGGGCCGTGCGCCTGGCCACGGGCCCGGATGGCCCGCGGCCAGGCGCGTGGTGGAACGGGTCAACCCGCCCAGGGGGGATCACATCGCGCGATCCTTTGTTAGCCTGGGTACGGCACCGGCTCGATCCAAGCCCCCGGGCCCAACCTTCGTCGCCTAGAGCGACCACTTGCCGCGAGGCGAGCATGGCGGGTCGGTGCCACTGATCGTTGGTTTTTCCTACAGGTCCGCGCCCTCCGCAGTCGGAGGGCGCGGACCTGTTTTGTGTGACCCCACCCTTCACACCCCCCGGCAAATCTCGTATGGTGGAAGTGTCTTTCCGAAATTTGTAGCTGGTTACCTTGTACCAGCCGGTAGGTGGGACGATCGGACAACAGGTCCTGCCATGCCGACCGTGTGGCGGGGCCCGCACAGTGATCACAGGGAAAGCAGAGGAAACCGGTCATGGCAACGGCGCCCAGCGTCTCGTACTCGATGACGGTCCGCCTGGAGGTGCCCGCGAGCGGAACCGCGGTATCCCAGCTCACCACCGCCGTGGAATCTTCCGGTGGTTCGGTGACCGGCCTCGACGTGACCGCATCCGGCCACGAGAAGCTCCGTATCGACGTCACCATCGCGGCCACGTCCACCGCGCACGCCGACGAGATCGTCGAGAAGCTGCGCGGCATCGAGGGGGTCGCGCTCGGCAAGGTCTCCGACCGCACCTTCCTGATGCACCTCGGCGGCAAGATCGAGATGGCGGCCAAGCACCCCATCCGCAACCGTGACGACCTCTCCATGATCTACACCCCGGGCGTGGCCCGCGTGTGCATGGCGATCGCCGAGAACCCCGAGGACGCGCGCCGCCTCACCATCAAGCGCAACTCCGTCGCAGTCGTTACCGACGGGTCGGCCGTGCTCGGCCTCGGCAACATCGGCCCCAAGGCCGCGCTGCCGGTCATGGAGGGCAAGGCGGCCCTCTTCAAGCGGTTCGCCGGCATCGACGCCTGGCCGATCTGCCTGGACACCCAGGACTCCGACGAGATCGTCGCGATCGTCAAGGCGATCGCCCCCGGCTTCGCCGGCATCAACCTGGAGGACATCTCCGCGCCCCGCTGCTTCGAGATCGAGGCGCGGCTCCGCGAGGCCCTGGACATCCCCGTCTTCCACGACGACCAGCACGGCACCGCGATCGTGGTGCTGGCCGCCCTCACCAACGCCCTGCGCGTGGTGGGCAAGGCCATCGGCGACGTCAAGGTCGTCATGTCCGGCGCCGGCGCGGCCGGTACGGCCATCCTGAAGCTGCTGCTCTCGGCCGGTGTGAAGAACGCCGTGGTGGCCGACGTGCACGGCGTCGTGCACGCGGGCCGCACCGACCTGGTCGACGCCGCCGCGGACTCCCCGCTGCGCTGGATCGCCGAGAACACCAACCCCGAGGGCTACACCGGCACCCTCAAGGAGGCCGTGGTCGGCGCCGACGTGTTCATCGGCGTCTCCGCCCCGAACGTGCTCGGCGGCGAGGACGTCGCGGCCATGGCCGAGGGCGCCATCGTGTTCGCGCTCGCGAACCCGGACCCCGAGGTGGACCCGGCCGTCGCCCGCCAGACGGCGGCCGTCGTGGCCACCGGCCGCTCCGACTTCCCGAACCAGATCAACAACGTCCTCGTCTTCCCGGGCGTCTTCCGCGGCCTGCTGGACGCGCAGTCCCGGACGGTCAACACGGACATGATGCTGGCGGCGGCGAGCGCGCTCGCGGACGTGGTCGGCGAGGACGAGCTGAACGCGAACTACATCATTCCTTCGGTGTTCAACGACAAGGTGGCCGGTGCGGTCGCGGGTGCCGTCCGGAAGGCCGCCACCGCCGCTGTGACGGGCCCCACGTCCGCCTGATCCGGCGCGTCGCGGGATGCGGGGCCGTTGACACGCCTCTAGGGTTGCGGCGATGCCCGCGAGGTCAGCGGTCCGCATCCCCGAGCCCTCCCACTGGTGCGGACGGAGCGTCACGGTGGCGTGACTGTGGCGCTTTTCGTGTGACCCTGGCGGGTGCCGGATTCGCTTTCCCGCCGCTGGTGGGGGCAGGATGCGTGACTGTGGCGCGAGGGTCTGACGGCAGACCCGGGTCCGGGGACTGTCCGAGGGCCCTGGCAGCATCGGCTTCGCTGGTGCCAAACATGCGGCTCTGCCGCGTGGCACGCCTCATAGGCAAGTTGAACACGGGAGTACAACATGAACCGCAGTGAGCTGGTGGCCGCTCTGTCCGAGCGCGCCGAGGTGACCCGCAAGGACGCCGACGCCGTTCTGGCCGCTCTCGCCGAGACCATCGGCGAGGTCGTCGCCAAGGGCGACGAGAAGGTCACCATCCCCGGCTTCCTGACCTTCGAGCGCACCCACCGTGCCGCTCGCACCGCTCGCAACCCGCAGACCGGCGACCCCATCCAGATCCCGGCCGGCTACAGCGTGAAGGTCTCCGCGGGCTCCAAGCTCAAGGAAGCCGCCAAGGGCAAGTAAGTCTCGTCCTTGTTGGCCTCTGGCCAGAAGTACGCAGTACTGCGAAGGGCGGCCACCCCGGATGGGGTGGCCGCCCTTCGGCGTGCCGGTGGCCGCGGAAACGGCGATGGCCCCGGGGGCAGGGCCATCGTCGGGTGGTGCGGGGGGTGGAGCGGAGCGGTCGTCAGACCAGGTCGCCGCCGGGGAGCTCGACCTTCGCGCCGAGTTCCACGAGCTTCTCCATGCTGTGTCTTCCCGGGGGATGACCCCCGGACCCCCAGCAGGGGCGGGGTGTCGTCGACGGTGGCCGTGTCGGGGCGAGGTGGCTGCGGAAACGGCGATGGCCCCGGGTTCGGGGCCATCGTCGGGTGGTGCGGGGGGTGGAGCGGAGCGGTCGTCAGACCAGGTCGCCGCCGGGGAGCTCGACCTTCGCGCCGAGTTCCACGAGTTTCTCCATGAAGTTCTCGTAGCCGCGGTTGATCAGGTCGATGCCGTGGACCCGCGAGGTGCCCTCGGCGGCCAGGGCCGCGATCAGGTACGAGAAGCCGCCGCGCAGGTCGGGGATGACCAGGTCGGCGCCCTGCAGCTTGGTGGGGCCGGAGACGACCGCGGAGTGCAGGAAGTTGCGCTGGCCGAAGCGGCAGGCCGAGCCGCCCAGGCACTCGCGGTACAGCTGGATGTGAGCACCCATCTGGTTGAGCGCCTCGGTGAAGCCCAGCCGGGACTCGTAGACCGTCTCGTGGACGATGGAGAGGCCGGTGGCCTGGGTGAGGGCGACCACCAGCGGCTGCTGCCAGTCGGTCTGGAAGCCGGGGTGCACGTCCGTCTCCAGCGCGATCGCCTTCAGCGGGCCGCCCGGGTGCCAGAAGCGGATGCCGTCGTCGTCGATCTCGAAGGCGCCACCCACCTTGCGGTAGGTGTTCAGGAAGGTCATCATCGAGCGCTGCTGGGCGCCGCGCACGTAGATGTTGCCGCCGGTCGCCAGCGCCGCGGAAGCCCACGAAGCGGCCTCCAGACGGTCCGGGAGCGCCTTGTGGTTGTAGCCGCCGAGGCGGTCGACACCGGTGATCCGGATCGTCCGGTCGGTGTCCATGGAGATGATGGCGCCCATCTTCTGCAGCACGCAGATGAGGTCCTCGATCTCCGGCTCCACCGCCGCGTTGGCCAGCTCGGTGACGCCCTCGGCCAGCACCGCCGTCAGTAGCACCTGCTCGGTCGAGCCGACCGAGGGGTAGGGCAGGCGGATCTTGCAGCCGCGCAGCCGCTGCGGGGCCTCCAGGTACTGGCCGCCCTCGCGCTTCTCGATGGTCGCGCCGAACTGCCGCAGCACGTCGAAGTGGAAGTCGATCGGCCGCCCGCCGATGTCGCAGCCGCCGAGACCGGGGATGAAGGCGTGGCCGAGCCGGTGCAGCAGCGGGCCGCAGAACAGGATCGGGATGCGGGAGGAACCCGCGTGCGCGTCGATGTCCGCGACGTTGGCGCTCTCCACGTGGGTCGGGTCGAGCACCAGCTCGCCCGGCTCCTCGCCGGGGCGGACCGTCACGCCGTGCAGCTGCAGCAGACCGCGGACGACCCGAACGTCACGGATGTCCGGCACGTTGCGCAGCCGGCTGGGTTCACTGCCGAGCAGGGCGGCGACCATGGCCTTCGGCACGAGGTTCTTCGCGCCGCGGACACGGATCTCGCCCTCGAGCGGGGTCCCGCCGTGGACGAGCAGTACGTCGTCGTGACTGTCAGTGCCGGTCATGAATCTCGCGTTCCGATGGGCCCCCCGGACGAGCCAGGGAGACTAGGGGCAGGGGATCAGAGGTAAGGGTAAGGGGCGAAACCCCCCTGTTCGTAAGGCTGACGCGGCCGTAGGACTGTCATGAATTCGGCACAGCACCCTCCGTGCCCGGGAAATGGCGGAGGGTGGCCTTCCGCAGGTATTCCCACACGTCACCCGTTCGCACGCCCGGCACGCGCTCCCCGCTGCTGCGGTGCGCCCGTACCCGCCCGCGAGGCAAGCCCGACTCCGACTCCCCGGGAACGCCGAACATGGGGGATCATGGCCGCATGACCGAGGTGTCCTCCCTCACCGGGCGGCTGCTCGTCGCCACACCCGCGCTCGCGGACCCGAACTTCGACCGCGCGGTGGTCCTGCTGCTCGACCACGACGAGCAGGGCTCGCTCGGCGTGGTCCTCAACCGCCCGACCCCGGTGGGCGTCGGCGACATACTGATGCCCTGGGCCGCACTGGCCGGTGACCCGGGCGTGGTCTTCCAGGGCGGCCCGGTCGCCCTCGACTCCGCCCTCGGCATCGCCGTCATCCCGGGGGAGGAGGGCCCGGTCGGCTGGAGACGCGTGCACGGTGCGATCGGCCTGGTCGACCTGGAGGCCCCGCCGGAACTGCTCTCCGGAGCCCTGGGCTGCCTGCGGATCTTCGCCGGCTACTCCGGCTGGGGCCCCGGCCAGCTGGAGGACGAGCTCGGCGACGGAGCCTGGTACGTGGTGGAGTCCGAGCCGGGCGACATCTCCTTCCCGGACCCGGAAAGGCTGTGGCGGGCGGTGCTGCGCCGCCAGCGCAGCGAACTCGCCATGGTCGCCACCTACCCGGACGACCCGTCGCTGAACTGAGTCCGGCGCGGGTCGGTACCCTGGCTGCATGAGCACTCTTGAGCCCGACCGCGGGACTGGCACCGGGACCCTCGTCGAGCCGACGCCGCAGGTCTCTCACGGCGACGGCGACCACGAGCGCTACGCCCACTACGTCCAGAAGGACAAGATCATGGCGAGCGCCCTCGAAGGGACTCCCGTCGTGGCGCTCTGCGGCAAGGTGTGGGTGCCGGGCCGTGATCCGAAGAAGTACCCGGTCTGCCCGCTCTGCAAGGAGATCTACGAGTCCATGGGCCCGGGCGGGGACAAGGACAAGGGCAAGGGCGGCAAGGACAAGTAGTCCGGCAGCCGGCCCGGCACGGGGCTCCGCCCCGTGTCCCGCGGGACCGAGGCCCCCGGTGTGCGCACGCGCGCGCCGGGGGCCTTTGCCGCACCCGGGCCCTTCCGGACGTGCCGGGGCACTTCGCCGACGCACCCGGGACCTTCCCGGACGCACCCGGACGCACCCGGGACCTTCCCGGACTCACCCAGGACCTACGCCGGCGCACCGGGCCCTTCGCCGCACCGGACGCCTTCGCCGTCCAAGGGCTGTCCGGGCCGGACGGGCGCGGCATAGGTTCAGACCTGTGCCGCCCGCGCCGCGGAACCCCGTGGTGCGCCGCGGTGCCCAACGACCCCGCCGCGAAGGGCTGCCCGTCCATGGACCTGATCCCCGCACCCCGGTACGCCCGGTTCGCCGACGGCGGCACGCGCCTGGCCGGGCTCACCGATCCGCTGCTCGTCGCCGGACCCGGCACCGGGTCCACGGCCGCCTGGATCCGCCGCGAGATCGGCGCGGCCACGGGCTGGGACCTGCCCGCCCCGGCAGTGCCCTCCCCCGCCGAGCCCTCGCCGGCTGATCCTGAGGCGGGCCGTCCGGAGACGGGCCCCGGCGGGGCGCCGGAGGGCGTGCGGCAGGCGGTATGGCTGGCCCTGCGCCCCGACCTCGCGCGGACGCTCGGCCCGGAGTGGCACGAGGTCCACGTGACGGACCGCGGGGTGCTGCTGGAAGGCGCCGATCCCGCCGGGTTGTTCTGGGCGGCCCAGACGTTCCGTCAGCTGCTCGGGCCCGATGCGTACCGGAACGCACCGCTGAGCCGGGACCGCCGGACCTGGACCCTCCCCATCGGCGACGTCCGGGACGGCCCGCGCTTCGGCTGGCGCGGCATGATGCTCGACGTGGCCCGGCACTTCATGCCCAAGGACGGGGTGCTGCGCTACCTGGACCTGCTCGCCGCGCACAAGCTGAACGTGCTGCACCTGCACCTGACGGACGACCAGGGCTGGCGGGTCGAGATCCGGCGCCACCCCCGCCTGACCTCCGTCGGCGCCTGGCGGCCGCGCAGCCGCAGGGGCCACCGGGCGTCGCCGCTGTGGAACGAGACCCCGCACGGCGGCTTCTACACCCAGGACGACATCCGGGAGATCGTCGCCCACGCCGCCGAACGGCACATCCGGGTGGTCCCCGAGATCGACATACCCGGCCACTCGCAGGCCGCGATCGCCGCGTACCCGGAGCTGGGCAACACCGACGTGACCGGCACGGTCCCGCCGGAGGTGTGGGACGACTGGGGCATCAGCGAGCACGTGCTCGCCCCGACCGAGCCCGTACTGCGCTTCTACGAGGGCGTCTTCGAGGAGCTGCTGGAGCTGTTCCCGGCGGAGGTCTCGCCGTTCGTGCACGTCGGTGGCGACGAATGCCCCAGGACGCAGTGGCAGCGGTCCAGGACCGCGCAGCAGCGGATCCGCGAGCTGGGCGTGGACGGCGAGGACGGCCTCCAGTCCTGGTTCATCCGGCACTTCGACCGCTGGCTGGCCGACCGGGGCCGCCGCCTGATCGGCTGGGACGAGATCCTCCAGGGCGGGCTCGCCGAGGGTGCCGCGGTGTCCTCCTGGCGCGGGTACGCGGGCGGCATCACGGCCGCCGAGGCGGGCCACGACGTGGTGATGTGCCCCGAGCAGCAGGTGTACCTGGACCACCGTCAGGACGCCGGGGCGGACGAGCCGGTGCCGATCGGCTACGTGCGCACCCTGGAGGACGTGTACCGGTTCGAGCCGGTTCCGCCGGGCTTGTCGGAGGCGGCGGCCGCCCGGGTGCTGGGCGCGCAGGCCAACATGTGGACCGAGGTGACGGAGAACCAGGCGCGGGTGGACTACCAGGTGTTCCCACGGCTCGCGGCCTTCGCGGAGACGGTCTGGTCGGAGCTGCCGGAGCCGTCCCGGCGGGACTGGCCCGGCTTCGAGCGGCGCATGGGGGCGCACTACGCCCGGCTGGACGCGCTGGGGGTCGACTACCGGCGGCCGCAGGGTCCGCTCCCGTGGCAGCGGCGGCCCGGAGTGCTCGGACGCCCGGTCGAAGGGCCGCCCCCGATCGTGTGACTCCGGCAACCAGTTCTGTTCCCGCCGTCTCCCCGCAAGTCGGTTCCGACCAAAGGAAAACCGCAGAAAAGGGACCTTTCTTCCACGCCGGCGCGGGGCGGACCGGACCGGAGCCCTCCGGGGGGCGCCCGGGCCACCCTCGCGCCGGGGCGGTGCGGAAGATGTGCCAGAGTTGCCACGTCCCGGCTGTGAGCACGTACCGTACGGCGCAACAGCCGTGAGCGCCGGGACATCGGGAAGGGGCAGCTGGGTTGACCACTCACGCACCGCAGGCGGCGCAGCCGGTGACGCAGTCCGTCATGCTGCCCGGCTCGCTCGACGAAGCCGTCGACGCTCTCGCCGCCATGCCCGCGGCCGTACCCGTGGCGGGCGGAACCGACCTGATGGCGGCCGTGAACGCCGGGCTGCTGCGCCCGGCCGGACTGGTCGGCCTCGGGCGGATCAACGAGATCCGCGGCTGGCAGTACCAGGACGGGCACGCACTGCTCGGCGCCGGCCTCACGCACGCCCGGATGGGCCGGCCCGACTTCGCCGCGCTGATCCCGGCGCTGGCGGCGGCCGCGCGCGCGGCCGGACCGCCGCAGATCCGCAACGCCGGCACCCTCGGCGGCAACATCGTGACGGGCGCGCCCACCGGGGACTCCCTGCCGGTGCTGGCCGCGCTGGAAGCCGTACTGATCATCGCCGGGCCGGGTGGCGCGCGGCGTGAGATCCCGGTCTCCCACCTGCTCGCGGGCCGCGAGATGCTGCGGCCCGGCGAGCTGATCGGCTACGTGCGGGTGCCGCTGCTGCACGCCCCCCAGGTCTTCCTCAAGGCCACCGGCCGGACCGGGCCGGGCCGCGCCATCGCCTCGGTGGGCCTGGTGCTCGACCCGGCGCGGCGCGGGGTGCGGATCGCGGTGGGCGCGGTGGCGCCGATGCCGCTGCGGCCACTGGAGGCCGAGCAGTGGGTGGCCTCACTGATCGACTGGGACGCCGAGCGGACCCTCGCGCCGGAGGCGCTGGAGGCGTTCGGCGACTACGTCGCGGCGGCCTGCGTGCCCGACCAGGGCGACCCGGTCCCGGCAGGTGTCCTGCAGCTGCGGCGGACGGTGTCGGTGCTGGCACGCAGGGCCCTGGGGAGGGCACTGAGCTCATGAGCGGGAACGGCAACGCGGACGGGAACGGGAACGGGCACGTGAGTCAGGGGAACGGGGGACCGGGCTGGGGTTGGGAGCCGGTCCCGCAGGGCGGCGAGTACGACTCCGACGCGACGGCGTTCGTACAGCTGCCGCAGGAGATGCTGGGCGGCTCCGGCACCGGAGAGCCGCTGGCGGCACCGGGGCACGGATACGTGCCGCCGGTGATCGTGCCGCCGGTGATCGCGGTCCCGCCGATGCCGGTGGACACGGCCCCGCCGGCCGCGAGCGCCGATCCGGCCTCGGCGACGGGCACCTGGACGCTCCCGACGGCATGGCCCGAGCCGGCCGCCGGCACCGCCCCGGCCGCCGCTCCCGCGCACCTCGCCGCCGCGCCCGCTGCCGGGGCGGACGGGACCACGGACCCGGGGGCCACGGCCGAGTGGCAGTTCCCGGAGGCGGTGCACCCCGCCGAGGACCCGGCCGCGGGCACCGGCTTCGACACCGGCTCCGGCTTCGACACCGGCTCCGGCTTCGACACCGGCACCGGTTTCGAGGCCGGCTCCGACACCGGCCAGTGGCCCTCCCCGGCGGCCGACTGGAGCCAGGCTCCGGTGACCCTGCCGGGCGGCGCGGCAGCGCCGTGGGCGGACGCGCCGCAGGCGGAGTTCGACGGCGTACGGGCGTACGCGCCCTCCGCGCCCGTGGCGCAGGCCCGCGGACGCGTACTGGGCGGCCCCGGCGTGGGCACCCTCCCCGAGGGCGAGGCCGCGCACGCCGCCCCGGACATCGACGCGGCCCACGCCCCGGCCCCGTCCGACCACCACGACACCGCGCCGGCCGCCCGCGCGGAGCACGGCCACGCACCGGCCGGCCACCCCTACGCGGAAGAGACCGGACCCGGCGCCGCCCCCGCCGCGGCCGAGCCCGACCCGTACGCCGCCTACGCGTACACCCACACCCCGGCCGAGGGCGTGGCGCTGCCGGGCGTCTCGGAGGTCCCTGGTCTCCCGGGTGCCCCCGGTCTCCCGGGTGCCCACCCGTACGTGCCGACCGCCGTCGTCGCCGCTCCCGACGTGGATCCGTACGCGGCCGCCGGCCACACCCCGCCGGAGGGCGTGCCCCTGGCCGTCCCCGGCGCGTCCGGCGACCTGCCCCACGCGGACGGTCCGGCACCGACGCCGTACGCCCAGAGCGGCACCATCGGCCACGGCACGGCCTTCACGGACGGCACCCTGGGCCACGGCATCGCCTTCCCGGACGGGACGCTGGGCCACGGCGTCGCCTTCCACGACGGGACTCCGGCACACGGCACCGCCTTCCCGGAGCCCGCCGCGGCGGACGGCGGGGGCGGTACCGGCGCCACGGCCGGCCACGGCGGGACGACCGGCCACGGAACGGCCTTCCACGACGGCACCCCGGCGCACGGCACCGCCTTCCCGGGCGGGACGCTCGGCCACGGCATCGCCTTCACGGACGGCACCCCGCCCCATGGCGTGGCGGTGCCGGACGGGACTCCGGCGCACGGTGTCGCCCTGCCGGACGGCGTCGAGCCGGGCTCCGGCGAAGCCGCCCACGGCGAAGCCGTCCACACCGACGCCACCCACACCGAAGGCATCCACGGGGACGGCACCCACGGGGACGCCGTCCCCGGGGGCGGCGACGACGCCGGGCACACCCCGGCCGAGGGCATCGCCCTCCCGGACGGGGCGCCCGTGGCGGCGGACGGCGGCACGGACACCGGCACCCCCGCCGGAGGAACCGCACTGCCCGCGCCCGCTGCCGAACCGCACCTGCACGGCGAACCGCACCCGCACGGCGAACCGCACCTGCCGGGCGAGCCCTACGCCGGACACGCGCACGAAGCCCCGGTCACCACGCACACCGAGGAGCACCCGCTCGCCTCGTACGTGCTCCGCGTCAACGGCGCCGACCGCCCCGTCACCTCCGCCTGGATCGGCGAGTCGCTGCTCTACGTGCTGCGCGAGCGCCTCGGCCTGGCCGGCGCCAAGGACGGCTGCTCCCAGGGCGAGTGCGGGGCCTGCGCCGTGCAGGTCGACGGCCGCCTGGTCAACTCCTGCCTGGTGCCCGCGGCCACCGCCGCCGGCTCCGAGGTCCGTACGGTCGAGGGCCTGGCCACCCAGGGCGAGCTGTCCGACGTCCAGCGGGCCCTGTGCGGCTCGGGCGCGGTGCAGTGCGGCTTCTGCATCCCCGGCATGGCCATGACCATCCACGACCTGCTGGAGGGCAACCACGCCCCCAGCGAGCTGGAGACCCGCCAGGCACTCTGCGGCAACCTCTGCCGGTGCTCCGGCTACCAGGGCGTGCTCGACGCCGTCCGCGAGGTCGTGGCCGAACGGGACGCCACCGCGGCAGCCGCGGCGGAGACCGCCCAGGCGGCCCAGGCCGCGCAGATGGCCCAGGCCGGTCACCTCCCCGGCGCTCCCCTCATCCCGCACCAGGCCGCGCCCGGCGCGGGCGGCGTGCACCAGGGCCACCAGGTCGAGGGCCACCAGGGTCCGGGCCACCAGGTCCCGGGTCACCACGACCACCAGGGCCACCACCCCGACCAGTACGGCCAGTACGACCAGCACGGAGGCACCGCATGACCGCCGGCGACGCGGCAACGGCCATCGTGACCGCTGCGGTCACCGCCCATGCCGCGGGCGCCGGTTCCGCGGCCGACGCGCCCCCGCGCGGGATCGGCGCCTCCGTCCCGCCCACCGAGGCCCGCGCCAAGACCGAGGGCACCTTCCCCTACGCCGCGGACCTGTGGGCCGAGGGGCTGCTCTGGGCGGCCGTCCTCCGCTCCCCGCACGCACACGCCCGGATCGTCTCCATCGACACCAGCGCGGCCGCGCAGATGCCCGGCGTACGGGCCGTGGTCACCCAGGCCGACGTCCCCGGCGCCGCCACCCACGGCCGGCGGATCTCCGACCGCCCCGTCTTCGCCCACGACGTGGTCCGCCACCACGGCGAGCCGATCGCCGCGGTCGCCGCCGACCACCCGGACGCCGCCCGGCTGGCCGCCGCCGCCATCGCCGTCGAGTACGAGCTCCTCGACGCGGTCACCGACCCCGAGCAGTCCTTCGGCGCGCCGCCGCTGCACCCCGAGGGCAACCTGATCCGGCACATCCCGCTCCGCTACGGCGACCCCGAGGCGGTCGGCGAGGTGGTCGTCGAGGGGTTGTACCGGATCGGCCGCCAGGACCCCGCACCCATCGGAGCCGAGGCCGGCCTCGCCGTGCCCCGCCCCGACGGCGGCGTGGAGATCTACGCCGCCTCCACCGACCCGCACACCGACCGCGACCTGGCCGCCGCCTGCTTCGGCCTGGAACCGGAGCGGGTCAAGGTCGTCGTCACCGGAGTTCCCGGCGCCACCGCCGACCGCGAGGACTCGGGCTTCCAGCTGCCGCTCGGCCTGCTCGCGCTGCGCACCGGCTGCCCGGTGAAGCTCGCCGCGACCCGCGAGGAGTCCTTCCTCGGCCACGCCCACCGGCACCCCACCCTGCTCCGCTACCGCCACCACGCGGACGCCGAGGGCCGGCTCGTCAAGGTCGAGGCGCAGATCCTGATGGACGCCGGCGCCTACGCCGACTCCTCCGCCGAGTCCCTCGCCGCGGCCGTCGCGTTCGCCTGCGGCCCGTACGTCGTCCCGAACGCCTTCGTCGAGGGCTGGGCCGTACGCACCAACAACCCGCCGTCCGGCCACGTCCGCGGCGAGGGCGCCATGCAGGTCTGCGCCGCGTACGAGGGCCAGATGGACAAGCTGGCCGCCCAGCTCGGCCTCGACGGCGCCGAACTGCGCCTGCGCAACGTGCTGGCCACCGGCGACTCGCTGCCCACCGGGCAGGCCGTCACCTGCCCCGCCCCGGTCGCCGAACTGCTGCGCGCGGTCCGCGACGCCGAGCTGCCCTCGCTGCCCAAGGACGCCCCGGAGGAGGAGTGGCTGCTGCCGGGCGGACCCGAGGGCGCGGGTGAACCGGGCGCGGTCCGGCGCGGCGTCGGCTACGGCCTCGGCATGGTCCACATGCTCGGCGCGGAGGGCACCGACGAGGTGTCCACCGCCACCGTGAAGGTCCAGAACGGCATCGCGACCGTGATCTGCGCCGCAGTGGAGACCGGGCAGGGCTTCACCACCCTGGCCCGCCAGATCGTCCAGGAGACCCTCGGGGTCGACGAGGTGTACGTCGCACCGGTCGACACGGACCAGCCGCCGGCCGGCCCGTCCGCCCACGGCCGCCACACCTGGGTCTCGGGCGGCGCGGTGGAACGCGCCGCGAAGATGGTCCGTACGCAGCTGCTGCAGCCGATGGCCGCCAAGTTCGGCATGTCCACGGAACTGCTGCAGATCAAGGACGGCCGGATCACCTCCTACGACGGCGCCTTCTCCACCCCGGTTGCGGAGGCCCTGCAGGGCAAGGAGCTCTGGGCGACCGCCCAGTGCCGCCCGCACCCCACGGAGCCGCTGGACGCCGAGGGGCAGGGCGACGCCTTCGTCGGCCTCGCCTTCTGCGCGATCCGCGCGGTGGTCGACGTGGACATCGAACTGGGCTCGGTCCGCGTGGTCGAGCTGGCCGTGGCCCAGGACGTCGGCCGCGTGCTCAACCCGCGCCAGCTGGCCGCCCGGATCGAGGCGGGCGTCACCCAGGGCGTCGGCGCGGCCCTCACCGAGAACCTGCGCACGGCCTCCGGTCTGATCCGCCACCCCGATCTGACGGGCTATGCGCTGCCGACGGCGCTCGACGCCCCGGCCGTACGGATCGTCAGACTCGTGGAAGAGCGGGACGTGGTCGCGCCGTTCGGCGCCAAGGCGGCCAGTGCCGTCCCGGTGGTCACCGCACCCGCGGCGGTGGCCTCGGCGGTGCGCTCGGCGACCGGGCGCCCGGTCAACCGGCTCCCGATCCGCCCCTCGGCGGCGGTCGCGTCGACGGGCGGCGCGGCCAACTCCTGACCGAGTGACCCGCATTGCACGTGCAACCCCGCTCTTGGGGCTGTCGGCGCCGCTGGCTAGAGTTGTCCGTACGCATGCGAACGGGGACGTGGTGCGGCAGCGGCGCCGCAGCACGGGGAGACGGTACACGGGGAGGCCATCGTGGCGGCGGACGACGGGATCGAGGCGGTACTTCCGTTCATTCCGGGCGGCAGCATGCTGTCGCTGGTGAACGAGGGACTGCTGGCGGCACAGGGCAAGGCCCTGTTCGTCGAGAAGCAGTCGATGATCGAGTACCGCAAGCGGGTGGACGCGCTGCTCGACCAGTTGAAGGGATCGAACGCGGAGCACGGCAAGTTCGCCCACGGCACCCTGGCCGAGGGCAAGCTGGGCACGGGCTTCGCGGAGGCGGGCGACCTGCAGACGGCGTACAACAAGGTCCGCAGCCAGATGGAGGACCTCTCGAAGGCACTGGGCAACCAGATCGAGTCCCTCGGCATCGCCATCGAGGCGTCGCGGATCGGCTACGAGAACATGGACGAGGACATCAAGGCGCGCATGCGGTCCCTGCAGAAGCAGGCGCGGGACCAGTACAAGGTGGAGCTGGACCCGGGAGCGCAGGGGCACCACACGCCGGAACCGAACGCCCCTTCGGCGTCGTCCCCGCAGCCGAACACCGACACCAGCACGTCCGGGGGTGACATGTAATGGCAACCGACTTCGAGCCGTTCTCGCACAAGGAACTGCTGGGGATGCTGGCCTCGGTGGACGCCGAGACCGTCCGGTCGCGCGGCCAGCTCCTCAAGGACGCCGAGATCGAGATCACCAAAATCGGCAACGACCTCAAGAACCACAAGGTCGAGAACTGGGAGGGCGAGGCCGCCGACGCCTTCCAGAACTGGGTCAACGGCCTGGGCAACGCCACGCTGCGGCTCGGCGAGTACAGCAAGACCGGCGGCACCTGGATGGTCAACGCGGCGCAGACCATCACCGAGGTCAAGGCCAACATGCCGAAGTACGACCAGGGCGCGTACGACAACCTGGAGGCGGCGCGCGAGGCCCGCAACGACCCGGACGCGGCGAAGATCGGCCAGACGGCCCACGCCAAGCTGTCGGCGGACCGGCAGCAGGCCGTGCAGGCGATGAAGAAGCTGGCGGAGTCCTACGAGCAGTCGTCGACGCAGATGAACGCGGCGCCGCTTCCTACGTTTCCGCCGGCGCCGTCTTCGGTGCAGCCTCCGGCGGTCTACGGGAATGAGGACATTGCCCGTTCGGGTGGCAGCCCCGACGTGGGCAACGGCATGCGTGAGGCCCCGTACACCGACAGGGGAGGCGACGCCCGTCACAAGAGTGACGATCCCCGCCTGAACGACGGCTACCAGCCGTCGAACCCGGACCCCACGACACCGGTCCAGCCCACGCCTCGGACTCCGGATCCGGTTCCGGTTCCGCCCGCGGTCTTCCCGGACCGGGACGTGGACACCGACCTCGACACCGTCGGGACCCTTCCGCCCCCGACACAGGTGACGCCCACGCCTCCGACTCCGAACCTGCCCCACACCCCGGGCGGTCCGCCGCCCGTCGGCATGGTCCCGCCGGTGACCCTCCCGCCGATCGGCAGCGTCCCGCCGGTGAACAAGACCGTCCCGGGTGGTCCCGGGCCGCTCGGCCGTGGCCCGGTGAGCCCGACCGGTCCGCTCGTACCCGGACTGCCCAGAGGTGAGTCGCCGCTCGGCAGGCTCCCCGGAATGCCGGAGTTCGCGCCGAGGGACAACGGCATCTCCGGTGGCCGACAGGTGAACCGGAGCGGCCCGAGCACCAGCATTCCGCGCGGCACCGTGATCGGTGAGGGCCCGCACGGGCAGGCCGGTCGTCCGGGAACCCCCGGATACGGCCCCGGCATGGGCGGCGGAGGCTTCCAGGGTGGCGCACCTGCCCAGGGTGCACCCGGATCCGGCCGCCGGCTGGCTCGGGAGTCCGGCGGCGTGGTGGGCGGGCGCTCGACCAGCGGGACGCCCGGTCAGCCCTTCACCCAGGGCGGTTCCGGCCTGGTCCGGGGCAACCAGGGTGCAGGCCCGGTCGGCGCCGGCGCGCAGCCCAGGGGCACGCGCCGGGACGAGCAGAACGGCGAACGCCCCGACTACCTGGTCGAGGACGAAGAGACCTGGCAGGACAACCGCCGTGTTGGCCCGCCGGTAGTCGACTGAGCGAACGGACACTGCACGGGATGCGCATGCGGAAGGCCACGTCTGTCCTGATGGGTCTGCTGTTGGCCGGAGTCGCCGCGACTCCGGCCCACGCGGAGAGCATCAGAGCCCAGCAATGGCATCTCGACTCCATGAAGGCCGACGAGATGTGGAGGACCAGCACCGGCAAGGGTGTCACCGTTGCGGTGATCGACACCGGTGTCGGTCGGGTGCCGGAGCTGGAAGGCCAGGTCCTGCCCGGGAAGAACTTTGCGACGAACACCGACGGTGACGAGCGTAAGGACTTTGACCGGCACGGCACGGGTATTGCCGCGATGATCGCGGGCACGGGCAAGCACCCTTCGGGTGACGGTGCGTTCGGCTTGGCCCCGGGCGTCAAGATCCTTCCGATCCGTGTTCCGTACGACAAGGATCCACGGACACCCTCCTGGGCCGAAGCCATCCGCTACGCAGCGGACTCGGAAGCCAAGGTCATCAACATCTCCCTTGCCGCCCCGAGCAAGGACAAGGCAAATGACGACCTTCGCGCCCAAGCAGTGAAGTACGCACTGTCCAAGGGCAAGCTGATTTTCGCGGGCGCGGGCAACTCCGCTCAGTCGTACAACGAGCTCCTCTATCCGGCCGGCACACCGGGCGTGGTGGGCATGGGGGCCATTGATCAGAACGGCAATGCCACTGCGGAATCCCAGAAGGGACCTCAAATCGACCTCGCGGCTCCCGGCATGGACGTCGTGACGGCCTGCTCCGGCAAGACCGGCGTCTGCAAGACCCACGGCACCAGTGACGCCAGCGCCCTAGCCTCCGCCTCAGCCGCACTGATCTGGGCCGCCCACCCCGACTGGACCAACAACCAGGTCCTCCGCGTCATGCTCAACACCGCCGGCAAGCCCCGCGACGGCGTCGAGCGGAACAACCACATCGGCTACGGCGTGGTCCGGCCGCGGATCGCGCTGACCAACCCCGGCGACCCCGGCCCCGCCGACAAGTGGCCGCTGCCCGACCTCGCCGCGGCCGCTTCGCCCGCTCCCGGTTCGTCCGGATCCGGTGAGGCCGCGCCGTCCGCCGGGAGCTCCGCCGCACCCGCGCCCGCTCCGCAGGCCGCGGACAAGGAGGACGGCGGCGGAGGCAGCACGCTCTGGATCGCCCTCGGCATCGGTGCCGCCGTGCTGATCGGGGGAGCCGTGACCGCAGTCGCCGTACGCGCCAGGAACCGCTGACGCCTTCGCGCAGAAGGACCTCGGATGTGAGTGAGGCCGCCCGGAACGAATCCGGGCGGCCTTCGGCATCTCTCTGAGGCCGTGGCGGGAATTGAACCCGCGTACCCCGCTTTGCAGGCGAGTCCCTGGGCCACTCGGGCACACGGCCGTGCTTTTTTCCTGCGCGTTCTCTTGCTGGACACGACCGTACGGCGGGCCGCAGCCGGGCCGGAAGGGAAACCCGGGTCCTGCAACGGGACCGCCACGCCGCGTTCACAAACCTCTCCGCGCACGGCGGTCGGCCTGCGGTCCTAGGACTCCCGGAGGACCCGTGATCCGCCGAAATGACAGGGACGAAATACGGTCACGGCCCTTACGCTGATGCGATGAGCGCCCTCGAACCCCGTGCCGACGAGACGGCCGAAGCCACCCCCGGACCGTCCGCATCCAAGTCGGCCGGCGGTGGCGGCAGCGGCGGCGCTGGCGGCGGCGGTGGCAGTGCGGACGCAGGCGTCCTCGGCCCCGCGCACCGGACGCTCAGCATCGGCATGATCAGCGTGATCTTCCTGATCGCCTTCGAGGCCACCGCCGTGGGCACCGCGATGCCCGTCGCGGGCCGCGAGCTGAACGGGATGGCGCTCTACGCCTTCTCCTTCTCCGCGTACTTCACCACCAGCCTCTTCGGCATGGTGCTTTCCGGCCAGTGGAGCGACCGGGACGGCCCGCTGCGCCCGCTGACCCTCGGCATCGCCTCCTTCGCCGGCGGCCTGGTGCTGGCCGGGACCGCCGGGGCCATGTGGCTGTTCGTGCTCGGGCGCGCCGTACAGGGGCTCGGCGGCGGCCTGGTGATCGTCGCGCTGTACGTGGTGGTCAGCCGCGGCTACGACGAACGGCTCCGGCCCGCGATCATGGCGGCCTTCGCCGCCAGCTGGGTGGTGCCCTCCATCGTCGGGCCGCTGGTCTCCGGCACGGTCACCGAGCACTTCGGATGGCGCTGGGTGTTCCTCGGCATCCCGGTACTGGTCGTGATCCCCCTGGTCGTCGCCCTGCCCGCGATACGCCGGGTCGCATCGGGCCCGGTGGGCGGCGCCGCCGCCCCCGCGCGCTTCGACCGGCGGCGGATCAGGCTCGCGCTCGGCATCTCGCTCGGCGCCGGGCTGCTGCAGTACGCCGCCCAGGACCTGCGCTGGCTCTCCCTGCTGCCGGCCCTCGCGGGCGCGGCCCTGATCGTGCCGGCCGTCCGCGGGCTGCTGCCCCGCGGCACCTACCTGGCGCGGCGCGGCCTGCCGTCCGTGGTCCTGCTCCGCGGGCTCGCGATGGGCGCCTTCATCTCGGCCGAGAGCTTCATCCCGCTGATGCTGGTCACCCAGCGGGGCCTCAGCCCCACCCTGGCCGGATTCGCGCTGGCGCTGGGCGGACTGACCTGGGCCGCCGGGTCGGCGATCCAGTCCAAGCCGCGGATGCAGCCCTACCGGGAGCGGCTGATGGTCCTGGGCATGGTCCTGGAGGCCCTCGCCATCGCCACGGCGCCCCTGGTGCTCATCGGGTCGGTGCCGGCCTGGCTCCTCACCCTGACCTGGGCGGTCGGCTGCCTGGGCCTGGGCCTGGTGATCGGCTCCACCAGCGTGCTGCTGCTGGAGCTGTCGCCGCCGGAGGAGGCCGGGAGCAACTCCGCGGCCCTCCAGATCTCGGACGCCCTGGCCAACGTGGTGCTGCTGGCGTCCGGCGGCGCGGCGTTCGCCGCCCTCGGCGGCGGGACGGTCGGCGCGGCCCACGGCGCGGCCGCCGATGCGGCCGGCGCCGCCTCGCACCCCGGCGCGTTCGTGGTGGTCTTCCTCCCGATGGCCTGCGTGGCCCTGCTGGGCGCCTGGGTGGCCACCCGACTGGACCCGGAGTCCGCCCGGGCGGTCACCCTCCCTAGGGAAGTGGGCTGACACCGAGTGGTACCGCGCGGTACCGTTGCTGTCATGGCTGGTCTTAACGTGAGGTTTACCGAGGAAGAGCTGAACTCCCTGCGCGAGCGCGCCGAGGCGGAGGGCCGCAGCATGCAGTCCTTCGTGCACGACGCGGTGATCCGGGCCATAAACGAGCACTCGCGCCTCTTCAATGAGGCCGCAGAGCACGTGCTGAAGGTCAGTGAGGAGCTGAACCGGAGGCTCGCCTGATGCAGTACCTGACCATGCCCGAGCTCCTGAACCTGGCTCAGCGGCTCGGGACCAGCGAGGTCCGCGACTACGGGTTGCTCGACTCGGCGCTCGCTCGCCCGCAATCGAGCGTGTTCGGGCAGGACGCATACCCGGACGTGTGGCAGAAGGCCGCGGCGCTGATGGAGTCGCTGGCCCGGAACCACGGCCTGGTTGACGGGAACAAGCGCCTCGCCTGGTATGCGACCTGGGTGTTCCTGCACATGAACGGACACCCGCTCGACGCGCACTTCGACGTGGATGAGGCAGAGCGGTTCGTCTTGGACGTGTGCCAGGGCGCACTCGATGTACCCAAGATCGCGACGCAGTTGCCGAGGTTCGCGCGGTAAGCGGGCGGCAGCGGTGTGACCCTCGCCGCACGTCCCCAGGTCACGGGCCTGTCCCTCCGCGAGGGGCGGGCCCGCCCCGGTAGGGTGGCCCGGTTGTCCTACGTACGACTTCCGATCGCCGTCGAGAGCACGAACCGGAGACCGTGACTACTACCGCCTCCCACCACCTCTCACCCGCCTTCCCCGGCCGCGCCCCCTGGGGCACCGCCAGCAAGCTGCGCGCCTGGCAGCAGGGAGCGCTGGACAAGTACCTCCAGACCCAGCCGCGTGACTTCCTCGCGGTCGCCACGCCCGGCGCCGGCAAGACGACCTTCGCCCTCACCCTCGCCTCCTGGCTGCTGCACCACCACGTGGTCCAGCAGGTGACCGTGGTCGCCCCGACCGAGCACCTCAAGAAGCAGTGGGCCGAGGCCGCCGCCCGGATAGGCATCCGGCTCGACCCCGAGTACTCGGCCGGCCCGCTGAGCCGCGAGTACCACGGGGTCGCGGTCACCTACGCCGGTGTCGGCGTACGCCCGATGCTGCACCGCAACCGCTGCGAGCAGCGCAAGACCCTGGTCATCCTCGACGAGATCCACCACGCCGGCGACAGCAAGTCCTGGGGCGAGGCGTGCCTGGAGGCGTTCGACCCGGCGACCCGCCGCCTGGCCCTGACCGGAACCCCCTTCCGGTCCGACACCAACCCCATCCCCTTCGTCACGTACGAGGAGGGCAACGACGGCATCCGCCGCTCGTCCGCCGACTACACCTACGGCTACGGCAACGCCCTCGGTGACGGCGTCGTCCGGCCGGTCATCTTCCTCTCCTACAGCGGCAACATGCGCTGGCGCACCAAGGCCGGCGACGAGATCGCCGCCAAGCTGGGCGAGCCGATGACCAAGGACGCCATCAGCCAGGCCTGGCGCACCGCCCTGGACCCGCGCGGCGACTGGATGCCCAACGTGCTGCGCGCCGCCGACACGCGGCTCACCGAGGTCCGCAAGGGCATCCCGGACGCGGGCGGCCTGGTGATCGCCTCCGACCAGGACTCGGCGCGTTCCTACGCCAAGCTGATCCGGGAGATCACCGGCAGCAAGGCCACGGTCGTGCTCTCGGACGACGCGGGCGCCTCGAAGAAGATCGACGACTTCAGCGCGAACGACGACCGCTGGATGGTCGCGGTCCGGATGGTGTCCGAGGGCGTCGACGTGCCCCGGCTGGCCGTCGGCGTGTACGCGACGACGATCTCCACCCCGCTGTTCTTCGCCCAGGCCGTCGGCCGTTTCGTGCGCTCGCGCAGGCGCGGCGAGACCGCGTCGGTGTTCCTGCCGACCATCCCCTACCTCCTCGGCTTCGCCAACGAGATGGAGGTCGAGCGCGACCACGTCCTCGACAAGCCCAAGAAGGGCGGCGAGGACGAGGACCCGTACGCCGAGTCCGAGAAGGAGATGGACGAGGCGAACCGGCAGGAGGACGAGGACACCGGCGAGCAGGACATGCTGCCCTTCGAGGCGCTGGAGTCCGACGCCGTCTTCGACCGGGTGCTGTTCAACAGCGCCGAGTTCGGCATGCAGGCGCACCCGGGCAGCGAGGAGGAGCAGGACTACCTGGGCATCCCCGGCCTGCTCGAACCCGACCAGGTGCAGATGCTGCTGCAGAAGCGGCAGGCCCGGCAGATCGCGCACAGCCGGAAGAAGCCGGACGCGGAGGCGGACCTGCTGGAGCTGCCGGCCGAACGGCGGCCGGTGGTCTCGCACAAGGAGCTGCTGGAGCTGCGGAAGTCGCTGAACACCATGGTCGGCGCGTACGTCCACCAGAGCGGCAAGCCGCACGGCGTGATCCACACCGAGCTGCGGCGGGTGTGCGGCGGACCGCCGAGCGCGGAGGCGACCGCGGGCCAGCTCCGGGAGCGCATCAAGAAGGTCCAGGAGTGGGCCACCCGCATGCGCTGAGCGCGTCGCGAAGCCCCCACAGCGGTGTCGTCCCGCCCCTGTGGGGGCTTCGTACCAACGGCTT
The DNA here is from genome assembly GCF_040684755.1 of Streptomyces sp. NPDC089799. Lineage (NCBI taxonomy): Bacteria > Bacillati > Actinomycetota > Actinomycetes > Kitasatosporales > Streptomycetaceae > Streptomyces > Streptomyces sp. NPDC089799. The sequence goes on along the minus strand of NZ_JBFBGR010000008.1, from coordinate 214,735 downwards.
GGGCCCGCCCCCGCCCACCGTGTGAGCCCTTCCCACCACCGGTGCGCCTCCCGCGCGCAGGGCCCGTGGCGCAATTCCTACGAATCGGACGCGCACCCCTCTCGTCGGTGCCGACAGGAGCCCGCTCCCGGGGGTCGGAGGGCGGCGCTCCGCCCCTCCCGCGCCACTGACCGGAACTTGCGGTTCCGGGGTCTCCACCCCGCAGTTTTGAACTCCATCGGGGCCGCGGGACGGAAAAAGCCCCCTGTGGCAATCGAGGTTACGAATCGGTACAACAGCCGTGCCCCAAAACGCACATACGGGGATTCCGCGCCCGGATTCTGGACTTGCCCTTCCGCTGAGCGGGACGCGCTCGCTACGGTTCCCGCATCGATACGCCCCGTGGCAACGCCGCCGCGGGAGCGCTTGCCGGTGCCATGGCCTATCCGGCGGCCTCTCCGTGCGTCGCCGATGGGACCGGTGCCGCCTCCGCCCCGTGAGAGTTCACCGCCGCTCACTCAAGAGGGAGAGGCGTCGTGACCGCGGAAACCTCCCAGACGCTCGACAGGGGACTGAGAGTCCTCAAACTGCTCGCCGATACCGATCACGGTCTGACCGTCACCGAGCTCTCGAACCGCCTCGGGGTCAACCGGACCGTCGTCTACCGACTGCTGGCCACGCTGGAGCAGCACGCCCTGGTCCGCCGTGACCTCGGCGGCCGGGCCCGGGTGGGCCTCGGCGTGCTGCGGCTGGGCCGACAGGTCCACCCGCTGGTACGCGAAGCGGCCCTGCCGGTGCTCAGATCGCTCGCCGAGGACATCGGCGCCACCGCCCACCTCACCCTCGTGGACGGCACCGAGGCACTCGCCGTGGCCGTGGTGGAGCCGACCTGGACCGACTACCACGTCGCGTACCGGGCCGGGTTCCGCCATCCCCTCGACCGCGGTGCCGCGGGCCGAGCCATCCTGGCCGCCAGGCAGGGTGCGCTCATCGAGCCCGGTTACACCCTCACGCACGGAGAACTCGAAGCCGGGGCGAGCGGAGCCGCCGCACCGCTGCTCGGCATAACCGGCCTGGAGGGCAGCGTCGGCGTCGTCATGCTGGCCGACGCCGTACCCGAGCGGGTGGGCCCGCGCGTGGTCGACGCGGCCCGCGAAGTGGCGGACGCCCTCCGCTAGCCACGCGGCCGTGCCGTGTGGGCAGTCGTGCCGCAGGACGCGGCACGGGTGGGCACACGGCACACCGACCCCGCGCGGGCAGCGCAGCCGCCCGGCACCGTGACCCGGCGGGGCTCGCCGCCCCGGCCCGCCACCCGCCCGGCCGGCCCGGCCCGGCCGACGCACACCGGCCGGGCCCCACCCCACCGGCCCAGTAGATTGGCGGGGTGCTGCTCTCACGCCTCTCAAGCCTCCCGCGCCCCGTGGCCCTGGCCGTCTGCGCCGCCCCGACGCTCGCACTGCTCGTGGTCGCCGCCTTCGCGCCGCTGCCGTTCGTGCTCGCCCAGCCCGGCCTGACGGCCGACGTGCTCGGCAGCAAGGACGGCAAGAGCGTCATCACGGTCACCGGTGCGCCCACCCGCGGGACCAGCGGGCAGCTCCGCATGACCACCATCGTCGCCACCGGCCCCTCGCAGGCCGTCAGCCTGCCCGAGCTGGTCGACAACTGGTTCCGTACGGACCGCGCGGTCATGCCGAAGGAGGCGGTCTACCCGACCGGGGGCTCCGACAAGGAGATCGAGAAGCACAACCTGGAGCAGATGGCGAAGTCGCAGTCGACCGCGACCGAAGCCGCGCTCGGATACCTGAAGAAGGACCCCGGGAAGGTGAAGGTGGACCTCAACCTCGCCGACGTCGGCGGCCCGAGCGCCGGACTCCTCTTCTCCCTCGGCATCGTCGACAAGCTCGACGGCGACGGCACCGGCCGCGACCTCACCGGCGGCCGCACCATCGCCGGTACCGGCACCATCACCGCCGACGGCAAGGTCGGCCCGGTCGGCGGTGTCGCGCTGAAGACCCAGGCCGCCGCCCGGGACGGCGCGACCGTGTTCCTCGTGCCCGAGGCCGAGTGCTCCGACGCGCAGTCGGAACTGCCGGAGGGCCTCCGGCTGATCCCGGTCACCTCACTGTCCGGCGCCGTGTCGGCCCTCCGGGAACTGAACAAGAACGGCAAGGTCCCTTCCTGCTGACGCTCCCCCGGTCCGCGTGAGCGGTCTTCAGCGGTCCCCGGCGGCCTGTTCCACGAGGGGGATGATGCGGAGGGGGACGGGGTTCTCCATGACGATGGCCGTCGAGGCGCGGACGATGCCCTCGAAGCCGACCACACGGTCGATCACCCGCTGCAGGTCGGCGTTGGAGCGGGCCACCAGGCGGCACAGCATGTCGCCGTGGCCGGTGGTCGTGTGCAGTTCGAGGACCTCCGGCACCGTCGCCAGGTGGGCCCGTACGTCCGCGCCCTGACCCTGTTTGATCTCCAGCGTGGCGAACGCGGTCACCGGGTAGCCGAGCGCCGCCGGGTCCACCTGCGGGCCGAAGCCGCGGATCACGCCGTTCGACTGGAGCCGGTCGAGCCTGGCCTGGACCGTGCCGCGGGCCACGCCGAGGCGGCGGGACGCCTCCAGCACCCCGATCCGGGGCTCGCGCGCGAGCAGCACGATGAGCCGGCCGTCGAGCTCGTCGATGCCCATGTGGCATGCCTTCCTTCGTTCGCTGGTCATACTGCACAGATTTCCCATCCATGGTGGGCCCAGGGTGGGCAGTCTGTACACCCGAACAGGAAACTATTGCGCAGCTTGTGGATCGGCGGGACTCTGCGCTCATGACTGAGACCCTGGACCACAGCCCCGAGACCGCGCGTGAGGCCGACCCCTTCCCGGTGAAGGGGATGGACGCGGTGGTCTTCGCCGTCGGCAACGCGAAGCAGGCGGCGCACTACTACTCCACCGCCTTCGGCATGAAGCTCGTCGCCTACTCCGGACCGGAGAACGGCAGCCGGGAGACGGCCAGTTACGTCCTGACGAACGGCTCCGCCCGCTTCGTCCTGACCTCGGTCATCAAGGCCACGACCGACCACGGCCGGTTCATCGACGAGCACGTCGCCGAGCACGGCGACGGCGTGATCGACCTCGCCATCGAGGTCCCGGACGCGCGGGCGGCGTACAAGTACGCCGTCGAGCAGGGCGCCCGCGGCCTGGACGAGCCGTACGAGATCTCCGACGAGCACGGCACCGTGGTCCTGGCGGCCATCGCCACCTACGGCACGACCCGCCACACGCTGGTCGACCGCTCCCGCTACACCGGCCCCTACCTGCCGGGCTTCATCGCCGCAGCCCCGATCGTCGAGCCGCCGGCCAAGCGCACCTTCCAGGCCATCGACCACTGCGTGGGCAACGTCGAGCTGGGCCGCATGAACGAGTGGGTCGCCTTCTACAACAAGGTCATGGGCTTCACGAACATGAAGGAGTTCGTGGGCGACGACATCGCGACCGAGTACTCGGCGCTGATGTCCAAGGTGGTCGCGGACGGCACCAAGAAGGTGAAGTTCCCGATCAACGAGCCGGCGATCGCGAAGAAGAAGTCGCAGATCGACGAGTACCTGGAGTTCTACAACGGCCCCGGCGTCCAGCACATCGCCCTCGCCACGAACGACATCGTCGCCACCGTGCGCACCATGCGCGCCGCCGGCGTCCAGTTCCTGTCCGTCCCGGACACGTACTACGACACCCTGGGCGAGTGGGTGGGCGACACCCGCGTGCCGATCGACGAGCTGCGCGAGCTGAAGATCCTCGCGGACCGCGACGAGGACGGCTACCTGCTGCAGATCTTCACCAAGCCGGTGCAGGACCGCCCGACCGTCTTCTTCGAGATCATCGAGCGCCACGGCTCGATGGGCTTCGGCAAGGGCAACTTCAAGGCCCTCTTCGAGGCCATCGAGCGCGAACAGGAAAAGCGCGGCAACCTCTGACCGCCACCCCCCTGCGCAGCCCCGCCCCTGCCGGGCGGGGCTGCGCGCCGCCCGGCGGTCCTCCGGTCAGGGGGTCGGAGGACCGCCGGGCTGCGGTGGGGGAGGGGCGCTCACGCCGCCCCGGCCGGTCGCCCCTGCCCCCGCCCTGCCGTTGCTACTGCTTCGGCTTCGGTTTGGCCGGCACGATGTACTGGCTCATGTCCGGCGCCACCCACGTACCCTTCGGCTGCACGTTCTCCGGGCCGCCCCCGGCCGGCTCGCCCAGCGCGCCCAGTGCCTGCCTCGCCACCGGCGCCCGTACCGGCGAGAACCGCTCGTTCGTCCGCAGCGCCAGCTGCAGGTACCGCCGCGCCGTCGCGCCGTCGCCCACCCCCCGCTCGATCTGCGCCCGGTGGTACGCGAACTCCGCGCTCCGCAGCCCCAGGTCCGTCGCCTTCTTCGCGTACTCCAGCGCCTCCTCGTCGTCCCCGGTCCGGTGCAGCGCCCAGCCCAGCGCATCGGCCACCTGCACGCTCGGGTGCCGGCCCCACTCCGCCGTGAGCCGCCGCACCGCGTCCGCCGGATCGCCGTGGTCCGCCTCGTACAGCCCGAGCACCACCGACTCGTTCACGCCGTTCGCCGTGCCCTTGGCCGCCAGCGCGCCCAGCATCGCGTACGGCCCGTCCGCCGCCCGCGCCTCGTCCTCCCGGCCCGCGGCCTCCAGCAGCTCGCCCAGCTCCAGCGCCAGCTGCGGCACCGGCGACCGGCCCAGCGCCGCCCGGTAGTCCCGGATCGCCTCCCCGTTCCGCCCCATCGCGGCCAGCGCCCGGGCCTTCCCGCCCAGCGCCTGGTCCTGCGCCGCGTCCGTCCGCAGCGCACCCTCGAAGAAGCGCAGGGACTCCGCCGTCTCGCCCCGCTCCCAGGCCAGTTCACCCAGCCGGTACAGGCAGTACGCCTTCTCCGCCGGCGTCTTCGCCGTGCCCGCCGCCTGCTCCATCGCGACCGCCGCGTCCTCGCGCCAGCCCCGGTCCCGGTACACCTGCGCCGCCTTCGAGTACGCCGCAAGCCCCGGCCGCAGCTCCAGCAGCCGTTCCAGCGCCGCCTCGGCCGACTTGTACTCGCCCATGCCCGTGTACGCGTCCACCAGCACCGGGTACGCCGTCCAGCGCCGCGACGACTGCGCCCGGACCAGCTCGCCCCACTTCTTCCCGGTCACGAAGTCCCCGCGGGCATTGGCCAGCGCGCCCATGCCCGTCATCGCGTCGAAGTTGCCCTTCTCGGCCGGCCGCAGCTCCAGCGAGCGCTTGAACGCCCGCTCCGCCTTCGGGTACCAGGCCGGGTCCGGGCCGCGCCGGGACTGCTCCAGGTACGCCGACCCGAGCACCGCCCACGAACCGTGGTCGTCCTCGTGCCCGCGCAGCCACTTCTCCCGGTCGTCGATCAGCGCCGTCAGGTCCACCTGCGCCGCCGGCGCCCCCATGCCGACGGCCGAAGCCGCCCGTTCGGTGGGTCCGGGCGGGCGGGCGTCGTCGTCGACCCGTGCCGGGCGGACCAGCAGCGCCGCGGCGATCAGGACCACGGCGACCGCCGCCGGCACGAGCGTCTTGCGGCCGGTGAAGGTCAAGGGCCGCTCCGGCTTGAATGCCACGTCTTGGCGTTCTTCGCGTTCCACCCGCTCACTGTGCGTCAAATATGAAGAGTGAGCGGCGGTGTCCGAAGAGGGTCGCGGCCGGGTTCACACCGATGGCCCCCGGTGTCACCCTGGTTCGATGGACGATCTTCCGGTTCGGCCCGCCGCGCGACCCGCCGCGCACCACCCCGAGCGATCCGCCACGCACGTCCCCGTACAAGGCCCCGCGGACGAGCCCGCGGACCGGCACGCCCACGGCCTCACATACGACCCCGCCGACCTGTACGCCCGCCTCGCCGCCGGACTCCCGCCGGGAGCCCTCCTCACCGACCCCGACGTGACCGCCGCCTACGCCACCGACATGGCGAGCTTCTGCACCGCCGGCCGGCCCGCCGCCGTGGTCCTGCCCCGCACCGTCGAGCAGGTCCGGCACGTGATGCGCACCGCCACCGCACTCCGCGTCCCCGTCGTCCCGCAGGGCGCCCGCACCGGCCTGTCCGGCGGCGCCAACGCCTCCGACGGCTGCATCGTGCTCTCGCTGGTCGGGATGGACGGGATCCTGGAGATCAACACCGTGGACCGGACCGCCGTCGTCGAACCGGGCGTGGTCAACGCCGTCCTCTCCCGCGCGGTGGCCGAACGGGGCCTGTACTACCCGCCCGACCCCTCCAGCTGGGAACAGTGCACCATCGGCGGGAACATCGGCACCGCCTCCGGAGGTCTGTGCTGCGTCAAGTACGGGGTCACCGCCGAGTACGTGCTCGGGCTGGACCTGGTCCTCGCCGACGGCCGGCTGCTGCGCACCGGCCGGCGTACCGCCAAGGGCGTCGCCGGGTACGACCTCACCCGGCTGTTCGTCGGCTCCGAGGGCACCCTAGGGGTGGTCGTCGGCGCCGTCCTCGCGCTGCGGCCGGCGCCGCCCCGGCAGCTGGCGCTGGCCGCCGAGTTCCCCTCGTCGGCGGCCGCGTGCGAAGCCGTGTGCGCGGTGATGGAGGCCGGTCTGACGCCGTCGCTGCTGGAGCTGATGGACCGTACGACCGTACGCGCGGTCAACGCGCTGGGTCGGATGGGGCTGCCGGAGACCACGGAGGCGCTCCTGCTGGCCGCGTTCGACACCCCGGACCCGGCGGCCGACCTGGCGGCGGTGGGGGAGCTGTGCGCGGCCGCCGGCGCCACGGCGGTGGTGCCCGCGGAGGACGAGGCGGAGTCGGAACTGCTGCTCCAGGCGCGGCGGATGTCGTTGACCGCACTGGAGGCGCTCAGGCCCGCCACGATGATCGACGACGTGTGCGTGCCGCGGTCGCGGCTCGCCGAGATGCTGGACGGCACGGCGGCGATCGCCGAACGGTACGGGCTCACCGTCGGGGTGTGCGCACACGCGGGCGACGGGAACACCCACCCCGTGGTCTGCTTCGACCCCGCCGACGAGGACGAGGCCCGGCGCGCCCGCGAGTCCTTCGACGCGATCATGGCGCTGGGGCTGGAACTGGGCGGCACGATCACCGGCGAGCACGGCGTCGGCGTACTGAAGAAGGAATGGCTGGCCCGCGAACTGGGGCCGGTGGGGCTGGAGATGCAGCGCGCGGTGAAGCGGGCCTTCGACCCGCTGGGCCTGCTGAACCCCGGCAAGCTGTTCTGACCGTCCGGCCGTCCTGCCGTCCTGCCGTCCTGTCGTCCGGGCGCGCACCGCCCCCGCCCCTGCCCCCACGCCTCATGCATCCCCGTCCCCGGACTCGTCGGAGGGCCACGCGTCCCGCAGCCACACTTCGTCCGCCGGGGTCGGGGCGAGCAGCTCGGCGAGGGCCTCGTCCAGTCCGAGCCGTTCCGCCTCGGTGCCCGGCGGCACCACCCGCAGGGTGCGTTCCAGCCAGGCGGACAGCGCGGCGGCCGGCACCTCCAGCAGCGCGTCGCCGTCCGGGGAGCTGAGGGCCATGCAGAGCACCGCCTTGCCGTCGACCTTGGTGGGCCAGATCCGTACGTCGCCCTGGCCGCAGGGCCGGAACACCCCCTCGACCAGCAGCTCGCGGGCGAAGGTCCAGTTCACGGGTGCGCTGGAGCCGGTGTGGAAGGTGATGTGCACGGCGTACGGGTCGGTCGTCCGGTAGAGCAGGAGGGCGGGGACGGTGACGCTGCGCTCGGGCGACAGGACCAGCTTCAGCTCCAGCTCGCGCTCGATGGCGGGGTAGTGCATGGGGTGCCTCTCTTCTCTGTGGTGCGGGCGGGTCGAGTCGGCCCGACATGAGGAGAGAGCGCGGAGCTGTCCGGGTATGACGCGACTTCGGGGCGGCTGGCACAGGTTGGCCGGAAGTCATCGTCTGGCCGGAAGCGGGCGGTGGGGGCGGAACGGCGCGGGGTTCGCCCGAAGGCTTGGATTCTCCCGTTACCGAACCTGCGGGACCGGGGTTCTTGGTTATGGTCCTCCCTTGCGCACGCCCCTTGTGCCACGCGCACAAGCCTCAAGCCACGATCGGAGTTGGGGACATTGACGGCCTCCCCAGGTGACGGTGAGCACGCGGCCCGTGAGGGCTACTACCCCGATCCGTCCATCCCCGGGTTCGTCCGCTACTGGAACGGTTCCGCGTGGGTGCCGGGCACGAGCCGACGTACGACCGCGGCGGACGAGGCGGCGTGGGCGGCCGCGACCGGTCCGGCGGGCGGGAGCGGGGTCGGCGGGGCGGCCGGGCCGGGCGGCGTCGGCGGGCCGGGCGGCGCGGGTGGCGCGGGCGGCGCGGGTGGCCATGGCCGGCCGGGCGAGCGCCGCGGGCCGGAGGGGCCGGGTGCGCCGGACCTCCGTACGCAGGCCCCGGCCCCGGCTCCGGTCCCCACCCCGCGGCCCGCCCCGGCGCCGGTCCCGTCCCCGGTGCCCGGTCCCGGTCCCGCGCCGGTCCAGTGGCCCGCCGCCGGCCCGCAGCCCGCTCCCGGCCCCGCCCGGCAGTCCGTCCCGCCGGCCGGGTTCGGGCCGGCGGAGCCGATCCGTGACGCGGCTCGGGCTTCCGGGCCCGCCACCGCGCCGTCGGCCCCGGGTGCCGTGCAGACCCCGTGGCCCGCCGCCCCGACTCCGGCCGCCGCACCGTCCCGGTGGCCCGTCACCCCCTCGTCCACGGCTCCGGATCCGGCCCGCGGTCCGGTTCCCGCCCCGGGGCCCGGGTACGGCGCGCCCCCGGCCGCCTGGCCCGCCGCCGGCTCGGCTGCCGCTCCGGGCCCGGCTCCCGCTCCGGCTCCCGCCCCGGCGGCCGATTACGGCCGGGCTCCCGCCCCTTGGTCTGCCGGTGAGGCGGCTCCTGCCCGCGGCGCAGCCTCCGCCCCGGTGCCGGGACGGGGTGCGCCCCCGGCCGCCTGGCCCGCCGCCGGGTCGGCTCCCGCTCCCGGCCCGGCTCCTGCTCCTGCTCCTGCCCCGGCTTCCGGCTCGGCGGCGGGCTTCGGTGCGGCCCCGGCGGCCTGGCCCGCCGCCGGGTCGGCTCCCGCTCCCGTTTCCGCCCCGGCTCCCGGTTCGGCTCCCGGCCCTTCCGCCCCGGCGCCCGGATACGGCGCGGCTCCGGCCGCCTGGCCGGCCACCGGGTCGGCTCCGGCTGCCGGTTCGACTCCCTTCCAGGGGACGGATGACGGCGGGGCCCCGGCCGCGTGGTCCGCCGGAGCATCGGCCGGCGCATCGGCTCCGGCTCCCGGTGCCGCGCCCGTCTCCGGCTCGGCTTCCGAGCCGGCCCCGGTGTCGTGGCCCGCCGCGGGGTCCGCCGGGGCCGCGTCCGCTCCCGACCCGGGCCCGGCACCGGGCGGTGGCGCCGCCTCGGCTGCACGGTCCGCCGGCGCGTCGGCCCCGGCTTCCGCCCCGGCGGGACCGGGTGTCGGGCGGGCGGAGGAGACCGGGCCGGTCTTCCTGGACGAGACCGGTGCGCTCGCCGAAGCTCCGGCGTGGGCGGCCGACCCCGCCCAGCAGTCGGGCTTCGGCGGGCCCCGCGATCGTCGAGTCTCGTGGGGAGCCCCCGCCGATGCACCCCCGGCGGACCGCCCGGCGGACCGCCCGGCCGCACCCGGCCGGGGCGTCTCCCTGAACCGTCGGACCCCGGAGCCCGCGCAGGACGACGCCGACCTGTGGCCCGGGGGCCGCCGGCGCGACCCGGCGGCCCCCGCGGCAGACGCCCCGGCACCGGGACCGTCGTCCGGGCCCGACGGGGACGGCCGCCGCCCTGCCCCGGCGGCCCCGGCCGCGCCCGCACCCCGGGGACGTACGGCCGAGCCCACGCCCGGCATCCTCTCCGCCCGCTCCCCGGCGGCCGCTCCCGCCGCCGAACCCCGGCCCGCGGAGCCACAGCCCCGGGCAGAGGCGCCCCGGCAGACGGGCGCGCGTACCGGTGAGGGGGAAGGGAGCGGGAGGGGCCACGGGGAAGGCGCGGAGCGCCCCGGCGCGGTCGTGCCCGCCGCCGACGGGGACGGCTCCGCCGTTCGCCCCCGTACCGACCCGGCCGTCTTCGAGCGGATGGCCGAGCGGGCCGCCCGGCCCGCGGCGCTCGGGCGGCGGTTCCTCGCCCGGGTGCTGGACTGCATCCCGCTCGCCGCCGCCGGAGCCGCCGCGGCCTGGCCCTCCGTACCGGCGGTGACCGAGCACCTCCAGGCCAAGGTGGACGCCGCCGCCCGGGGCGCGGGCGGCGATACCGTCACCGTGTGGCTGCTGGACGGCACCACCGCCGCCCACCTCGCGCTCGTGTTCGCCGTCGTCCTCGTCTTCGGCGTGTTCTACGAGGCCCTCCCCACCGCCCGCTGGGGACGTACCCCGGGCAAGAAACTGCTCGGCATCCGCGTGGCGTCGGTGTCCACCGGCCGCCCGCCCGGCTTCGGGGCGGCGCTGCGGCGCTGGCTGGTGTACGGGCTCCTGGGGCTGCCCGGGGCCCTCTGGTGCCTGGTGGACCGGCCGCGCCGCCAGGCCTGGCACGACAAGGCCGCCGGTACGTTCGTCACCCGGTAGCACCCACCCGTCGCCCGGACGGACCCGGTGCCGTTGCGGGGTCCGCGGGGCCGGGTTCGACTCGGGCCATGAGTACCGATCAGCCGCCGCCGGGCGAACGGCCCGAGGACGACCCGTTCCTCAAGAAGCCCCAGGAGCCGACGCATCCCTCGGGCGGCTCTCCGTACGACACGCCGCCCACCGGGGGCACCCCGCCCGGCGGCCCGCCGCCGGGAGGTCCCCCGCCCGGCGGGACCCCGCCCCCGGGCGGACCGCCCCCCGGCGGCCCCGGAGGCTTCCCGCCCCCGCCCGGCGGCGGGGGTTACCCGCCTCCGCCGCCCCCCTACGGCGGCGATCCGTACGGCGGCAGCGGCGGCGCCGGCGGCTACGGCATGCCCGACCCGCTGGCCGGCATGCCCCCGCTCGCGGACTTCGGCAGGCGGCTGGCCGCCCGCATCATCGACGCGCTGATCGTGGCGATCCCGCTCTTCCTCATCCAGATCCCGTTCAACACCAAGCGGTACACGGTGGAGACGAACCAGGGCGAGGACGTCACCCAGATCTGGACCCGCTCCTACAACGGCTCCGGGCTGATCTGGACGCTGATCGCGATCATCGCCTTCGTCGGCTACGACTGGTTCTTCACCAGGAAGAACGGCCAGACCCTCGGCAAGAAGATGCTGCACATGCGCGTGGCGATGCTCAACGACGGCAGCGTGCCGGCGTCCGGCACCGCCCTGGGGCGCGCCGCCATGCTGTGGATCCCCACCCTGCTGTGCTGCTTCTGCCTGTGGCCGCTCGCGCTCATCGTCTCGATGCTCGTGGACAAGCCGTACAAGCAGGGCCTGCACGACAAGGTGGCCAAGACGGTGGTGGTCACCGCGGCCTGATCCGAAAGGCGCGGCCTGGTCGCGCAGGGCCGGAGCGTCAGAGCTGTACGGAATGTTCGGCCGCGGCCGTCCGGGGTTCAGGAACCCGGGCGGCCGCCGCCATGTCCCCGGCCGCCGGAGCCCCGGCGGACCCGGCCGTCGCCGCGCGTCCGCCCTCGTCCGCGGTCTTCCGGCGCCGCCCCGGCGGCGGTACGGTGACCGCCACCAGCAGCCCGAGCGCCAGGGCGGCGGTGGTGATGACGGCGATGCCCGCTCCGGCACTGGTCTGTGAGAGCAGGAGCATGGCGATGGTCGAGGCGATCACGGTCGCGGACCCGTAGGCGAGCTGTGCGGCGGTCGGTCGCGGCATGGCGGTATCCGTCCTCAAGGCGGAGGTGCTCCAAGACGGTTGGTTCCCGCACGGGACCGCCGGTAAGCGTGACCTGACACACGGTGCCGGAGCACGGGGGGCGCACGGGGCTCACGCGTTCGCCGGGCTGAACGCGAGGGGCGAAATGCCCGATTGGTGTCCGGATATCGGAACCAACTGACCGCATAGTGCAATTGACCGGTCCAAGTCAAGGTCTGTCTTTTCTTGCTTCGCTCCGGTCAAATGGCGTCACTTGAGACGCGCGCCGCGCGGAACACCCCACTCCTTTGGCGAAGTTCCGGACGTCCATGAGCGGCCGCGGGAGGGGAACACATCAAGTGACCAACAATTCTGCGAGGCGGCGTGCCGTGCGTGCCGCCGCCATCGCCGTGACCCTGGCCGCCACCGCGGCGTCCGGCATCGTCCTCGGCAGCGCCGCGCAGGCCGATTCCGGGTGGGGGCCGTCCCCCGCCAGCGGGGCCCCGGCCTCCGACCAGCAGGACCCGACCGCTCCGGCCAAGACCCGGGTGGAGCACGACCTGAAGGGTCCGTTCAGCAAGCAGCAGGAGCAGGCCCGCAAGGCCGCCCTGGAGCAGGTGCTGTCGGGCAAGAAGAAGACCGAGCAGCGGGGCTCCTCGAAGGTCGTCAAGCTCGACGACGCCAAGTACGTCGAGCTCGCCCGCGAGAAGACCGACAAGATCTTCACCATCCTGGTCGAGTTCGGGGACAAGGTCGACGACACGACCACCTTCGACCCGGACGGCCCGGACGGCCCCAAGCCCCCGGTCCTGAAGTACGGCGGCACCCCCGGTCCGCTGCACAACACGATCCCGCAGCCCGACCGGGCCAAGGACAACAGCACCGCCTGGCGCAAGGACTTCAACCAGCAGTACTTCCAGGAGCTCTACTTCGGTACGGGCAAGGGCAAGGACTCGCTGAAGACCTACTACGAGAAGACCTCCTCGGGCCGTTACTCGGTCGACGGTGAGGTCGCCGACTGGGTCAAGGTCCAGTACAACGAGGCCCGTTACGGTTCCAACTACTGCGGCCAGACCAACTGCGCCAACGTCTGGGACACCGTCCGCGACGGCGTGACCGCCTGGGTCGAGAAGCAGAAGGCGGCCGGCAAGACCGACGCCGAGATCAAGGCCAAGCTGGCGCAGTACGACCAGTGGGACCGTTACGACCACGACGGCGACGGCAACTTCAACGAGCCCGACGGCTACATCGACCACTTCCAGATCGTCCACGCGGGCGAGGACGAGTCGGCCGGCGGCGGCGCCGAGGGCACCAACGCGCTGTGGGCGCACCGCTGGTACGCCTACGGCACCAACGCGGGCAAGACCGGCCCGGAGAACAACAAGGCCGGCGGCACCCAGATCGGCAACAGCGGCATCTGGGTCGGCGACTACACCATGCAGCCCGAGAACGGCGGCCTCGGTGTCTTCGCCCACGAGTACGGCCACGACCTGGGTCTGCCGGACCTCTACGACACCACCGGTGGCGGCGACAACTCGGTGGGCTTCTGGTCCCTGATGTCGGCCGGCTCCTGGCTCGGCGAGGGCAAGGACTCCATAGGTGACATGCCGGGCGACATGAACGCCTGGGACAAGCTGCAGCTCGGCTGGCTGAACTACGACCGGGCCAAGGCCGCCACGAAGTCCACCCACAAGCTGGGCGTGTCCGAGTACAACACCAAGGACAAGCAGGCGCTGGTCGTCGAGCTGCCCAAGAAGCAGGTCCGCACCGACGTGGTGGCCCCCGCCGAGGGTGCCAACCAGTGGTGGTCGGGCATGGGTGACGACCTCAAGAACACCCTGACCCGGTCCGTCGACCTGACCGGCAAGAAGTCCGCCGCGCTGTCCCTCAAGGGCTGGTGGGACATCGAGAAGGACTACGACTACCTCTACACCGAGGTGTCCACCGACGGCGGCGCCACCTGGACCGCCCTCGCCGGCACCGCCAACGGCAAGGCCATCCCGGTCGACGCCGCGGGCTCCCCGTCGCTGACCGACGTCTCCGGCGGCTGGCAGGACCTGAACTTCCCGCTCGACGCCTACGCGGGCAAGAAGGTCGACCTCCGCTTCCGCTACCAGACGGACGGCGGCGCGGGCGGCAAGGGCTTCACCGCCGACGCCATCGCGGTGAAGGCCGACGGCGCGAACCTGTTCACCGACGGCGCCGAGAACGGCGACAACGGCTGGACCGGCAAGGGCTTCTCCCGGATCGGCGGCGGCTTCACCAAGGACTACGCGCAGTACTACCTCGCGGAGAACCGCCGCTACGTCTCGTACGACCGCACCCTCAAGGTCGGCCCGTACAACTTCGGCTGGTCCTCGACCCGTCCCGACTGGGTCGAGCACTACCCGTACCAGGACGGTCTGCTGGTCTGGCTCTGGGACACCTCCCAGAAGGACAACAACACCAGCGTCCACCCGGGCCAGGGCCTGATCCTGCCGGTCGACGCCAACGCCAAGCCCATGAAGTGGGCGGACGGCACCCTGCTGCGGAACAAGATCCAGCCGTACGACGCCACCTTCAGCGCGTACTCGACGGACGCCTTCACCCTGCACAAGAACGGCCAGGAGCTGTTCGTGAAGCCGAAGGCCGCCAACATGGTCTTTGACGACCACAAGGGCAAGTACTACTACGACGAGAACCCGACCGGTTCCGTCAAGGTCTCGGACACCAACACCAAGATCAAGATCGCCAAGGAGACCTACGACGGCCTCCAGATGACGATCGAGGTCGGTCCCTCGACCAAGTAGTCGGTAAAACCGCAGGTCAAACCATGATCGGCCGTCGCCCACTAGCGGGCGGCGGCCGATCGCGGTTGGATGCGAACACGGGTGCCGTCACGGACGCCCGCACCGGCCGAGGGCTTGACCGGTCCCGGCCGGGGACCGTCTCACGGGGGATGTGCTGTTCATGCCAGGTGGAGGTTTCGTCAAGCTGCCGACCGGCAGCGTCGTGGTGGCCCTGACGCTGCCCAGACCCGACTCCGGGCCGGCGGGCAGCGGCTGCCCCGACGCCGCGGACGGACCCGTCCGCGTACTCGTCCACGCCGCGAACCGGGCCCGCGCCCTGACCCGGCTGCGGAACCTCGGCATGCGGGCCGTCTACCTGCGGGGGAACACCCAGCCGCCGACCCCGGACGAGGTCACCGCGGTGCTCCACCACCCCGACGGCCTGCTGTGGCGGACCGTACCCGACCGCGCGTCCGAGCTCTGGCACCCGATAGGCGCCCTGCTGCGCGGCGCCTAGCAGCCCGCCGCGCCCGGGGCCGCCGCGCCGCTCCTACGCGCCGCTCCTACGCGCCGCTCCTACGCGCCGCTCCTACGCGCCCGTCAGCACGGGCGCGCCGGTCAGCTCCACCCCGGCCTCCCGGAGCTCCGCGAGGGCCCGCTCGGTGGTGTGCGGGGCCACGCCCGCGGTCAGGTCGAGCAGGACGTGTGTACGGAAGCCCTCGCGGACCGCGTCGAGCGCGGTGGCCCGGACGCAGTGGTCGGTGGCGATGCCGACCACGTCGACCTCGGTGACGCCGCGCTCGCGCAGCCACTCCGCCAGGCCGGCGCCGTTCTCGTCGGCGCCCTCGAAGCCGCTGTACGCCGCGGCGTGCGCGCCCTTGTCGAAGACGGCCGCGACGGCGCCCGAGGCGACGGCGGGGGCGAAGTTCGGGTGGAACCCGACGCCCTCGGTGCCGGCCACGCAGTGCACCGGCCAGCTGTTCTCGTAGTCCGGCTCGGCCGGCGGGCGGGCGAAGTGGTCGCCGGGGTCGACGTGGTGGTCACGGGTGGCGACCACGTGCCGGTAGCCCGGCGTGGCCTGGGCGATCAGCTCGGTGATGGCGGCGGCGACGTCGGCGCCGCCGGCGACCGCGAGGCTGCCGCCTTCGCAGAAGTCGTTCTGTACGTCGACGACGATCAGTGCGCGGTGCATGACGCGGTCCTTAGCTCGAAGTGTCGCAAAAGCACTGAGTGTTGCGCAGTGTTGCGATGTGCCCTGTGCTCGTTGGTGTCCCCTGCGGGGCTTCTTCCCCACCCCGCCCCTTCCCGTAACTGGGGCCCTGCCCCAGACCCAGGGATCCGGGCCGACGCCCGGCCCGGTACGGGGTCCGGGGCGCAGCCCCGGTTTCGGGAAAGGGTGGGGAGGGGACGGCTCCGCGCAGCGGCCCGCCCGCCCCGGCCCCGGCGGGGTGTGGGGCGGAGCCCCCGAGAGGGGGCCGGGGCGTCGCCCGGGCCTGGCTCGGCCGCACGGCCACCGCAGCGCCCGCCCGCCCCGCCCCCGGAGGGGTCACACGTACTCGGTCGGGATGACCGGCTCCCCCCGCGACAGCTGCGTCGCAGACAGGGGCAGTGCCGCCCGCGCCGCCCGGTGCCGGTCCCGCGCCGCGTCCAGCGGCTCGCGGGCGACCACCTCGCCGCCCTTGACCAGCTGGACCAGCAGCTGCGACCCGGCCAGCGCCTGCGGCACCGGGCCGGTGCCGACGACCTCCGCCTCCGCGACGCCCTCCGCGTCCCGCCGCCGGGCGGCCCACTTGCGGCCGCCGATCGAGGTCTTCCCGCCCGTGGACTTCTTGGCCACCGGGACCAGGGGGGCCTTGGGGTCGTCGGAGCCGGCACGGGCGACCAGCTTGTAGACCATCGAGCAGGTGGGGTGCCCGCTGCCGGTCACCAGCTGGGTGCCCACGCCGTACGCGTCCACCGGAGCCGCCGCCAGCGAGGCGATCGCGTACTCGTCCAGGTCGGAGGTGACCACGATCCGCGTCCCGGTCGCACCGAGCTCGTCCAGCTGGTGCCGCACCCGGTGCGCGACCAGCAGCAGGTCGCCGGAGTCGATGCGGACCGCGCCCAGCCCGGTCCCGGCGACCTCCACGGCCGTCCGTACCGCCTCCGCGACGTCGTAGGTGTCCACCAGCAGGGTGGTGCCCTGGCCCAGCGAGTCCACCTGGGCGCGGAAGGCGTCCCGCTCCGAGTCGTGCAGCAGGGTGAACGCGTGGGCGGACGTGCCGATCGTGGGGATCCCGTAGCGGAAGCCGGCCGCCAGGTCCGAGGTGGAGGTGAAGCCGCCGACGTAGGCGGCCCGGGAGGCGGCGACGGCCGCCAGCTCGTGGGTCCGCCGCGCCCCCATCTCCAGCAGCGGCCGGTCACCGGCCGCCGAGGCCATCCGGGAGGCCGCCGCGGCGATCGCCGAGTCGTGGTTGAGGATCGAGAGGATCACCGTCTCCAGCAGCACGCACTCGGCGAAGGTGCCCTCCACCCGCAGGATCGGCGAGCCGGGGAAGTAGACCTCGCCCTCCGGGTAGCCCCAGATGTCGCCGGAGAAGCGGTACGAGGACAGCCAGTCCAGGGTCCGCATGTCGACGACGTCCCGCTCCCGCAGGAACTCCAGCACCGCCGAGTCGAAGCGGAAGTTCTCCACCGCGTCCAGCACCCGGCCGGTGCCCGCCACCACGCCGTAGCGCCGCCCCTCGGGCAGCCGGCGGGTGAACACCTCGAAGACCGAGCGGCGGTCCGCCGTGCCGTTGGCCAGAGCCGCCTTCAGCATCGTGAGCTCGTAGTGATCCGTGAAGAGCGCTGTCGACGGCACGTCCACCGGCAGGCCCAGGTCCGCAGGGTTCATGTCAGGGATGCTAGCGCACATTTCGTCAAAGTGACGAGATCTAATGGTGAGCCCCCGGACACGGTCAGGGGACCCGTCCAAGCGGGGCCGCCCGCGAGGTGGCAGCATGGGACGAGTGAGTGTTGCTCCCATTGAGATCGAACGCACCGAATCGGCCGAAGAGACGGCCGCGGTCCCCGAACCCGACGTCCCCTGGGTGACCCTGGTGCACAACGACCCGGTCAACCTCATGAGCTACGTGACCTACGTGTTCCAGGCGTACTTCGGCTACTCCAAGGACGTGGCGCACAAACTGATGCTGGACGTACACCACAAGGGGCGGGCGGTCGTGTCCAGCGGCACCCGCGAGGAAATGGAGCGCGACGTGCAGGCCATGCACGGCTACGGCCTGTGGGCGACCCTCTCCCAGGACCGCAACTGATGGGGCGCGCTCCCGGCACCTTCGTGCCGCTCAAGGGCGGCGGTGCCGCCGTCGCGCTGGACGAGGTCGAGATCTCCATCCTGCGCTCCCTCGTCGTGCAGCTCCTGGAGCTGATCGGCCCCGGCCCCGGCGGCGACGAGCCCGACGCCGACCCGCTGGCCGCGCTGTTCGCGGAGGGCCCGACCGAGCCCCCGTCCGACCCGGCCCTGGCCCGGCTGTTCCCCGACGCCTACGGCGGCCCCTCCGCGGAGGACGAGGGCGTGGACCCGGCCGAGCTGAAGGAGCGGTCGTCCGAGTTCCGCCGGTTCACCGAGAACGACCTGCGCACCCGCAAGCGGGAGGACGCGCTGGCCGTCGTACAGAGCCTGAACGCGCTCACCCCCGCGGGTGACGGCGGGGCCGTGCTGGAGCTCACCGGGGAACTGCCGCTGCGCTGGCTGGGCTCCCTCAACGACCTGCGGCTGACCATCGGCGCCCGGCTGGAGATCACCGAGGACGAGCAGAGCGAGCAGCTGTTCCGGCTGCCCGACGAGGACCCGCGCAAGCCCCTGGTGATGGCCTATCTGTGGCTCGGCGGACTCCAGGAGACCCTCATCGAAACCCTCGCCTGACGCCCCGCCTGACGGCCGTTCACCAATCCGTTCGCTCAGCGGACGCTCAAATCCGGATAACGATCAGATCACCGCCATGCGGTGATCTGATCCATTTCCGCGCCTTTGCCCCGCTCTCCCTGTGTCCCGGGTCACAATCCATGTCGCACATGACCCATAAACCCGTGATAAATCTTCTCGACCGCCGCCGGGACGCCACCCATGCCCCGGCGGCGGCGCTTGAGCCGGCAGACCGCCGGTGTGCAACTCCATCCGTATCCGGGGGGACGAGGACCCGACTCGCAGCCGCCGCAACCGGCGCGGGTCGGCGTGGAGAAAGGCGCACCAAACATGACCTCTGTGCAGGTCGAGACCAACGACCGCCCCGACGGCGGCGAAGCAGCGGGGGGCGAGGGCTACCACCGCACGCTCGGAGCCCGCCAGATCCAGATGATCGCGATCGGCGGAGCCATCGGCACCGGGCTCTTCCTGGGCGCGGGCAAGGCCATCTCCAAGGCCGGCCCCAGCCTGATCCTGGCCTACGCCATCGCGGGCCTGGTCATCTTCTTCATCATGCGGGCCCTGGGCGAACTGCTCATGTACCGCCCCGTCGCGGGCTCCTTCTCGGACTACGCCCGCGAGTTCCTCGGCCCCTTCTGGGGCTATGCCACCGGCTGGACGTACTGGCTGTTCTGGGTGGTCACCGGCATCACCGAGGTGACCGCCGCCGCCAAGTACATGGCGTACTGGACCGGCGACAGCTTCCCGCAGTGGGCATACGCGCTGATCTTCACCGTCGTCCTCTACGCGGCGAACCTCATCTCCGTGAAGCTCTTCGGCGAGCTGGAGTTCTGGTTCTCCATGGTCAAGGTCACCGCCATCGTCGGCATGATCCTGATCTGCGCCGGCATCCTCACCGTCGGCTTCTCCGACGCCGCCGAGACCGCCTCAGTCGCCAACCTGTGGAACGACGGCGGGTTCTTCCCCAAGGGCATCGGCGGCACCCTGATGACCCTGCAGATCGTCGTCTTCGCCTTCCTCGCCGTCGAGCTGGTCGGCGTCACCGCGGGCGAGTCCAAGGACCCCGAGAAGACGCTCCCCAAGGCCATCAACACCGTGCCGTGGCGGATCGCCGTCTTCTACGTCGGCGCCCTGATCATGATCCTCTCGGTCGTGCCCTGGTCGCACTTCCAGCCGGGCGTCTCGCCCTTCGTGGCCGCCTTCGAGCGGATGGGCCTGGGCGTCGGCGCCGCCATCGTCAACTTCGTCGTCCTGACGGCCGCCCTCTCCTCCTGCAACTCGGGCATGTACTCCACCGGCCGCATGCTGCGCGACCTCGCGCTCAACGGCCAGGGCCCGAAGTTCTTCACCCGGCTCACCAGGAACGGCACCCCGCTGGCCGGCACCACCTTCTCGGCCTCGCTGATGCTCGCCGGCGTCTGGATCAACTACGTGGCCCCCGGCAAGGCCTTCGACTACGTCGTCTCCTTCGCCACCATCTCCGGCATGTGGGCCTGGGTCATGATCCTCGTCTGCCAGATCCGCTACCGGGCCAAGGCGGACCGCGGCGAACTGCCCGCCTCCCCGTTCAAGGCCCCCGGGTCCCCGTGGACCAGCTGGTTCGCGCTCGCCTTCATCGCCATGGTCATCGTGATGATGGGGGCCGACAAGGACGCCCGCATCTCGCTCTACTGCGCCCCGCTGTGGGGTGCCCTCCTGGGCGTCACCTACCTGGTGCTCAAGAGCCGCAACCCGCAGAACGCGGCCTTCGCCAAGCGTTCGTAACCCGGGCTGCGACCCGGGCCGCGACCCGGGCCGCAACCCGGGCCGCACCGGCCACGGCACCCGCCGTCACCGGCCCCTGTCCAGCATCCGGGCCCTCCCGTTCCGTTCCTCGGTACGGGAGGGCCCGTCTGCTTATCCTGTCGCTCATGCTGACCATCACCCAGGACCTGCACGACCGGATCGTCGAACACGCCCGCAAGGACCACCCCGACGAGGCCTGCGGCGTCGTGGCCGGCCCCGTCGGCACCGGCCGCCCCGAGCGCTTCATCCCCATGCTCAACGCCGCCCGGTCGCCCACGTTCTACGAGTTCGACTCCAAGGACCTGCTGAAGCTCTACCGCGAGATGGACCAGCGGGACGAGGAACCCGTGATCGTCTACCACTCGCACACCGCGACCGAGGCCTACCCCTCGCGCACCGACGTCACCTACGCCAACGAGCCCGGCGCCCACTACGTCCTCGTCTCGACCGCCGACACCGACGGCCTCGGCGACTTCCAGTTCCGCTCGTACCGGATCGTGGACGGGGTCATCACCGAGGAAGAAGTGCAGGTCGTGGCGGCGTACTGACCCCACTCTGCCCGACATGTGAACGTTTTAGGTCCGAGATCCGAGACGACACTCCTTTCGGGTGACGGGGAATCGTTACGATGCCCGCATGGTTTCCCACGACGTGAGCATCGAGACGCCCGGCAGGCAGCTGCTGCTCGTGGCGCGGCTGCACGTCGACCTGTGCCGCCTCGCCAGCGCGATCTGTTCCGCTGCCTGAACCGCCGCACCACCCAGCACCACACGCCCCACCCGCGCGGGGGCGAAGAGCCGCGCGCGCCCGCCCCTACGTGACGATTCTGGAGCCAGTCATGGCCATCGAGGTCAGCATCCCGACCATCCTCCGCACCTACACCGGCGGCCAGAAGGCCGTGACCGGCGAGGGCGCCACCCTCGCCGAGCTCTTCGCCGACCTGGAGACCCGCCACCAGGGCATCCAGGAGCGCATCGTCGACAACGGCCAGCTGCGCCGCTTCGTCAACGTCTACCTCAACGACGAGGACGTCCGCTTCCTCGAAGGCATCACCACCAAGCTCTCCGACGGGGACAACGTCACGATCCTCCCGGCCGTGGCCGGCGGCTCGAAGTAATGCGCTACGACTCCCCGCTGGCGGCGGTCGGCAACACCCCGCTGGTCCGCCTGCCCCGCCTCTCGCCCTCCGAGGACGTCCGCATCTGGGCGAAGCTGGAGGACCGCAACCCGACCGGCTCGATCAAGGACCGTCCGGCCCTGCACATGGTCGAGCAGGCGGAGAAGGACGGCAGGCTCACCCCCGGGTGCACGATCCTGGAGCCCACCTCGGGCAACACGGGCATCTCGCTGGCCATGGCGGCGAAGCTCAAGGGCTACCGGATCGTGTGCGTCATGCCGGAGAACACGTCGCAGGAGCGGCGTGACCTGCTCGCCATGTGGGGAGCCGAGATCATCTCCTCGCCGGCCGCGGGCGGTTCCAACACCGCGGTCCGCGTGGCGAAGGAACTGGCCGCGCAGAACCCGTCCTGGGTGATGCTCTACCAGTACGGAAACCCGGACAACGCCGGCGCCCACTACGCCGGCACCGGCCCGGAGATCCTCGCCGACCTGCCCTCGATCACCCACTTCGTGGCGGGCCTGGGCACCACCGGCACGCTGATGGGCGTGGGCCGCTACCTGCGCGAGCACAAGCCGGACGTGAAGATCGTCGCCGCCGAACCGCGGTACGACGACCTGGTGTACGGCCTGCGCAACCTCGACGAGGGCTTCGTCCCGGAGCTCTACGACGCCTCCGTGCTGACCACCCGCTTCTCCGTCGGCTCCGCCGACGCGGTGACCCGCACCCGCGAGCTGCTCCAGCAGGAGGGCATCTTCGCGGGCGTCTCCACCGGAGCGGCGCTGCACGCGGCCATCGGCGTCGGGAAGAAGGCGGTCAAGGCGGGCGAGTCCGCCGACATCGTGTTCGTCGTCGCCGACGGCGGCTGGAAGTACCTCTCGACGGGCGTCTACACGGCGGCCACCACGGAAGAGGCCATCGAGGTCCTCCAGGGCCAGCTCTGGGCGTAGCCGCCCCGCCGCCCCTCTCCACCTCACGGCCCGCGCCCCCGGCACCCCCGGCGGACGCGGGCCGTTCGGCTGCCGGGGCGCCGCGCCGACGGCCCACCCGGCACCCCTCGCGCCACCACTCCCGACACCGTCGCGCCACCACTCCCGACACCACCCGGGTCACCCGAACGGCCCGCGGGAGTCGCCGGGACGGCGGTCCCGGTCGACGCTGAACGTGCTCGACCGACCGCACAGAGAGGATGGTGGCGCGATGACGACCACCCCCAACCCCGCGGCTCCGGGATCTCCCCGCCGCCCTTCCCCGACCGGGGAGTCGTCACCCTGGGCGGCGGGCGGTGCCATGTTCGCCGCCGTCATGATGATGGTCATCGGCGTGTTCGGGATCCTGGAAGGCATCGCCGCACTGGCCAACGACGACGTCATCTTCCGGGTCCGCGGCTACACCTTCAAGTTCGACCTGACCGGCTGGGGCTGGATCCACATCGTGATCGGCATCCTGCTCCTGGTCACCGGCCTCGCGATCCTCAAGGGCACGACCTGGGGCCGGGCCGTCGGCATCGCACTGACCGCCATCGCCGCCATCTTCCACTTCCTGTGGCTGCCCTACCAGCCCTTCTGGTCCATCGTCGCGATCGCCATCTGCGTCTTCGTGATCTGGGCCCTCTGCGTCGACCGCAGCGGCAGCGTCTTCGACTGACGCCCCGGATCCCCCGGAGCGCCCGCCCCACCGGGGGCGGGCGCTCCCGCATGCAACCCCCGCCCCCTACGACGCCGCAGCCAGATACTCCGCGAGCACGGCCGCATGACTCGCCCCCGGCTCCTTCACCGCCGTCAGCAACGTCACCGTCCCCGCCAGAGCCATCGCCCGCAGCCGAGCCACCTCCACCCCCGCCTCCGCCCCGCCCAGCTCCGCCTCGTACCTCTCGCGGAACTCCGCGAACCCCAGCTCCCCCGAGTGGTACCGCTTCCGCAGCTCCGCCGACGGAGTCACCGCCTTGGGCCACTCGTCCACCCCCGCGTCCGCCTTCGCCAGCCCCCGCGGCCACAGCCGGTCCACCAGCACCCGCACCCCGTCCTCCACCGGATCCGGAGCCTCGTACACCCGCTTCAACCGGATCATCGCCCGCCTCCCAGCCCCTTCACCTCGTCCCACAGGGCCGGATCCAGCTCCCCGACCCGCGTCCGGCAGTCCCACACCGACACCTCCACCGGCCGGTCCGCCTCCAGGAAGCCCGCCCGGCCGTGCACATCGCCCACCCCGCCCGGCGGCAACGGCAGCACGCCCGGACGCTCGTCGTGGTACTTCGTGGTGATCCGTGCGATCCGCACCCGGTGCGCCCGTACCGACAGCACCAGGCAGGTGAGGCCGTCGTCCAGCCGCCAGATCTCACCGGGCCGGGGTCTCGGCTCCGGACCGGTGCCGTGCCGGGCCCGGGCGGGCGGCGGGGGAGCGGGGCGGCGGCCCGCGACCAGCACCACGAGCACGACGGCCACCACCGCGGCGGCCGCCGGCCACCACGACGTGTCCATATACCGACCGTAATGGACCCGCACCCCGGCCGCCCGGCACGGCACACCCCCGACGCCGGCCCGGCGGCATTCCGCATACCGGCGGCACGGCAACCCGGACCCCGCCGGTCGCTCACCCGGGTGACACCACAGGTGAGTTCCCCCACAACGGCCCGCCGCGGAGGAGCGACCGGACGTTCCGCGCCTTACGCTCGACCCACGCACGGCTCCGCCGATCCCCACGGAGGTTCCTGCTCCATGAAGCTCACCGTCGTCGGCTGCTCGGGGTCGTTCCCGTCCGCGGAATCGGCCTGTTCGAGCTACCTCGTCGAGGCCGACGGCTTCCGGCTGCTCCTCGACATGGGCAACGGCGCCCTCGGCGAGCTGCAGCGCCACATCGGTCTGTACGACCTCGACGCGATCTTCCTGAGCCACCTGCACGCCGACCACTGCATCGACATGTGCGCGTACTTCGTCGCCCGCTACTACCGCCACGAAGGCGGCCGCTGCGGCCCCATCCCCGTCTTCGGGCCGGAAGGCACCGAGCGGCGGCTGGCCACCGCCTACGACGACGTACCCGACGAGCGGTCGATGAGCGAGGTCTTCGACTTCCGCACCCTCAAGTCCGGGACGTTCGAGATCGGCCCGTTCCAGGTGCGCACCGAGAAGCTCGCCCACCCCGTGGAGGCGTACGGCATCCGGGTCGAGCACGGCGGCCGGTCCCTGACCTACTCCGGCGACACCGGTGTCTGCACCGAGCTGGGCCTGCTGGCCGAGGGCACCGACCTCTTCCTCTGCGAGGCGTCCTTCACGCACGGCAAGGAGGACATCCCGGACCTGCACCTCAACGGCCGGGAAGCCGGCGAGTACGCCCGGCGGGCCGGCGCCGGACGGCTGGTGCTGACGCACGTCCCCCCGTGGACCGACGCCCAGCAGAACCTCGCCGACGCGCGTGCGGTCTACGACGGCCCGAGCGAGCTCGCCTTCGCGGGCGCGGTCTACGAGGTCTGAGCCGGGCGACCCTCCCCGAAGTCGGGGCCGTACACACCGCGTTGGAGTGGCGTGCGGCACGTGCACGCCGGTGCCCGGTCCCGTAGCGTCGGCGGCGTACATGCCAAAGGCCGCGACTGCGGCCACGACCACGGGGGCGGACCATGAGACGGATCGGGCACAGCATCGCGGGCGCGTTACTGGCGGCACTCCTGGGGGCGGGCGCGCTCGCTTCCCCAGCCGCCGCAGACCCCGGGAACGGCACCGGACAGGGCAGCGGCCCCGCCAGCGTCCAGGGCGGCGGGCCCGGGAGCGGGCAGGACGGCGGGTACGGCAGCGGGCGCGCCGAGCACGCCGCCCCCTCCCGGCCCTCGTACCGCGCCGACCTGCGCGCCGACGACACCGGCACCCGGTGGACCGGCCGCGAGACCGTCACCTTCGGCAACCGTTCCGCCGAGCCGCTGCGCGAGGTCTACGTCCGCCTCTGGGGCAACGGCACCGACGGCTGCGGCACCCCGCAGAATCCCTCCCCGGTCCGGATCGGCCGGGTGACCGGAGGCACCCCGGACGCCCCGTCGGTCGGGTGCACCGCGGTACGGATCGCACTGCCCGCCCCGCTGCCGCCCGGCGGCCGGGCCACCGTCGGCTTCGACGTCTCGATCACCGTCCCCGACCGGCTGCACCGCTTCGGACGCGAAGGCGCCCACCGCTACCTCGGCAACGCCCTGCCGGTGCTGGCCGTCCGGGACGCGCAGGGCTGGCACCTGGACCCCCACGTCGACCGGGGCGAGAGCTACTACGCGCTGGCCTCCGACTTCCGGGTGACCCTCGACCACCCGACCGCGCTGAAGGTCCCGGCGACCGGCACCACCACCACCCGGCCGGGCACCCCCGGCCGCACCGTCACCACCAGCACCGCCCGGCAGGTGCGGGACTTCGCGTGGGCGGCCGGCCCGTTCCGCAGCGGCACGGCCACGTCGCCGGGCGGCGTCACCGTGCGCACGTACTGGACCGACGGCACCCCGGCCGCCTGGGTGGAGACCGCCCGCGCGGACGCGCTCCGCGCCATCGACGACCTCGGGAAGCGGTTCGGCCGCTACCCCTACGGCGAGGTCGACGCGATCCTGAGCGACCGGTTCGCGCCCATCGGCAGCATGGAGTTCCCCGGCCTGGTCCTGGTCTGGGCCACCGAGTCCGGCAGCGGAATCATCCACGAGCTGGCCCACCAGTGGTGGTACGGCATCGTCGGCAACGACGAGTACGCGTCGCCGTGGCTGGACGAGGCGTTCGCCGTGTACTCCGGCGATCTGCTCATGGGCGACAACGGCGAATCGTGCGCGGAGTACGCCAGCTGGGACGACGACACCCAGGCGGTCACCAACTCGATGGGCTACTGGGCCGCCTACGGCCCCGGCTGGAGCCGTTTCGTCTACTACAACGGCGGCTGCGTGCTGCACGATCTGGAGAAGGTGCTGGGCCCCCAGGCCATGGCCGCGATGCTGAAGAAGTACGCGCGGGACCACTGGTACGGGGTCTCCACGACCGCCGACTTCCAGCGTGCGGCCCAGGCGGCGACGACCACCGACCTCACCTCCTTCTGGCGCGAGCACCGCGTCCGCACGGGAGCGGCCTCGTGACGGGAACGCCCTGGTGACAGCAGCGGCCTGACGGCGGCGGCCTGACGGCGGCGGTCCTGCGGGAACGGCGGAGCCCCCGCCCTCCGGAAGGGAGGACGGGGGCTCCGCCGTTGCCCCGGGGCCAGGGAAGCCCGGGGCCGGGGCAGGGGGCCGGGATCCGGCCCCGCGGCCTACTTGGCCTCGGCCTTCAGCAGCTCGGCCAGCTCCTCGTCGGACTCGCGGCCCGGCGTCGGGAGGTTCCACTTGGTGATCGCGAAGCGGAACACCACGTAGTACACGGCGGCGAAGCAGAGGCCGACCAGCGCCAGCCCCAGCGGGTTGGTCGCCTTGCCGAAGTTCAGCGCGTAGTCGATGGCTCCGGCGGAGAAGCCGAACCCGTCCTTCATGCCGAGCGCCCAGGTCAGCGCCATGGAGACACCGGTCAGCACCGCGTGGAGGGCGTACAGGACCGGGGCGATGAACATGAAGGTGAACTCGATCGGCTCGGTCACGCCGGTGACGAAGGAGGTGAGCGCGAGGGAGAACATCATGCCGCCGACGACCTTGCGGCGCTCGGGGCGGGCGCAGTGGACGATCGCCAGGCAGGCGGCCGGGAGGGCGAACATCATGATCGGGAAGAAGCCGGTCATGAACTGGCCGGCGGACGGGTCGCCGGCCAGGAAGCGGGCGATGTCGCCGCTCTTGCCGTTGTACTCGCCGGCCTGCAGCCACGGGAAGGAGTTCAGCAGGTGGTGCATGCCGACCGGGATCAGACCGCGGTTGGCGACACCGAAGATGCCCGCGCCCACGGCGCCGGAGCCGACGAGCCACTCGCCGAGGCCGTGCAGGCCCTTGCCCAGGACCGGCCAGATCAGGCCGAAGACGATGCCGATGACCAGACCGGCGAAGGCCGACAGGATCGGGACCAGGCGGCGGCCGCCGAAGAAGCCCGCCCACTCGGGCAGCTTGGTCCGGTAGAACTTCTGGTAGATCAGGGCGACCACGATGCCCATGACGACGCCGCCGAGGACCTTGGCGTCGACCGGGGCCTCGACCATGGCGACCTTGCCGTCGATGACCTTCGCGACCTTGGGCAGGTTGGAGTCGGTGAACGTGGCCAGTACGTTCTTGAAGACCAGGTAGCCGGTGACGGCGGCGAGGGCCGTGGAGCCGTCGGACTTCTTGGCGAAGCCGATCGCGATGCCGACGGCGAACAGCAGCGCCATGTTGTCGAGGATCGCTCCGCCGCCCGCGGTCATATAGCCGGCGATCTTGTTGATGAACTCGGGCAGCGAGGCCGAGCCGAGCATGTCCTTGTCGCCGAGGCGCACGAGGAGGGCGGCGGCGGGCAGCACCGCAACGGGGAGCATCAGGCTCCGGCCGATGCGCTGCATGACAGCCATCGCCCCGGCACCCTTCTTCTTTTCCGCCGCCGGGGCAGCGCTGGCCGTGGTCACAACTTCCTCCTGGGGGTGCCCCCGGCCGGAGGCTGGGGGGAGGTGCAAGGCGCCGCCGGAGGACACACACGGGGACGGCGACGTCTCGATACGGTGGCACGGAGCCCGGGAGCGGCTGCCGTGGTCTACACCAATGCGTGGTGTAGACCAGTTGTAGCACGGTCGGCGATAGATAAGGAACCTTCGTTTTCCTGTGGTCTGCGCCACACTCGTCGCGGCGGGATAAAGACCCTGGAACGTCCCCTTCCGGGGCCCGCGACGGCACGGCCGAAGGCCCCCGGACCGAAGGGTCCGGGGGCCTCGAAGGAAGGGCCGAAACGGCCGGCGCGACGGCGGCGCCGTACGGCCGGCTACGCCTTGGTCGTATCCGCCTGCATCGCCTCGATCTCCTCGTCCGACTCCCGCCCCGGCGTCGCCAGGTCGAACTTCGTGATCGCGAACCGGAACACGACGTAATACACGACCGCGAAGCACAACCCGATCGGGATGATCAGCCACGGCTTCGTCGCCAGACCCCAGTTGAGGACGTAGTCGATCAGCCCGGCCGAGAAGCTGAACCCGTCGTGCACGCCCAGCGCCCAGGTCACCGCCATCGACACGCCCGTCAGCACCGCGTGCACCGCGTACAGCGCCGGGGCCACGAACAGGAACGAGTACTCCAGCGGCTCCGTGATCCCCGTGACGAACGAGGTCAGCGCCACCGACAGCATCAGCCCCCCGACCTCCGCCCGGCGCTTGGGCTTCGCACAGTGCGTGATCGCCAGCGCCGCCGCCGGCAGCGCGAACATCATGATCGGGAAGAACCCCGACAGGAACATGCCCGCGTTCGGGTCCCCGTGCAGGAACATGTTGATGTCACCGTGGTACGTCTGCCCCTCCGGCGTCGTGTACGAGCCGAACTGGAACCACAGGGGCACGTTCAGGAACTGGTGCAGACCGATCACCAGCAGGGCTCGGTTCGCCACCCCGAAGATGCCCGCCCCCCACGACCCCAGCCCCCGCAGCCAGTCGGAGAAGCTCTCCAGACCGGCACCCACCGGCGGCCAGACCCACAGGCACACCGCGGCGAAGCCGATCGCGACGACCGACATGACGATCGGCACCAGCCGGCGCCCGTTGAAGAAGCCCAGCCAGGGCACCAGCTTCACCCGGTGGTACCGCTGCCAGAACCAGGCCGCCAGCAGGCCCATGACGATCCCGCCGAACACCCCGGGATTCTGGAACGTGAACCCGGTGAACGTATTGCCGGGAGCCAGACAGCCACCCGCGTCCGGAGTCCCGACCGCCGTCGACCCCGGCGGACAGGGCTCCGCGAACGCGTGCAGCACCCCCCGGTAGACGAGGAACCCCGCCACCGCCGCCAGCGCCGTCGAACCGTCCGCCTTCTTCGCCATGCCGATCGCCACGCCGATGCAGAACAGCAGCGGCAGTCCGAGGTCGGGATCCAGCAGCGCACTGCCGGCACCGTCCATCACCTTGGCGAGGACGTTCCAGTTCAGGCCGTCCTCGCCGAACACGTCCGGCTGCCCCAGCCGGGTGAGGATGCCCGCCGCGGGCAGCACCGCGATCGGCAGCTGAAGGCTGCGCCCCATCTTCTGGAGCTCCTGGAAGAGGCCGCTCCACCGGCTCCGCCCCGGTGCCGCAGCGGTGCTGCTCGCGCTCATCGGACCTCCCTCACCGGCCGGTTTGGCAGCGACGCCACACTGGTGTAGACCAGTTGTGGTGCGGTGGCAGCACCACCGCACCACGGGCCGGGAGCTGCTGATCGCCATCATTCGGCAGAAGCCGGAAGTCCGCCCGCATACATGGGCCAAACGTGGGTTACCGTGACGACGCGGAACGCCGCAAGCGGTCCCCGCACCTCAGGCACTCAGGGAGAACACATGGCCACCAAGGCTGAGAAGATCGTCGCCGCGCTCGGCGGACTCGACAACATCGAGGAGATCGAGGGCTGCATCACCCGCCTCCGCACCGAGGTCAACAACCCCGACCTCGTCGACGAAGCAGCCCTCAAGGCCGCCGGCGCCCACGGCGTCGTCAAGATGGGCACCGCCATCCAGGTCGTCATCGGCACCGACGCCGACCCCATCGCCGCCGAGATCGAAGACCTCATGTGACCTGAGCGCCCGCGCCGCTCGCCGGACCCCGTCCCGGACCACCCGGACGGGGTCTTCGCGTCCCCCCGCACCGGCTAGGCTCGGAAACATGTCTCGCATCGACGGCCGTACGCCCGAACAGCTCCGCCCGGTCACCATCGAACGGGGATGGAGCAAGCACGCAGAGGGCTCCGTCCTCATCTCCTTCGGCGACACCAAGGTCTTCTGCACCGCCTCCTTCACCGAAGGCGTCCCGCGCTGGCGCAAGGGCTCCGGCGAAGGCTGGGTCACCAGCGAATACTCGATGCTGCCCCGCTCCACCAACACCCGCGGCGACCGCGAATCCGTCCGCGGCAAGATCGGCGGCCGCACCCACGAGATCTCCCGCCTCATCGGCCGCTCGCTCCGCGCCGTCATCGACTACAAGGCCCTCGGCGAGAACACCATCGTCCTCGACTGCGACGTCCTCCAGGCCGACGGCGGCACCCGCACCGCCGCCATCACCGGCGCCTACGTCGCCCTCGCCGACGCCATCGCCTGGGGCCAGCAGAAGAAGCTGATCAAGGCCGGCCGCAAGCCCCTCACCGGCACCGTCGCCGCCGTCAGCGTCGGCATCGTCGACGGCGTCCCCCTCCTCGACCTCTGCTACGAGGAGGACGTCCGCGCCGAGACCGACATGAACGTCGTCTGCACCGGCGACGGCCGCTTCGTCGAGGTCCAGGGCACCGCCGAGGGCGAGCCCTTCGACCGCAAGGAACTCAACGCCCTGCTCGACCTCGCCGCCGGCGGCTGCGCGGACCTGGAAGCCATCCAGCTGCACGCGCTCGGCCTGACGGACTGACGCAACGGGCTGACGCAGCTGCCCGGGGCGCAACCGCCCGGGGCCCGGCGACGTCCCCAACAGCACGGGCGTACGGTCTCACCGCCGTACGCCCGTCCACGCACGAGCACACACAGGTACGTACGTACGCAGGTACGCGCGAACGCACCCGCACATGAGGGGGAACCGTCCCGATGCAGAAGCACCACCGCGCAGCCGCCCTGGCCCTGGCCGCGGTCCTGACCGTCCCGGGTCTCGCGGCCTGCGACGCGATATCCACGGCCCTCGACTGCGCGAACACCGCGGTGACCATCACCAACGCCGCGAACGACCTCTCCCAGGCTGTCTCCAACGCGGGCAACAGCCCCCAGGACGCCAAGACCGCCCTGGATCAGATCGACCAGAACCTGAAGAAGATCGGCGACCAGACCGACAACACGGACCTGGGCAAGGCCATCGACGACATGACCGCCGCCGTGAAGAACGTCCGCACCGCCATCGAGCAGGGCAACCCCAACCCGGACATCAAGCCGGTCGCCGACGCGGCCACCGAGATCTCCAAGGTCTGCACCCCCTGACGAGGGACGGTGGGGGCCCGCTCCCACCCCGGGGATAATCGGTGACCATGA
This sequence comes from Streptomyces sp. NPDC089799, assembly GCF_040684755.1. Classification (NCBI taxonomy): domain Bacteria; kingdom Bacillati; phylum Actinomycetota; class Actinomycetes; order Kitasatosporales; family Streptomycetaceae; genus Streptomyces; species Streptomyces sp. NPDC089799. The sequence goes on along the minus strand of NZ_JBFBGR010000008.1, from coordinate 183,386 downwards.
CCCGCCTGATCCTCGCCACCCGCAACGCGGGCAAAGTCACCGAACTCCGCGCCATCCTGTCCGACGCCGGCCTGCCGCACGAGCTGGTCGGCGCGGACGCGTACCCGGACATCCCCGACGTCAAGGAAACCGGCGTCACCTTCGCCGAAAACGCACTCCTCAAGGCCCACGCCCTGGCCCAGGCCACCGGCCTGCCCGCCATCGCCGACGACTCCGGCCTCTGCGTGGACGTCCTGAACGGCGCCCCCGGCATCTTCTCCGCCCGCTGGGCCGGCCGCCACGGCGACGACAAGGCCAACCTCGACCTGCTCCTGGCCCAGCTCGGCGACATCGCCGATGAACACCGCGGTGCCCACTTCATGTGCGCGGCGGCCCTGGCCCTCCCCGACGGCACCGAGCGCGTGGTCGAAGGCCGCCTCCGCGGCACCCTCCGCCATGCCCCTTCCGGCACCGGCGGCTTCGGCTACGACCCGATCCTCCAGCCGGCCGGCGACACCCGCACCTGCGCCGAACTGACGCCCGCCGAAAAGAACGCCATCTCCCACCGGGGCCACGCCTTCCGCGCCCTGGTCCCGGTCCTCCACGACCTCCTGGGCTGACGTCCCGTTGGAACATCGAAGGCCCGCTCTCACCGTGGTGAGAGCGGGCCTTCGATTCCACGGTCAGTGCGGCCGATGGGATTCGAACCCACATGGGCAAACGCCCAGAGGCACCTAAAACCTCCGCTTATACCGTTCAGCAACGGCCGCAGGCCGCCGATCGCAACCGATCGGCGGCTCCAGTGTACGGGGGTGTGTGACACTCACACGAGAGGGCGCGGCCCTCCGCCCCGGCACCAGGTGCTCGTTACGGCATGGCAGTTGGGGCACAGCAGCCGCAGGTTCTGTGCACGGTCGTCGCGCCAGTCGCCGTTGACGTGGTCGACTTCCAGGGTCATGGGCCGCCCGCCCCACTCCGGTCCGGTGCCGCACGCATCACAGCGTTCCTGAACGCCGATCTCGCGCAGGGCCCGCCGCAGCAGGTGGGTACGGGTTCGCCGTTCGCCGTCGTGCTCGACCAGGATTTCCGCCGCAGGCTTCAGGGGGACGGGGCCCGCCTTGCCGCGTTGGTGGGCCTGGCCGAGAAGGTGGGCGGTGGAGAGGCCCTCCTCGTGGATCCACCGCTTCAGTGCGCCGCGAGAGCTCCCCGAATCCGGGATGCCCAGGTGGCGGAGGGCCTCCGCGAGCGAGAGCGAAGTCGCCACCGCATCCCGAAGGGCTTCCGGGGCGGGCTTGACGCGGCGTTGGTGGATCCGGCGGTTTCCCCCGCTCATGGGCGACGCCCCTTGCCCCGTCCGCGGTAAGTTTCGGTGGTGGAATGGCAGTTGGGGCACAGGAGTCGCAAGTTTTCGGGCAGGTTGTTGCGCCAGTCGCCGTCCAAGTGGTCGACCTCCAGAGGCAGGGGATAGCCCTGCCAAGCACCAGGGATTCCGCACATCTGGCACACATCGGGGACGCCCAGCATGGACAGCGCCTGCTTCAGGTGCTGGCTCTGCCTGCGTCGTGAGCTGGGCCTGTCCTGCCTGACCAGCAGGTTCTCGGGGGTGAGGCGGGCCTTCGGCCGGCCTGCAGGGGACGGCAGTCTGAAGTGGGAAGTGTCGATGCCCATCGCCTTCACGCGCCGGCTGATGTGGGTGTGCTGGCCGCCCACGACCTCCACGCCGAGCCGCCGCAGTACCTCGCACATGTTCGTCGACGCGGCCACTGCTTCTCCCAGTACCTCCTTGGTCCACCTCACCCCGTCCCGCTCGAAGTGCGAGGTGTCGATATCGAGCTTCCGCATGCGCTCGCGCACGTACTTGCGGGATCCGCTCTGCGGGTCCACGCCTAGCCTTCCCATCGCCTCGCTCAGCGTGCGTGACGTGCGCGCCGCTTCTTCCAGACGTTCCCGTGTGTACTGGCTGACCGGCATGTGTTCACCCCTCCTGTTTCGGCCGCGTGTGCGGGCCTCGCTTGGAGTAACGGGCCGATAGTCGGACGGTTGCGGGTCGTTCCGTCCGATAAACGGAGCGGCCCGCACCGGTTGTTGGCGCGGGCCGCTCCGGAGGAGAGGGGCGGGGTCAGATGCCCAGGTCCTTGATGATCTTGGCTACGTGGCCGGTGGCCTTGACGTTGTAGAGGGCGCGCTCGACCTTGCCCTCCTCGTCCACGATCACCGTGGAGCGGATCACGCCGGTCACGGTCTTGCCGTAGAGCTGCTTCTCGCCGAAGGCGCCGTAGGCCGCCAGGACCTCCTTGTCGGGGTCGCCGACCAGGGTGACCTTCAGGTGCTCGGTCTCGCGGAACTTCGCCAGCTTCTCCGGCTTGTCCGGCGAGACGCCGATGACGTCGTACCCGGCCGTGGCCAGCACGTCCAGGTTGTCCGTGAAGTCGCACGCCTGCTTGGTGCAGCCCGGCGTCAGCGCCGCCGGGTAGAAGTAGACGATCACCTTGCGGCCGAGGTGGTCGGCGAGCGAGACCTCGTTGCCGTCCGCGTCGGGCAGGGTGAAGGCGGGCGCGGTGTCGCCCGGCTGCAGTCGCTCGCTCATGTTCACAGTCTCCTCGGGAGGGGATCGGTACCTCCCCGAGCGTAAGCTGACAGACTGATCGCACAGGACAGTGACCGGACAGTGACCACACACCACGACGGAGGCGGCGCGGTGCCCGAAGCCAGGACCCCAGCGCAGATCGAGGCGGACATCGTGCGCCGGCGCGAGCAGCTCGCCGAGACGCTCGACGAGATCGGTGTGCGCATGCACCCGAAGACGATCATCGGGGACGTCAAGGCCAAGGCCGTGTCCCAGGTGGACCACACCGTCGGCCGCGCCTTCGCCACCGTCCAGCGCGTGGTCGAGGACGTCCGGGGCACCCTCTGGGACGCCTCCGGTGCGCCGCGGCCGGAGCGGGTCCTGCCGGTCGCGCTGGTCGCCGTGGGGGTGATCGGGCTGCTGGCCCTTTCGGCCCGGCGCAAGCGCGGCTGATCCGAACAGGTAGGTTCATTGGCGTGAGCGAGAACCCCACCCACGACAAGCTGCCCATCCGCATGCTGCACGACCGCGTGCTCGTGCGGACCGATTCGCCCGAGGGCGAGCGCCGTTCGGGCGGTGGCATCCTCATTCCCGCGACGGCGGCGGTGGGCAAGCGGCTGGCCTGGGCCGAGGTGGTCGCCGTAGGGCAGAACGTGCGCACGGTGGAGCCGGGCGACCGGGTGCTGTACGACCCTGAGGACCGGGCCGAGGTCGAGGTCCGGGGCATGACCTACGTGCTGATGCGGGAGCGGGACCTGCACGCCGTGGCGGCGGAGCGGCTGGAGGGGTCCAAGGACTCCACCGGGCTCTACCTGTAGAGGCAGGCGGGCTCCACCCGGGAGCCGCCGGGCGCTGCCCGAGAGCCTCCGGGCGCTGCCCGTGGGGCCGAGAAGACGTACGAAGGGCCGGTGACCGGAGTCACCGGCCCTTTCGTTCGTGCTTTGCTACGGTGGAGGAGAACCCCGACGAGACGCGCCGTACCGGGTACGACAAGACGACGCACCCCCGTTCCGTACTCGTCCCGGAGGTGCCTGTCATGGCCTGGGTTCTGCTCCTGCTCGCCGGTCTGCTCGAAGTGGGCTGGTCGATCGGCATGAAGTTCACCGAGGGGTTCACGCGGCTGTGGCCGAGCGTGTTCACCGGTGCCGGGATCGTCGCGAGCATGGTGCTGCTGTCCTTCGCCGCCAAGTCGCTGCCGATCGGTACGGCGTACGGCGTGTGGGTGGGCATCGGTGCGGCCGGTGCGGCGGTGCTCGGGATGGTGGTGCTGGGTGAGCCGGTGACCGCCGCCCGGATCTTCTTCATCTGTCTGCTGCTGGTCGCGGTGGTGGGGCTGAAGGCGACCTCCGGGCACTAGCCGTGGCGTCCCGGAGGTACGGACCGACCGCTCCTCCGACGCAGGCCGGGTGGGTCACCAGCCGAGGAATCCGGACGTGGTGCCTCCGCCTTCGGTCTGGCCCCCGTTCGTCTGGCTGCCGTTGGTCTGGCCTCCGTTGCCCTGGCCGCCGTCCGTGCGGCCGCCGCCGGTCTGCCCGCCGTCGCTCTGCCCGGCGCTGCTCTGTCCCCCGTCGCCCTGCCCTCCGTCGGTCTGCCCGCCGTCCGTCCGGCCGCCGTTGCCCCCTCCGTCCTGGTCCTGCCCGCCGTCGTCCTCTCCGTCCGGCCGGCTCGGGGTCGGGCGGTCCGGTGCCGGCGGGCGGGTGCCGTCCGTCGGACGGCCGGTGGGGGGCGGCTCGGAGGCCGGCCCGGTCGGCGGGAAGGGCTGCGGCGGGGGCACCGGCCGGTACGCGTCCGGCTGGAGTTCGAGGTCGAAGTCGGCCTGTTCCGAGTCCTCCAGGGCCTCCCCGGTGTACGCCGCCCAGATCCGGGCGGGGTAGCCGCCGCCGCTGATGCGGTCCTCGCCCAGGGCGCCGTAGAGGGACTCCAGGGTGCCGGTGTCGGGGTCCTGGCCCATGACCGCGACCACCGTCACCAGGTCCGGGGTGTACGCCGCGAACCACGCGGAGCGGTCCAGTTCGCCGGTGCCGGTCTTGCCCGCGGCCGGGCGGCCGGCCGCCTGGGCGGCGGTGCCGGTGCCGTTGTCGACGACGCTGACCAGCATGGAGGTGGTGGTGTCGGCGGCCTCCCGGCTGATGGCCTGGCGGGACTCCCGCCCGGGCAGGGGGATGGTGTCCCCGCGCCTGGTGATCTTCTCGACGAGGGTGTACGGGGTGTACCGGCCGTGGTCGGCGAGGGTGGCGTAGGCCTGGGTCATGTCGAGGACGGACGCCTGCAGGGTGCCCAGGGCCATGGCCGGGCCGAGGTCGAAGTTGGGGGTGTCGGCGGGGATGCCGAGGGCGACGGCGGTGTCCCTGACCTTGAGGGTGCCGACGTCGACGACCATCTGGGCGAAGACGGAGTTGACGGAGAGGTCGGTGGCGGTGCTGACGGTGATGTCGCCGTAGGAGGTCTGGCCCTCGTTCTCGGGCGCATAGGGGGTGCGGCTGCCGGTGACGGGGCGTTTGTTGTCGCCGTTGTAGGAGGTGTCGGGGGTGATGGGGCTGCCGTCCTGGGTGCGGGAGCCGTTCTCGACGGCGGAGGCGAAGACGAACGGCTTGAAGGTGGAGGCGACCTGGAAGTCGTGGCGGGTGGCGTTGTTGACGTACTGCCGGGTGTAGTCGATGCCGCCGTAGAGGGCGACGACCTTGCCGGTGGCGGGGTCGATGGAGGCGCTGCCGGCGCGGACGAAGCGGTCGGCCTCGCGGGTCTGCGGGTCGAGCCGGCTGATGAGCCGGTCCTCGACGGCGTCCACGAGTGCGGTCTGGCGGGCCTTGTCGATGGTGGTGGTGATGCGGTAGCCGCCTTGGGCGAGGGTCTTCTCGTCGAGGATGCCGTGGGCGGTGACGTAGTCCTTGACGGCTTCGACGAGGTAGCCGCGCTGGCCGGACAGGCCGGAGGCGGGGCGGACCTTCTGGGGTTCGGGGAAGCGGGCGGCGGCGCGTTCGGCGGGGGTGAGCCAGTTCTTCTTGACCATGCCGTCGAGTACGTAGTTCCAGCGGGCCAGGGCGCGGTCGCGGCTCTGCGGGTGGGTGATCACGTCGAAGGCGCTGGGGGAGTTGAGGAGGGTGGCGAGGTAGGCGCCCTCGGTGGTGGTGAGGTGGTTGGCGTCCTTGCCGTAGTAGGCCTGGGCGGCGGCCTGGATGCCGTACGCGTTGCGGCCGAAGTAGCTGGTGTTGAGGTAGCCCTCCAGGATGTGGTCCTTGGACGTCTCCCGGCCGAGCTTGACGGCGATGAAGAACTCCTTGGCCTTGCGGGTGAGGGTCTGTTCCTGGCCGAGGTAGTAGTTCTTGACGTACTGCTGGGTGATGGTGGAACCGGACTGGACGCCCTTGCCCGTGGCGGTGTTCCAGGCGGCGCGGACCATGGCGGCGGGGTCGACGGCGCGTTCGGAGTAGAAGTCCCGGTCCTCGGCGGCGAGTACGGCGCGCTGGACGGTGCGGGGGACTTCGGAGAGGGCCACGTTCTGGCGGTTGACCTCGCCGTCGCGGGCGAGCTGTGAACCGTCGGCGTAGAGGAAGACGTTGGACTGTGCGGTGGCGGCGGCGTTGGCGGGCGGGATGTCGACCAGCAGGTAGCCGGCGGTGAGGGCGCCGACGACGAGCAGCGCGCACAGCAGGACGGCGGTGAGGAGCATGCGCCAGGTGGGGACGAGGCGGCGCCATCCGGTGCGCCTGCGCCGTTGCCGGGTGCGGCTGCGCCCTTGCCCGGCGGGGGCGTCCGGGTCGCGGGGGGACCAGGCCGGGGGTGGTGACTGGTCCGTCATCTCCAGGGCTCCTCGGGGCCGAGCGGAACGGTGGAACGTCGGGGGAACGTTCGGGGGAACGTTCGGGGGAACGTCGGGGGTAAATGTCCGTGTCCGTACCCGATGGTGTCTACCCGACGGTGGCGGGCTCCGGCCCGAACGGGCGTAATTCGATCGCGTGGATCGCCCCTCCGCACTAAGCTCGCGCGCTTTGGCCGACGTGGGAACGAGAGCGGGAGTGGAAGAGAAACGGTGCGTCTCTATCTCGCGGTGGCAGCGGGCGGGTTCCGCCGCTATGCCACCTATGGAACCGCCACGGCGGCGGGGGTGTTCACCAACACCGTCTTCGGGTTCATCGTGGCGTACACCTACATCGCCCTGTGGTCGGAACGGCCCGGCCTCGGGGGGTACGACCGGGCGGAGGCCCTGGCCTTCGTCTTCGTCAGCCAGTCGCTGCTCGCCTCGGCGGCGCTGATCGGCGGGGGCTTCCAGGAGGAGTTGCAGGAGCGCATCCGTACGGGTGACATCGCGGTCGACCTGTACCGGCCGGCGGACCTCCAGCTGTGGTGGCTGGCGGCCGATCTGGGGCGGGCCGGGTTCCAGCTGGTGGGGCGCGGGACGGTGCCGTTGCTGGTGGGGGCGCTGGTCTTCCCGCTGGCGCTGCCGGTCGCGCCGGAGCGGTGGGTGCTGTTCCTGGTGTCGGTGCTGCTGGGGCTGGTGGTCAGTTTCGCGGTGCGCTATCTGATCGGGCTGGCGGCGTTCTGGCTGCTGGACGGGTCGGGGATCAACATGGTGGCCACCGTCGTCATGATCGCCTTCTCGGGGGTGCTGCTGCCGCTGACGGTCTTCCCGGGCTGGTTCGGCGAGCTGGTCCGGATGCTGCCCTGGTCGGCGATGCTCCAGGTGCCGCTGGACGTGCTGCTGGGCAAGCACTCCGGGTCGGGGGCGGCGGCCGGGGCGCTGGCCTTCCAGCTGGGCTGGGCGCTGGCGCTGCTGGCGGCGGGGCGTCTGGTGCAGGCGGCGGCGACGCGGAAGGTGGTGGTCCAGGGTGGTTGACGCACTGGTGCGGGGGGCGCGGAGGGACGGCCCGGAGGAGGACCCCCAGGACCCGCGGCACGCCCGGTACGCCCGGGTGCGGTGGGCCGGCCGGCTGGCCGAAGGGCTCCGCGGCTATGTGCTGATCGTGGCGATGTGGATCCGCGCCACGATGACGTACCGGACGTCCTTCCTGCTGGCGACGGTCGGGAACGGGGCGATCACGCTGCTCGACTTCGCCGGCATCTACGTCATGTTCCGGCACGTGGACGCGCTGGGCGGGTTCTCGCTGCCGGAGATCGCCCTGCTGTACGGGTCCTGCTCGGCCTCCTTCGGGCTGTCGGACCTGCTGCTGGGGAACATGGACCGGATGGGGCAGCGGGTGCGGGACGGTTCGCTGGACACGATGCTGGTCCGGCCGGTGCCCGTGCTGGCGCAGGTGGCCGCGGACCGGTTCGCGCTGCGTCGGCTGGGCCGGGTGACGCAGGGGCTGGCGGTGCTGGTGTGGTCGCTGGCCGTGCTGGACGTGGAGTGGACGGCCGGCCGGGTGCTGCTGGTGCCGGTGATGGTGCTGTCCGGGGCGGCGATCTTCGCGGCGGTGTTCGTGGCGGGCGGGGCGTTCCAGTTCGTCGCCGGGGACGCGGCGGAGGTGCAGAACTCCTTCACGTACGGCGGGGCCACGATGCTGCAGTACCCGCCGACGGTCTTCGCGCGGGACCTGCTGCGCGCGGTGACGTTCGTGGTGCCGCTGGCCTTCGTGAACTGGCTGCCGGCGCTGGAGGTGCTGGGGCGGCCGGATCCGCTGGGGCTGCCGGGCTGGGTGGCGTACCTGAGTCCGCTGGTCGCCTTCGTGGTGTTCCTGCCCGCGTCGCTGGCGTGGCGGGCGGGCCTTCGTTCGTACCGGAGTACGGGGAGCTGAGCTGAGCACGTGGATGCGTTGATCGAATTGCGGGACGTGGCGAAGGTCTTTGACGTACGGCGTCGGGCCGGGCGGTTCCGGAGGGAGAAGCGCCAGGTCAGGGCGGTGGACGGGATCAGTTTCGAGGTGGGGCGGGGAGAGGTGGTCGGCTATATCGGGCCCAACGGCGCCGGGAAGTCGACGACGATCAAGATGCTGACCGGGATCCTGACCCCGAGCGGTGGCCGGCTGCGGGTCGCCGGGATCGACCCGTCGGCGGAGCGGACCCGGCTGGCGAGCCGGATCGGAGTGGTGTTCGGGCAGCGCACGACGCTGTGGTGGGACCTGCCGCTGAAGGACTCGTACGGGCTGGTGCGGCGGATGTACCGGATCCCCGAGGACCGGTTCCGCCGGAACCTGGAGCGGTGCGTGGAGCAGCTGGACCTGGGGGAGCTGCTCGACGTGCCGGTGCGGCAGCTGTCGCTGGGGCAGCGGATGCGCGGGGACATCGCGGCGGCGCTGCTGCACGACCCGGACGTGCTGTACCTGGACGAGCCGACGATCGGGCTGGACGTCATCAGCAAGGCGAAGGTGCGGGGCTTCCTGCGGCAGCTGAACGAGGAGGCCGGCACGACGGTGCTGCTGACCACGCACGACCTGCAGGACATCGAGCAGTTGTGCGAGCGGGTGATGGTGATCGACCACGGGCGGCTGATGTACGACGGGACGCTGGGCGGGCTGCACTCGGCGGGCGGCGCGGGGGAGAGCGAGCGGACCCTGGTGGTGGACCTGGAGCGGGAGCTCCCGCCGATCGAGCTGCCGGGGGCCCGGACGGTGCGGGTGGAGGGGCCGCGGCAGTGGCTGGCGTTCCCGGCGGGGCGGTCGGCGGCCCCGCTGGTGGCGGCGGTGGCTGCGGCGTACCCGCTGGTGGACCTGTCGGTGCGGGAGCCGGACATCGAGGACGTGATCGCGCGGATGTACGCGGGGCGGGGGTGACCTGCGGGCCTCCGGTCGTTCGGGTCTCCGGTCCTTCGGCTCTTCGGCTCTTCGGTCCTTCGGCTCTTCGGTCCTTCGGCTCTTCGGTCCCGTAAGTCGCATGAATGGCTAGGCTGTTGGCCATGAGCGATGACCGGCGGGATCGCGAGGACGCGGAGGACCGGGGGGACGGCCGTGGCGGTCATGGCGGTCACGACGGTCATGGCGGTCCCGACGGTCATGCTGGTCCCGATGGTCATGGTGGGCGGCCCGGGTCGGACGCGGTACCGGCGGAGCGGAAGCCGCCCGGGCCGAACCCGGGAGACCTGCGTGCCTCGGACGCGGACCGTGACCGGGTCGCGGAGCGGCTGCGCGACGCGGTCGCCGAGGGGCGCCTCGACATGGACGAGTTCGAGGAGCGGCTGGAGGCGGCGTACACCTCCCGGACGTACGCCGAACTGGAGCCGCTGACCCGGGACCTTCCGGCACCGGTGGCGGTGCCGGCAGCTTCCGGCGCTGGTGCCGGCACCGGTGTCGGCACCTGGCCGGGCCGGATCGGCGGGCCGGGCACCTCGTCGGCGGCGGTCGCGGTGATGTCGGGCTTCCAGCGGGTGGGGCAGTGGACGGTGCCGGCGCGGTTCGACGCGGTGGCGTTCTGGGGCGGCGGCAAGATCGATCTGCGCGAGGCGCTGTTCTCGGAGCGCGAGGTCGTGATCAACTGCTTCGCGGTCATGGGCGGCATCGACATCGTGGTGCCGCCGGGCGTGGAGCTGGACGTACGCGGCTTCGGCCTGATGGGGGCCTTCGACCGGAAGGGCTTCCCCGGCCCGACGGAACCGGGCGCTCCGCGCGTGGTGGTGACGGGCTTCGCCTTCTGGGGCGGCGTCCAGGTCAAGGTGAAGCCCCCGAAAACCCCGAAGCCCCCGAAGCAGGCCAAGCTCCCCCCGGGCCCCCCACCCACGGGCCCGTCCCTGCGCAAGGACCTGTAGCGGGGCGTCCCGCCCGGGTGCGGGCGGGTGGTCTCGGCCCCCGGGGCGGGTGGGCGCGTCGCCCCCCGGCGTGGGCAGGCGTGCCGCAGGGCGATGGGGGTCCCCCCTGTTCGAGCGAAGCCGAGAACTTGGGGGAGGGTGGGCACACCGGGACACCCCGCCCGGCAACTGCACCCCGCTCAGCGCAAGCCCGCTCGGCAGCCGTACCCCGCCGGGCGGAAACCCGGCCCGACGAAGCCCGCCCAGCGGCCACACCCCCGCCGGGCGCAAGCGCCGCTGCGGGAAAGCCCCGCCGCGGAAACGTCCGCGGGGGGCTTCACTGGCGTGCCGGGAACTCCTGGAGCCCCCCGGGAGTCGGATGCTATGCAGACAAAACCGGCGCCGCCCCGGCGCCCCCGGGGGAAGGCAGGAGCACGTGGAAGGCACAGCGCGAAGGGTGCCCATCGAACCAGGCACCGGCACCGGTACCGGCTCCGGCCAAGGCGGCCAGGGCGGCCAGGGCGGTCAGGGCGGTCAGGGCGGCCAGGGCGGCCAAGGCAGCGGCGGCCCAGGCACCCCGGGCAACGGCGGCCGCCCGGGCAACGGCGGCAGCCCGGGCAACGGCAGCTTCGCGTTCAACCCCGCCGACGAGGAACGCAGACGCGGCGTCCGCCGCATGAAGACGACGGCCACGGGCCTGCTCCTCCTCGTCGCCCTGATCTACGTCCTGGCGAAGGTCGCGCAGAACGCCTGGGGCGCAGGCGGCTGGGCCGGCTACGTCGCAGCCGCCGCCGAGGCCGGCATGGTCGGCGCCCTGGCCGACTGGTTCGCGGTCACCGCCCTGTTCCGGCGTCCGCTCGGCCTGCCCATCCCGCACACCGCGATCATCCCGACCAAGAAGGACCAGCTGGGGGTCTCGCTGGGCGAGTTCGTAGGGGAGAACTTCCTCTCCCCGGACGTCGTACGCGCCCGCCTGCACGCCCTTTCCATCGGCGGCCGGCTCGGCTCCTGGCTGGCCGAGCCCGCGCACGCCGACCGCGTCACCGCGGAACTGGCGACGGCGCTGCGCGGCGCCCTCACCGTCCTGCGGGACTCCGACGTCCAGGCGGTGGTCGGCGAGGCGATCACGCGGCGGGCGGAGACCGTCGAGATCGCGCCCGGGGTCGGCAAGACCCTGGAGCGGATCGTCGCGGACGGCGGCCACCGCCGCGTCGTGGACCTGGTGTGCGCCAGGGCCGCCGACTGGCTGGTCACGCACGGGGACTCCGTCATGGACGCGGTCCAGGGCGGCGCGCCCGGCTGGACCCCGAGGTTCGTGGACCGCAAGGTCGGCGAACGCGTCTACAAGGAGCTCCTCCGCTTCGTCACGGAGATGCGGGACATGCCGCAGCACCCGGCTCGCAGTGCGGTCGACCGCTTCCTCACGGACTTCGCGGCGGACCTCCAGTCGGACTCGGACACCCGGCTGCGGGTGGAGCGGCTGAAGTCGGAGATCCTGGCGCGCGGCGAGGTCCAGGACGTCATCGCCTCAGCCTGGTCGGCGATCCGGTCGATGATCCTCTCGGCCGCCGAGGACGAGCGGAGCGAGCTGAGGCTCCGGGTCCGGGCCTCCCTGATGTCCCTCGGTGCGCGGCTGGCCTCGGACGGCCGGCTCCAGGCCAAGGTGGAGGGCTGGATCGAGGGAGCGCTGGTGTACGTGGTCACGAACTACCGGACCGAGATCACCTCGCTGATCACCGACACGGTGGCGGGCTGGGACGCCGAGCACACCTCCCGCAAGATCGAGGCGCACATCGGCCGCGACCTGCAGTTCATCCGGATCAACGGCACGGTGGTCGGCGCCCTGGCGGGCCTGCTGATCTACTCGGTCTCCCAGGCCCTGGGCGCATGACGCGCCGGAAGCGACGCGACGCACGACGGAAGTGACAGAACGCAAGCAGCGGGACGGAAGTGGCGGGGGACGGGGCGCGCCCACCCCGCCACCCCGCCCCGCCGGGCACCGGCTACGCCCCTACCAGGGCTCAATCCACGGCCGGCGACCCCGGGCCGGCCACCCCGGGCCGGACGCCCAAAGCCGGACACCCAAAGCCGGACACCCAAAGTCGGACACCCAAAGCCGGATGCCCAAAGCCGGACGTCCCGGCCGGTCAACCCCGGCCGGTCAACCCCGGTCGGCGACAGCCCAGGAGGCCGTGGCGACGACACCGGCGACGCCGAGCACGGCCGGCCAGGCGCCGATCTTCTTGGCCAGCGGGTGGGACCCGGCGAACGCCGCCACGTACAGCGTGCCGAGCGCCGCCGCGGCGGGGGTGCCCGCACGGCGGTACCACTCCCGGCCGGCGGCGATCCCGGCCGCGCCGAGCACGACCCCGCCCAGCGGCCGCTTCCGGGTGAACCGTGCGACCGCGTAACCGCCGACCAGCCCTGCGGCGGCCACTGCGGAAGTCGGTACCTGAGCCATGAAACCTGTCCCTTCGCCGGAAGTCGTTCCTTCGAGGCTAACGCGATCGTCGTACGAAACGACGGACGGCGAGCAATCCCACCAGCAGCACCACGCCACCGACCACGGTGTCCGGTACGGCCTTCTGCACGGGCGCGGGCAGCAGCGCGAGGAACCCCAGCACGAGCAGGAACGTGAGGGCTACCGCGCCGAGCGCGCCGACCAGTCTCTCCATGCCCCTCCAACGCCCGGGGCGCCCACCCGACACGGCCACCCGACACGCGGGGATTTGTCGCACACTCGCCGCATCCGCCGATCCCGTGGCTCAGGGAACGTCCCGGCCGTACATTCACTCTCCATAGGGGAGTAAATGCCCCACCCCTCGCAGGATCGGAATGAAACCGGTGATCTGTTACGGACCGACGGTCCTCGACCTCGCGGACGAACTCCTCGACGCCTACGCCGAGGTGTTCTCGGCCCCGCCGTGGAACGAGAACGAAGAAACCATTCGCCAGTTCGCGGGCCGGCTGACCGCCGACGCCCGCCGCACCGGCTTCCGTACCGCCCTCGCCCAGTCCGAGGCCGGCGTCGACGGCTTCGCCACCGGCTGGCTGACCCAGGCGGCCTTCCCCGCCGACCGCGGCTACGCCCAGGTCGCCGCCCAGCTCGGCCCGGACCGGGTCCGCGAACTCCTCGTCGGCGCCCTGGAGATCGACGAACTGGCCGTACGCCCCTACGCCCGCGGCCGGGGCACCGGCCGCGCCCTGCTCGCCGAGATCACCGCCGACGCTCCGGCCCGGCGCGCCTGGCTCCTCACCTCCCGCACGGCAACGGACACGGTCGCCACCTACCACCGCCTGGGCTGGCACGAGGTCGACCCCCTCCCCGGCACCCACAACGCCGTGGTGGTCTTCCTCTCCCCCCACCACCCCGGTCACTGAGCGTTACAACCCCTCACCCCCGGGGCATCCCCGCCCCATGACCACACCACCGCCCGCACAGCCACCCCACACCGGCAGGGCCACTACAGCCGGCAGGCCCGGTAGAGCCGCCAGGGCGGTCACGGCGATCGAGACCGGCCGGCGGCAACTGAACCTGGCGACCCACCACCAACTCCGCCAGGCCGGCGTGCCCGCCGGCACCATCCGCAGCCGCTGCCGCCCCGGCGGCCCCTGGCAACGCCTGCTGCCCCGGGTCCACCTCCTCCAGACCGGCCCCCCGGACCACCGCCAGCGCGCCCTCGCCGCAGTCCTCTACGCCGCCGAGCCCACCGCCGGCGACCCCCTCTCCGGCGCCACCGCGGCCCTCACCGGCGGAGCCGCCCTCGCACTGCTCGGCGTACGCGGCGCGCCCCCGGCCCCGTACGACGTCCTGATCCGCGCCCCGCGCCGGCTCCGCCCGGCCGCCGACGCCCGGCCCAGGTCCACCGCCCGCTGGCCCGCCACCATGTCCGTCACCGGCATCCCCTGCGCCCGTCCGGTCCGCGCCGCCGCGGACTTCGCGGCCCGCGCCGACGACCCGGACCTGGTCCGCTCGGTCCTGGCCCACGTGGTCCAGTCGGGCTGGTGCCACCCCACCGACCTCCACACCGAACTCCGGGCCGCCCGCCTCCTCAACCACCCGGCGGCCCGCACGGCGGCCACCGAACTCCTCGCCGGCACCCGCTCCCCGGCGGAGGCCCGCGCCCGAGAGACCCTGGCAGCCACCGACCTCCCGGCCCCCCTCTGGAACGCCCGCCTCTACTCCCCGGACGGCCGCTTCCTCGCCACCCCGGACGCGTACTGGCCGGACCACGGCGTGGCCCTGGAGATCGACTCGGTGGAGTACCACTTCACCCGCGACGCCTGGCACGCCACCCTCCTCCGCCTCGAATCCCACGGCATCCTGGTCATCTCCACCACCCCCTCCCTCCTCCACACCACCCCCCAAACAGTCGTCTCTGCCCTCCGCACCCTCCTGGCCCTGTCCACCACCCGCCCCGCCCCAGCACCGGTCCGGATCCTCGGCGACCATCAGCTCCAGATCTTCGATGTCCCGGGATAGCGGCAGGGACTCCTGCACGGTGGCAGAAGCCGCAGTGGCTATGCCGCACACTTGTGGGGGTCGTTGTCAGTGGGGCATGTCACCCTCTGTGATGGCTGGTGGCACAGGGCGCCAGCTCGGTACGTGTTCGAAGGAGGGTGCATGACCAGCACTGAGGCGGAGTTCACCTCTATTGAGATTTGTGCTGGAGCCGGCGGACAGGCCATCGGTCTGCACGAGGCGGGTTTCAAGCACCTCGCACTGGTGGAGATCGATCCGCATGCGGCTGCGACGCTGCTCAGCAACATCGACACACACCAGAAGTGGTCGTGGGAGAAGCAGCGCTGTGAGGTGCTGCAGATGGACGTCAACGATTTCCTTCCTGACGTCCACGTGACGAACAATGGCTCGGCTCTCCCGCAAGGTGAGCTCGACTTGCTGGCCGGCGGTGTCCCCTGCCCGCCCTTCTCCCACGCGGGAAAGCAGCTGGGCAAGAACGACGAACGTGATCTCTTCCCGCGGATGCTCGACCTCGTCGAGGAACTGAGGCCGCGGGCCGTGATGATCGAGAACGTGCGCGGGATCATGGACCCGAAGTTCTCCGATTACCGTGACTGGATCACGGCCCGGCTGGCCGGTGGGACCTACAGGAAAGAAGACGGGACCGAGGAGCCCGAAGAAGGTCTCGGATACGAGGTGTGCCGCTGGGGTGTCCTCGAAGCGAGCGATTTCGGCGTGCCTCAGCTCCGGCCGAGGGCGATCCTGGTGGCCATCCGGAGGGACGTCCTGAAGGGCCTCAAGTACGAGTGGCCGAGCCCCACCCACGAGGACCCGGTCAGTGTGGCGGAGGCGCTGCAGCCGACGATGTACGAGCGTTACGAGCAGTTCTTCGAGGGCGAGCACGCTGAGCGGGCTCGGAAGGCCTACGAGCGCTGGTACGACCAGGCCAAGAAGCGGGACGCGGAGCTCAAGGGCAAGGGGGGCGGCATCGCGCCCACGCTCGTCGGTGGTTCGAAGAAGCACGGCGGCGCCGATCTCGGTCCCAGCCGCGCCAAGGCCGCCTGGAAGCAGTTGGGTGTATCGGGCCTCGGCGTGGCCAACGACATCAAAACCTGCAACGTGAAGGGCTCCCACGAGCGGGATCTCCTCGGTGAGGGCGGACCGATGCTCACGGTGGAGCAAGCCGCGATCATCCAGGGCTTCCCCAGGGGCTGGGACTTCAGCGGAGGCAAGACCGCTCAGTACCGGCAGGTCGGCAACGCGTTCCCGCCCCCGGTTGCGGCGGCCGTCGGCAGGTCGATCATCGAGGTCCTCAAGGCCGCGCGCGAGCGGGACCAGGCCGAGGCGTAGTCAGGCCGTGCCCGCTTCATCTCGGCGGGCACGGCGCTTTTCCACCTCGGCAGCGATACGGACAGCGCAATCGGCTGCCGCCTCGTGCTCCCAGAACCGGAGCACTGTCCAGCCGGCCTCGGCCAGGCGCTGGTCCGTGTCCCGGTCACGGGCCATGTTGCCGGCCACCTTGTCGGACCAGTAGCCCGGATTGGTCTTCGGCGGCACGTAATGTTCGGGACAGCCGTGCCAGTAGCAGCCATCGATGAACACCGCGACCTTTGCGGGCCGGAAGACGATGTCGGCCGTCCTTCGGAGGCCGGTGATCGGGCGCGCCGCCACGCGGTAGCGCAGGCCCTGGGCATGCAGCAGGCTGCGGACGGTGCGCTCCGGCTTGGTGTCACGGCTTCGGATCGCCTGCATGTTCCGCCGACGAGAGGCCGACGAAGCCCATGATCCTTCGGGCGGGGTCCACGGCTCGCTCATGTCTGTCAGTCTTCCGTACTGGCCGACGCCGTGTGTGCGGGGAGGAGGGGAGCGGCTACCACGGGCTCTCCGGCCTCAGCCAGCGCCCAGGACTCCCCGCCGATCATGGCGGACGGCCTGCCGTCGCCCGGGAAGCTCCTCACCACCCGGGCGCTGACGAAATCGCCCTCCCCAGGGACCGGGAGTGCGAGCTGCCGGGCGATTTCCTGGTGGGCCAGGTAGTCCCCCATGATCAGGATTCCCTCAGGCCGGAGTGAGGACCGGGCGCCACCGTTTCCCCGCACTCGCTTCATGTAGTCCTTCTGCTGCGCGACGGTGCGTACGACGTTGCGTCCGATCCGGCGGTGCTGAACCCGCCGGAAGAGCTCACTGAGCCTGGCCTGGCCTGACCGCTGGGCGAATACGGCTTCGCGGTCAGCGGTCTCCATGTGCAACAGGGTGTTCTCCGGGAGCTCCGCGTCATGCCAGAGCCAGAGTATTTCCCTCCGGTGCCCGGCCTTCACCGTCAGCTTCATGTCCCGATTGCTGCCGCCGTTGAGGAGTTCGGGAGTGATGCGGAGCAGGCCGGCGCTCCAGCGGCTCTTGTAGTCGTTTGCCCACACGAGCAGACACAGGTGTCCCACAGCCTCCGGCGGGATCATCCAGCCGCCGAACTGCTGGGAGTACTTGCAGTCGACGTCCACGCCGGCGATCCGGTAATCCATCTCCAGACCGTCGTCGAACGTGAACTCGCGCTGGAGGTTGATCTCGACAACGGTGCCGGCGTGCGTCTTCTCCGTTTTGAACAGGGTCTTCCAGTCGTACCTGCCGGTCACCTCGCCGTTCAGCAGCTGATCGATCGTGTCTCGTAGTACTCCGGCGAACCGCAGTCCTGCCGGATCGAGTCGGCGCAGCTCCGAATGGACCAGGGCTAGCTCAGGATCGTCCGCCGGCATTGCACGGGACGCGATGCTCACGGCTGCGGACACATCCGGGAACGGCAAGTGGACCACCTGTCTGACGAGTTGGGCAGCCGTGCAGCAGCTGACCGCTGGGTGTGTGCGAGCTTACCGGCGGGCGGCCCCGGCGCGCCGGCCTGCCTACGGCTCAGCTGCCAGTCCCGAGCACGAGCCCGAGCATCAGGATTGCCAGGGTCAGGGTGCTCGCGAACGCGACGGCGCCCATGATGACGGCCCCGGCCGCGGACCTCTGGTCCCATCGGGCCAGTGCGACTGCGGCCCCCGCGACGAGCAGCGCGAACACGACGGCGATGGCGATGGAGAGGAACAGCGCGGACAGGGAAATGTTCAGCATGTGAACGGTCAACTCCATGGAAGAGGGAATGCCGGAGCTGCTGTCCGGCGTCGGAGCAGGAAGAAGAGGAAGAGCGGCGACTGTTCCCGCTCCGTGCTGCCGGAATCCGGCCAGGGTGCTCTCAGGGTGCTGCGTAGGCCTACGCCTGTTCATTTCCTCCCGGTGGCAGCGCCGCGCGCATCACGAGTTCCGCCTGGGTGGTGAGCCCCGCGCTCATGAGGGCGATGGCGAGCCGAATGCTCTCCTCCTGGCTGCGTTCCCGGCCGCTGAGCAGGAGGGCTTCCCCGAGCGCGGCGTCGCCGCTGGCGTACAGTTCGGCGGCCGCGGTGCAGAGCTCTCCGTGAGTGAGAGTCCGGCTCGCCGACCATGCGATGCCGATGACGGCACGGCGGTCGCCCGCAGCCTGAGCGGCACGGAGGGCGCCGACGGTCTCGCCGACCTTCCCGCTTTCGTTGTTGTGCCGGTCCTGCGCCGGTCCGTGTGCCGGAACCGTGCCGGAGGGCGCCGTATCGCCTGCGGGCGCACCGATCGCCTTTGGTGCGGGGGCCTGGAGAGAGATCCGGCCAGCCGCCTTGATGTCGCTCCTCTCCTGAGGCGATGCCAGGACGGCGCCGCGCAGAGCAGCGGTCTTCCGCTGTTCCTCCAGGTGCTCGAACGGGATCAGGCGGGCGTCGGTGCGCTTGCGCTCGCTTACCGCGTCGTACATCGCACGGAGCTTTACGGCAGACGGTACGCGGCGCCCGGTCCAGTAGTTGGAGAGTGTGCCCAGCGGGATGCGCAGGTACTTCGCGCGTGCCCCCTGCTTCTTCGTGGGCATGGCGCCTATGAGCGCGCGGAAGCTCGCGACGTATGCCTGCCGGGCCGGACTGCAGCCGGGCCAGTAGGCCTTGCGGACCTGCCCGAGGGCAGCCATGAGTACTCCTCTGCACGGAATTTGATGAAAGGTCAGTCTGTCCTGCCTGCCCGCATGGTGCGCAACTAGGAATGATCCGTTCCGGAGATTTGATGTTTGCGCTTCCTTCGGTCGCGCGCCGGGTGTTTGCGTTTTGCGGAGCAGGCCGGATGGAGGTGTTTGCGTTACGGCGAAAACATCCGGATCGACTTGATCCAGGTGGTGTGGGGCCCTTCCAATGGGGTTCTGCCGCTGGGCTTCACACACCAGGGGTGCTCGTCATCGAAATCATTCCGGGGAGAAATCGTGGTAATCGCTGACATTCCTTCGTGGCGCAATGAGCGTCTCGCGACGATGGTCCGCTGCGCGCTCTGGCTGGTTGCCGAGGTTGGTGTAGGGGAGGTCTTCACGAAGACCCAGCTCCGGGAGGCCTTTCCGGAGACGTCTCAGATCGACCGGCGTATGCGCGACCTCAGGGACCGCGGCTGGCGTATCGCGACAAATCGGGATGACGCGACCCTGAGTCCGAGCGAGCACCGCTTCGTGGAGATGGGTGCGGAGGTCTGGAAGCCCGGGCAGTCAAGGGTGAAGCAGGCAGCAGCTGTCTCGGCTCCACAGCGGCGTGAGATCCTCGACCGTGATGATCACCTGTGCCGCGTGTGCGGAATCACGGCCGGCGAGCCGTATGAGGGTGGCATCGAAACGGCGCAGCTGGATCTCGCACGCAGGGAGGTTGTCAAGCCCGGCGGCGTAGTCGTCGAGCTGGTGACGGAGTGCCGCAGATGCCGGATCGGCGGCCGTGGCCGGCAGACCGACGTTACGGGTGTGCTCGGACACGTGGGTCAGATGAGCCGGATGGAGCGGGAGCTCTTCACCCAGTGGGTGGCGGCAGACCGCAGGGACTTCAGCCTGCTGGAGCGGCTGTGGGGGCAGTACCGGAGCCTGCCGGCGGAATCGCGGGAGACTGTCCGCCAGGCACTTGAGCGGGCGTAGCTCCGCCTGTGGACGGCCGGGAGTACGACAGGGCTGAGGCCCGATATCAAGGAGACCTGTGGGGATGCTGAAGTTCGACCTTCCTCCGAATGCTGTGGAGAAAGCCGAGTTCGTTGCGCGCCGGCTCAAGGAGACTGCGGAAGGCGACGGAGTCCGGGAGACCGTCACCGTCGACTGGAACGGCCGGGCCCTGCATGTCGGCGTGATCGACATGCCGCTGCGCGACCTGTATTACAACCCCGCGACCCACCGGATCAGGGCGCAGCAGGGCCACGATCCGGATCTCGCCCGGGGGCTGGAAGAGGACCCGTGGAAGCCAGAGAGCCAGGAGTACCTGAACCGGCTTCTGGTCGGCAGGCCTGCGAACCCAGACGAGGTCGACCCCGACTTCGAAGCTCTGCTGGAGAGCCTCAGGAGCGTGGACCAGCAGGAGCCAGGTCTGATCACGCACGAGGGAATCCTGGTCAACGGCAACACCAGGGCGGCTGCTCTCCGGAAGCTCAAGCGCCCGTCGATCCGGGTGGGAGTGCTGCCCCCCTCCTTCACCTGGGAGGACATCAACGCGGTTGAGCTGGCGCTTCAGCTCCGGCCCGACAAGCGGCGGGACTACTCCTACATCAACCGTCTCATCGCGATGGAGGAGCAGGAGCTGATCGGCCGTGACGCGGCTGACATCGCACGTGCTTTCCACGTCCAGCTCAAGACCTTCAGGCAGGAGCGCTGGATCCTGGGTGTCATCAGGGACATGATCGACCGGAGCGCCACACCTGAAGGTGCCCAGCTGGCACTGTCTGACTTCGAAGGACACCAGGAGAACCTCAAGGAGTTGCACCGCACCTACCTGAAGGCGGAGGCCTCCAGCCAGGAGCGCGCCGAGCAGCTCAAGGAGAACCGGATTGTTGCCATCCTCCTTGACTTCGCGAAGACGAAAACGCGTCTCATCAACGAGGACTTCCAGTCGGTGTACATGGAGGGGAACCTGCCGGAGCTGATGAGCTCAGAGGTGGGCGAGTCGCCGGCTGCTGTGGCGATTCCGGGACTCGGCGTCTCGGTGCCCGCCGCATCCGATCCCGTCCGGCAGGCCCGCGCGGCCACGGACCGGGTTCTCCGGGCCAGGGCCACCGAGGAAGCCCGCCACCTGTCTGCCGAGGTACGGGAAGCGGCGCAGCAAGAAGTAGTTGACGTGCGCCGGGGGATGAGGCGGGCACTCGATGAGGCTGAGCGCGACGACAGGCTGAAGCGGGTCCGCCAGACGACGGCGGAACGCCTCGATGACGCCCGCGCGGCCATTGACCAGAGCGTTGTCGACCTCGTACAGGCCCTGGGCAAGGACAGCCTGGACGAGGACAGCTTTGACAGTGCGCTGCTGGGACTCAAGGTGAGCCTGACGAAACTGGCGCGGCAAGCGAGCCGGGGGGTACGCAGGCGAGGACAGGGCATGACCTGGCTGATCAACGCAAGTGAGGACTGAACGTGCTCGACATGGTGGAGCCGTCTCTCAGACTGGGTTTTGACGAGACCAGAACGAAGGTCGTCTTCAGGGCCCTTCCCGGTGATCAGCCCCAGCTCGTCAGGCTGATCGCCCGCTTCAGCAGTGGTACCCAGCGGGGAAACCTGGCTGCAGAGGTGGACCTTGAGGAATTCCTGTCCCGCCTCACACTCCTCAGCCACTGGCATGACCCGGCCGGCGTAGCGTTCGCGCCCGACCTCAAAGACCTCGCTGAGGCATCCGTCCGGGATGCCCAGGCGGTCGAGGCCCGGCTCACTGCGGGCAGCCGGGGCGATGACGTCACGGGCACGGTTGGCGCGTCGGACGTTCCCGGGCTCCTGGGGGAGTCCTGGGCGGCACCACTGACGAGCTTCCAGATCCGCGACATCGCGAAGCTGATGTCGCTCACTCACGGAGCGAACTTCAGCGTGCCCGGAGCCGGCAAGACCCGTACGGCTCTGGCCGTGTACGCGGCTCTGCGGCAGGCAGGGGCGGTCAGGCGGCTGCTCGTCGTCAGCCCGAAGTCCGCATACGAGGCCTGGTGTGACGAGGCAGCCCTCTGCTTCATCGATCCGCCGACCGTACGGATCTTCAAGCGCAGTCCGGACGGCGACGCGGAGATATTGCTCGTCAACTACGAAAGGCTGAACCGGTACCAGTCACAGCTCGCCGACTGGCTCAGCATGGGTCCGGCCATGATGGTTCTGGATGAGGCGCACCGGATGAAGCTCGGGGTCAGGGGCACGTACGGCGCCACCTGCATGGCCCTGGGCCCGCTCGCCCGCCATCGGCTGATCCTCACGGGGACTCCCGCGCCGAACGGTGCCAAGGACCTGGAGAGCCTGCTGTCCTTCGTGTGGCCGGGACACGGCAGGAGTGCGGTGGACAGGGCGGTGGCCGGCGGCAACCTGGCGCACGCGAGCAGGGTTCTGCGGCCGCTGTTCACACGCACCACGAAGAAGGAACTCGGACTTCCGCCGGTCGAGGTCCGGGTCAAGTACGTGGAACTCCCTGCGGCCCACCGCACGCTCTACTCCGCCCTGCAGAACCAGCTCGTAGGCCTGGCGCCCCGGGAGCAGGAAGAGTTCACCAGACTCGGCAAGATCCTTGTGTACCTCATGATGGCCAGTACGAACCCGGCGCTGCTGGAGGCAGGATCGGACCGCCATGAGCCCCTTCCCTTCTACGTTCCGCCCCTGAAGCCGTCTGATGGCCTGCCGCTGAAGGAACTCATGCGGGACCTCCCCCGCTATGAGACATCGCCCAAGTACGAGGCCGTATTGCAGGCCGTCTCCGAGAACGCCCGCGCAGGGCGGAAGACTCTGGTGTGGTCCACTTTCGTCAGGAACCTGACCACACTCGCGGGAGCGCTCGGCAAGTTCAGGCCCGCCGTCGTGCACGGGGGCACCGTGGACCGCGACGAGGAGATCCGCAGGTTCCGTGAGGATCCCGACTGCATGGTGCTGCTGTCCAATCCGGCGACTTTGGGTGAAGGGATCAGCCTTCATCATGTGTGCCACGACGCCATCTATGTGGACAGGGATTTCGCCGCTGGAAGGTTCCTGCAGAGTCTCGACCGGATTCACCGGCTCGGACTTGCCGCCGATACGGAAACACGCGTCACAGTGCTCATCGCACGCGGGACCATCGACGGCATCGTCCATGACCGGCTGGGCCACAAACTGGAGTTCATGGGCAAGATCCTCGACGACCCGACGGTCCAGGAGCTGGCCGACCCCGAGGAGGACGTGACCCCCTGGGGCATGGACTCCGCGGATCTCCAGGCGCTGATCGGGCACCTGGAACAGCCGCCCGGCTGAGGGCGCGGGCGGCTCCTCGCCGTGTCATGAGCCTAGGGCGCGCCGTGGCACTGGGCGTAGGGCTTGGTGGAGGTGCACCAGCAGGGGGAGGTGGGGGAGGGGGGCCAGGGGGTGGCTTTGCCGCGGGCGGCGAGGGTGGTGGCGTATTCGGCCAGGAGGGAGGGGGAGGCCGGGGATGTCTTCTCGGAGGCGGCGAAGGCTTCGTAGGAGGGGACGCTGCCCGTGACGATGCCGAGGTTGTGGGTGCCGGAGGCGGCGAGGCTGCGGAGGGAGGTCTCGACGGCGGTCAGGTGGGCCGCGTGGGAGGGGTATTCCGTGGCGAGGGTGGGGTAGGCGGTGAGGAGTTCGGTGAGCTCCTCGACCGGCCAGTGGAGCAGGGCGACCGGGAAGGGCCGGGAGAGGGCGGCGCGGCGGTCGCCGAGTTCGGCGCGGAGGCGGGCGATCTCGGCGCGGAGTTCGGCGGGGTCGTTGGAGCCCAGGGCCCAGATGCGCTTGGGATCGTGGAGTTCGTCGAGCGGGACCGGGCCGGTGTGGCGGGTGTCGGCGACCATGTCCCATTCGTCGTGCGGGAGCGCGAGCAGCCGGCGGACCCGGTGGCGGCCGGTGAGCAGGGCGGTGGTCGCCGGAGTGAGGGGGTCCGATTCCTTGACGAGAAGGGTGGCGGCCTCCGTGAAGCACTCCTCGGAGTCGGCCAGTTCGTCGTGGGCCTCCAGGGCTTCCGCGATCACCTCCCAGGGGGCCGGGTCGGTGGGCGCGGCGGCGCGGATGCCGGAGATCAGGGTGCGGGCCTCGGCCTCGTGGCCGTACTCCCAGAGGTTGGCGGCCTGGAGGGCCTTCACCAGGTGGGGGTCGGCGGGGTCGGAGGACAGCAGCTGGTCGTAGAGGGTGCTCGCCCGCTCCCGTTCGTCGGCCAGTTCCAGGTGGGCCGCGGCCTGGAGGAGCAGTGGCTCCTGGTCCTCGGGGTAACGGGTCGCCGTGCGGATCAGACGCTCGGCTTCGGCGATGTGCTCGGCAGGCGTGTCGGGGCGCATGGTTCACACCGTACTGCCGCTGGTCAGTTGAGGGGGGAGGTCCTAGGGTGCCGGCCGTGAGAGATCGCATACCGGTGGTCGTGCAGCGGCGGGGGCGCGGGGTGCCGGCCCGGGTGCTGTCCCGGGGACTGTGGGGTGCGGCCGAACTGGCGGTCACCTTCGGGGTGGTCGTGTTGTTGCTGGTGGTGCACCAGGTGTGGTGGACGAACCGGCAGGCCGTCGCCGGGGCGCGCGAGCAGGTGGCGGCGTTGGAGGGCGAGTGGGCCGGCCCTTCCCCGTCCCCTGACCCTTCCCGTTCCCTTGATCCTTCCCGTTCCCTTGATCCTTCACGTTTTCCTGAGCCTCCGCCTTCCCCTGACCGTGTGCGTGACAGTGACCGTGCTGGTGGCTCCGGTGGCTCTGGTGGTTCTCGTGTTTCCGGGGGTGCGGATGGTTCCGGGGGCACCGGTGGTGGCGGTGGTCGGGAGCGGGGGGCGTACGCCGTGTTGCGGATACCGCGGCTCGGGGTCGTGGTGCCGGTGGCGGAGGGGATCGGGCGGCGGAGCGTGCTCGACAAGGGGTACGTGGGGCACTACCCGGGGACGGCGGGGCCGGGGGCGCAGGGGAACTTCGCGCTGGCCGGGCACCGCAACACGCACGGTGAGCCCTTCCGGTACGTGAACCGGCTGCGGGCGGGGGACGAGATGTACGTCGACGTGCGCGGGCGACGGTACGTGTACGTGGTGGGGAAGGTGCTTCCCCAGACCTCGCCGCGGGACACCGGGGTGATCGCGGAGGTGCCGAGGAGTCTGGTGCGGCCCGAGTTCGGATACGACGGGCCCGGGGCGTACATCACGCTCACCACCTGCACGCCCGAGTACAGCTCCAGGTACCGGCTGGTGGTGTGGGGAACCCTGCGCTGATGCGGTGCGGATTTCTTTCGGCGGGGCGGGAACTCCTGTTCGGCGGGGTGCGTTGTGCGGGAGAGTGCCGGGTGGTCCGGTGATCGTGAGCACGGGAGGAGGGGAAGGGATGGTCAAGGGGTTCCGCGGTGCGTTCGCGCGGCTCGGGCCGGTCGCCGCGCCTGTTCTCCTCGTGTTCTTCGCGCTCCTGCTCGGGTCGGCCCTGGTGGGCTCGGCCGTGCCGGGCGAGGGCGGGCTGATCTCTGCCGTGACCTTCGCGGCCACGGCCGTGCTGGGGTGCGTCGCCCTGGTCGCGCGCGCCGCCTCGCCCGTGCCGCCCACCCGAATACGCACCGCGATCCGTGATCGCGAGCAGCGTACGGCGTTCCTTCCGCAGCGTGATCCCGATGCCTCGAGCCGTTCCCGGCCCAGGGCGCCCGGTCGGCCGTTCCTGACGGCCGCGTAAGGGTTCCCCTCCTTTTCCGCAGGGGTTTCTCTTCTTTCTTCTTTCGGGTCTGCTGTGCAGTTGTGCTCCTGTGGTTGTGAGCGCTGACCCTCTTGTGCGTGGTCCGTCGCACCGAGATTCCTTCTTTCGGTGCTGCCGTGCGGCCCTGTCCCGGCGCGCGGTGGCAGGACTGACCCCGGAGGGTCCACGTGTCCGTTTTCGCTGTGTTCGCCCTGCTCGTTTCCCGGCTCGCCGATGTGCTCGATCCGGTCTTCGCGGCTTCCGCCACCGCGGCCGCGATCGTGATGTTCACCGTTCTCGTACGGGTCGCCCTGCACCCGCTGACCCGGGCGGCCTTCCGCGGTGAGCGGGCCAGGGCCGCGCTGGCGCCGCGGCTGGCCGAGCTGAAGCGCCGCCATCCCGGGCCGAAGAACGCGGACCGGCTGCAGAAGGCGGTCCTCGACCTGCACGCGGAGGCAGGTACCTCTCCGCTGGCCGGATGCCTGCCGATGCTGGTGCAGCTGCCGGTGTTCTTCGTGATGTACCGGGTGTTCTCGTCGGGGAGCGTCGGCGGGAAGGTCAACGGGCTGCTCGCCGAGGGGCTCCTCGGTGCGCCGCTGGGCGGGACGTGGGGGGATGCGCTCGGGGACGGCGGTCCGTTCGGCGCGCAGGGGCTGGTCTTCCTCGGGCTGTTCGCGGCGATCGCGGCGGTGGCCGTCTGGACGGTGCTGCGGGCGCGGCGGGCCATGGCGGCGGGAAAGGGTCCGGTGCTGCCGGCGGCCGGGACGGACGCGGACGAGCCGGGGGCGGCGGTGATGCGGCAGATGGTGAAGGTGATGCCGTTGATGGCCTTCGGGACGCTGGTCACCGCGGCCGTCGTACCGCTGGCCGCGGGTCTCTACCTGCTGACCACGACCGCGTGGACGGCGGGCGAGCGCGCCTGGCTCCAGTACCGATGGGAGAAGAAGGAAGCGGTGGAAATCGGCGCATAGCGGGTCGAAGGTGGAAGGTTACGGTCCAGTCTGTGAACAGGGTTTGCGGATCGGACCGGCATCTTGGAGGATCGACCAATCCTCCGATGGCCGCAACCCATCGTCCGGCCCGGGGCATGCCCAGGGCCGACCAATCTCGACCACGGGAGAATGCCCATGAAGCTGCTGCGTGTCGGTCCGGTGGGGGCTGAGCGCCCCGCGCTGCTCGACCAGGACGGGACCCTCCGGGACCTCTCCGGCCTCGTTGCGGACGTGGACGGCGAGCTCCTCGCCGACGACTCCGCGCTGTCCCGGGTGCGCGACGCGGCGGCCTCCGGCGAGCTTCCCGTGCTCGACGCGGAAGGGCAGCGCATCGGTTCGCCCGTCGGGCGCATCGGCAAGATCGTGGGCATCGGCCTGAACTACCACTGCCACGCGGCCGAGGTCGGCGCGGAGGCGCCCGCCGAGCCGATCGTCTTCATGAAGGCCCCCGACACCGTCGGCGGCCCGGACGACACCGTGCTGATCCCGCGCGGCAGCGTGAAGACCGACTGGGAGGCCGAGCTCGGCGTCGTCATCGGCGCCACCGCCCGTTACCTGTCCTCCGCCGAGGAGGCCCTCTCCCACGTCGCCGGCTACGCCCTGGTGAACGACGTCACCGAGCGCGCGTTCCAGAACGAGCGCGGCGGCACCTGGGACAAGGGCAAGAACTGCGAGACCTTCACCCCGATAGGCCCCTGGCTGGTCACCGCCGACGAGGTCGCGGACCCGCAGGCGCTGGGCGTGAAGCTGTGGGTCAACGGCGAGCTCAAGCAGGACGGTACGACCGCCAGCCAGATCTTCCCGGTCGGCGAGGTCGTGCGCTACCTGAGCCACTTCATGACCCTCCACCCGGGCGACGTCATCGTCACCGGCACCCCGGCGGGTGTGGCGGCGGGGCAGCCGGAGCCCAAGCCGTTCCTGCGGGCCGGCGACGTCGTGGAGCTGGAGATCGAGGGCCTCGGCCGCCAGCGCCAGGAGTTCAAGAGCGCGTAGCCGGCGGATGCCGGTGCAGGGGTGGGTGCCGCCTTCGGGCGGTACCCACCCCTGCTGCGTTCGCCCGGTGTCCGGGGGTGGAGGTTGGGGCCGGGGTCCGGGGTCGACGGTTGGGGCTGATGTCCGGGGCCGGAGGTTCGGGCCGGCGGTTGGGCGCCCGGCGTCCGTGTCCGGCGTCCGTGCCGGGAGTGCGTGGCTGGAGTGCGCGCCCGCCGTCTGTGTCTCCCGTCCGCGGTCGGTGGACGCGCCCCGTCGTCCGCGGCCGTCAGTTCCCGAGCGTGACGGTGATGCCCTCCGCCGAGGACCTGCGCGCGGCCTCCAGCACCTCCAGCGCGTGCGCAGCCTCGTACGCCGTGACCGGGGCCGGGCCGCCGTCCCGCAGGGCCGCCGCCACCGCCGCGTAGTACGCCGGGTAGTCGCCCGCAACCGTGGGCTCGGGCCGTCCGCCACCGGTCAGCGGGGACTCCCCGGAGCCGACCGTCCCCCAGCAGTGCTCGGGCTCCTCGCCCCACGCCTGCCCGGGCGCACCCGGTCGGCGGCCCTCGCGCAGCGCCCCCTCCTGCGGGTCCAGGCCGTACTTCACGAATCCCGCCGAGGAGCCCAGGACCCGGAAGCGCGGTCCCAGCTGGGCGGCGGTCGCGCTCATGTAGAGGTGGGAGCGGACCCCGTTCGCATGGGTCAGCGCGATGAACGTGTCGTCGTCGGTCTCGGCGCCCGGGCGGCGCACGTCCGTCTCGGCGTAGACCCGTACGGCCGGCCCGAACAGCACCAGCGCCTGGTCGACCAGGTGGCTGCCCAGGTCGTAGAGCAGACCACCGATCTCCTCCGGCGCGCCCGACTCGCGCCAGCCGCCCTTCAGCTGCGGGCGCCAGCGCTCGAAGCGGGACTCGAAGCGCTGGATCTCGCCCAGCTCCCCGGTCGCGATCAGCCGGCGCAGGGTGAGGAAGTCGTTGTCCCAGCGGCGGTTCTGGAAGACGGAGAGGAAGGTGCCGCGACGGTCGGCGAGCTCGGCGAGGGCGCGGGCCTCGGTGGCGGTGGCGGCCAGCGGCTTGTCCACGACCACCGGAATGCCCGCCTCCAGGGCGGCGGTGGCCAGCGGGACGTGCGTCTTGTTCGGGGAGGCGACCACCACGAGGTCGACGGCCGGTGTACGCCCGAACAGCTCGTCGGCGGTGGCGGCGATCCGGGCGTCGGGGAACTCGGCCCGCGCCTGCTCCTGCCGGTCGGGTCGGGTGGTGACGACGGTGTCGAGGACCAGCCCGTCGGTCGCGGCGACCAGGGGGGCGTGGAAAACGGAACCGGCGAGTCCGTAGCCGATGAGGCCGACACGGAGGGGGCCGCCGGGGCGGGCGCCGGTGCCGATGCCGGTGCTGGGGCTTGCGCTGCTGGTGCTCATGGCGACACTTTGGCAACAGTGTTGCCGAAGTGCAAGGAGGGGAGAGAATGGGCGGGTGAACAGGGGTACTGGGGCGAACTTGCCGGGGCTGCGCGGACACAATGCCGCCCTGCTGCTGGGTCTGCTGCGCGGCGCGGGGGCCGAGGGGCTCGGACGCGGCGAACTGGCGGCGCGTACGGGGCTCACCCCGCAGGCCGTCAGCAAGATCACGGCCCGGCTGCGGGGGGACGGCCTGGTCGCCGAGGCAGGCAGGGGCGAGTCCACCGGCGGCAAGCCGCGCACCCTGCTCCGGCTGGTGCCCGAGGCCGGCCACGCGGTCGGGGTGCACCTCGACCGCGACGCGCTGCGGGTGGTCCGGGTGGACCTGGCCGGACGTGTGGTGGCGGAGGTGCGGTCGGCCGTGGACTTCGGGTGGGGGCCCGATGCGGTGGCGGATGCGGTGGTGGGGGCCGTAGGGGAGGTCTGCGCGGGCGCGTCCGGTCTTGCGGCGCGGGGCCTCGACGTGTCTGACGTCGACGTGTCCGGTGTCGGTCCGTCTGACGTCGACCTGTCCGGTGTCGGCCTGTCTGACCTCGGCCTGTCCGGTGTCGACCCGTCCGACGTCGGCCTGGCCGGCGCCGGGCTGCCTGATGTGGGGCTGCTTGGTGCCGGGCTGCCTGGTGTTGAGCCGGCCGTCGCCGTTCCGGTCGGCGCCGGCGTACGTACGCCAGGGCGCCTGCGCGCGGCGCTGCCGGACGTGCTGGGCGTGCTGGGTGTCGGAGTGGCGGCGCCGGGGCCGCTCGACCGGCGGACCGGGGTGCTGGGGCGGGTCACCGGACACCCCGAATGGGAGGGCTTCGAGCTGCGGGAGGTGCTGGCGGAGCGGCTGGGCGTCCCGGTGGAGCTGGACAAGGACACCAACGCGGGGGCGGCGGCCGCGGCTGACGCGGGCCGGCCGGGCCCGACGGCGTACGTGCACGTGGGGACGGGGATCGGCGCCGGACTGCTGCTGGACGGCGAGGTCTACCGGGGGCGGGACGGCCGCTCCGCGGCGGGCGAGTTCGGCCACCAGGTGCTGATGCTGGACGGTCCGCCGTGCCGGTGCGGGGCGCGGGGGTGCGTGGAGGTGCTGTGCCTGGCCGCGGTGGCGCGGGGGGACGTGGCCGAGGCGGCCCGGGTGCTGGGGGAGGCGGTGGCGAACCTGGTCGCGCTGCTGGACGTGGAGCGGGTGCTGCTGGGCGGCCGGGTGGTGGAGGCCGATCCGGCGGGGTTCGTGACGGGTGTGGCCAGGGCGGTACGGGCGCGGGGGACGGCGGAGGTGCTGCCGGCGCGGGTGGGTGTGGCGGAGGGGGCGGCGGAGCTGGTGCTGGCCCCGCTGTTCG
Source organism: Streptomyces sp. NPDC089799 (assembly GCF_040684755.1). Taxonomy (NCBI): domain Bacteria; kingdom Bacillati; phylum Actinomycetota; class Actinomycetes; order Kitasatosporales; family Streptomycetaceae; genus Streptomyces; species Streptomyces sp. NPDC089799. The sequence continues at coordinate 153,303 of NZ_JBFBGR010000008.1, read as the reverse complement.
GCGGCGCCGGCTAGCGGGGGCCTTCGGGCTGGGCGGGTCGGGGGCGTCGGTCGGTTCGGTGTGGCTCCGGTGTGACGGGCCCCTTCTCTGGGCGGGCGCCTGGCCCTGGCACGCTCGAAGCCCGGGCGGGGCTGCGCCGGTGCCCGGCAATGCCCTGAGCGGAGCTCCGTCCGGAGCGGGGTCCGGCCCCGTTGGCGGGAGCGGGGGGCTGGGGGGAGCTGCGCGAGCCCTCGCGGGACTGGGGTGCCGTGTGCCCACCCGTGCCGCCCTGCGGCACGCCTGCCCACACGGCGGCGGGGTGTGGCTGCCATGCCCAGCCCGGCCGGGGCAAACGGCCGGCGCCTACGCGGCGGCGGGGTGCGGCCGTCATGCCCACCCTGGCCTGGGCAACGGCCGGCATGCGCACGGTGGCAGCGTCCGGCTGCCGAGTCCCGCGCGGCCGGGGCGGCGGCTTTCGGTCGGCGTGCTGACCGGTTCCGGCGGCCGAACCGACCGCCGGCCAGGGGCCGTTCGGCCGGATCGGACGGGGGCTGAACGGGGGTAAAGCGGGGTGGGGCGGGCGCGGCAGGTGGGAGGGTGGTTCGGGCGCGTGGCAGGCTGCGGGCCTGGGCGGGGTGATAGTCACCTGGTCCGACCATCGTCCGGCGAGCAGCGAAGGCCCTCCATGCGACTGCGTGAAGCTCTGGCCCTCTCGGGGGCACTGCTCGCCCTCGGCGGGCCGGCCGCCGCCGCGGCCCCGCTGCCCGCGCCCGGCGCGGCCCATGCCGGGCCGGGCACGGCGAGGGCGTCGTTCGTCGCAGCACCCGCAGCACCCGCAGCACCCGCAGCACCCGCAGCACCGGCAGCACTCGCAGCACCCGCAGCACCAGTCGCGCCGGCAGCACCCGTCGCACTGGCAGGACCGGTCGTGCCTGCCGCACCGGCAGCGGCCGCACCGGGCTGGGTCCCGCAGGTCGGGCCGCCGGCGCCCAACCCGGCCCCCGGTGGCTCCGGGCACGTCGCGGCCGGCGCGGGCGCCGGGGCCGGTGCCAAGCCCGCGCCCGCCCTGCCCGCGCGGCTGCGGGCGGCCAAGTGCGGGGAGGGCAAGAGCACCGAGTTCCCCATCGGCGCCCGGATCCGGGGCGGGCCCGCCGTGTACCGCAGCGGCGGGGGCGTGCAGAGCTGGTACCTGGACCTGGCCAACACCGGCCCGGCCCCCTGCACGGCGGTGCACCCGGTGATCGTGTTCACCGACGCCGCCCGCGCCCTCCGCCCGGAGCACCTCCGGATGGAGTTCGACGCGGCCGGCAGCGCCTACCCGGTCAGCCTGGAGCGCACCGACCGCGACGAGGTCATCGCCGTCTTCGACGGCGGCAGCGGCTTCTCCGGCTTCTCCGTCGCGCCCGGCGCCACGGTCACCGTCAAGGTGGGACTCTCCTTCGCCCAGGGCGCGCCCGCCGGCGAGGTCGTCGCCGACGCCGCGCTCGTCCGGCGCCGGGGCGACGACGGCGACTGGATCGGCGAGGGCGGCGGGTACCGCTTCTCCGTCGACGGGCCCGAGGGGTCGTCCGCGGGTGACACCGAGGCCGGGGGAGCGTCGGAGGGCGAGGACGGCTCGGGGGAGGCGGGGTCGCTCGCGCACACCGGCCTCGACGGGGAAGCGGACGGAGCCCGCGCCGAGAGCGTTGCCGCCGTCGCCGCAGCCGCTCCCACCGCCGCCGGCCGGGAGCGGGCCGCCAGGATGGCCGCCGGGCTCGCAGGTATGGCCCTCGCCGCGGGCGGCGGCCTGATCCTCGTCGCGCGGCGGCTCCGCCCTCCGTCCTGACCGGCCGTTCCTGACCGGCCCGTCCTGACCGGCTGCTGCCCCCGGCCCCGCGCCGCGGAACTCCCGGGTGCGCCGCCCCGCCCCTGACCGGCACAGGCCGTACGGCCCGACGAAGTGCGACCCGAGGGAGTGCGCCCCGAACAGCCCGAGGACGCGCAGCCCGAGGACGGGCGCACACCCCGAAGACGCACCAACAGATGCCGTTCCCGTACGCCCCCAGGGCCCCCGCCCGGAGCGCGTACAGTCCCAGCGTGGAACCAAACGATCACCGCCCCGGTTCGCCCGTCCGCTCCGGCATCCCCGAGCACGGCCGGATCCCGAAGTACTACGCGGTCAAGGCCCGCATCGCCGACCTCGTCGAGGAACTTGGCGAAGGCGGACTCCTGCCCACCGAGCGCGACCTGGCCGAGCGGTACGAGGTGGCCCGCGAGACCGTACGCCAGGCCCTGCGCGAGCTCCTGCTCGAAGGGCGGCTCCGCCGCTCCGGCCGTGGCACCGTCGTCGCCGGCCCCAAGCTGGAGCAGCCGCTGTCCCTCGCCAGCTACACCGAGGGCGTACGCCGGCAGGGGCGCAGGCCGGGCCGGAACCTGATCGGGCTGGAGCAGTTCCCCTGCCCGCCCGAGCTCGCCCCGGGCATCGGCGCCGAACCGGGCGAGCCCGTCTGGCACCTGGAGCGGGTGCTGCTCGCCGACGACGAGCGGGTCGGACTGGAGAGCACGTACATCCGGGTCGCCCGGGTCCCGCGGCTCGACAGCGATTTCCAGCCGGATTCGTCCTTCTACGGGTACCTCCACGAGCGGCTCGGGATCGCCTTCGGCGATGCCGACGAGAAGTTGGAGACGGTCCTCGCCACCCCCCGCGAGGCGCTGCTCATCGGCACCCCGCCCGCGCTGCCGATGCTGCTGATCCACCGTTTCTCGCGGGACCGGGACGGGCGGCCCCTGGAGCGGGTGCGTTCGCTCTACCGAGGTGACCGCTTCAGCTTCACGACCCACCTCAAAGCCCAGTAGGCGGTACGGAGTCACCCCATTCCCGGACACTTCGGCGCCCGTATGCCACGAGGCGATAACGGGTCTAGTCCAAGTGTCGGGGGCTGTTCACCATCGTGTTGCCGCGCCGCCCCTCGCGGGTCATCGCCCGCACCCACTTTGGACGCCATGCGAGTCATAGTCGTCGGAGGCGGCGTGGTCGGCACCATGCACGCCTGGCAGGCAATCCAGCGCGGCCACGAGGTCGTACAGATCGAGCGCGAGGCGGAAGCGCGCGGCGCCTCGTTGCGCAATTTCGGCCAGATCTGGGTGAGCGGACGGGCCGGGGGCGAGGAGCTCGACACCGCCCTCCGCGCCCGCGAGCTCTGGGAGGAGATCGGGAAGCAGGTCCCGGACCTGGGGTTCCGGGCCAACGGTTCGCTCACCCCGGTCCGTACCGCCCGCGAGTACGCCGTCGCCGAGGCCGCCACCCGCCGGCCCGATGCCGCCGCCCGCGGCTACGAGCTGGTCACCGCCGCCGAGGCCCGCGCCGTCAACCCGGCCCTGCGCGGCGCCTTCGAGGCCGCCCTGTGGTGCGAGCGCGACGCGGCCGTGGAACCGCGCACCGCGCAAGTCGCCCTGCGCGCCGCGCTGTCGGCCACCGGCCGCTACACCTTCCTCCCCGGCCGCGAGGTCCGCGACGTCGCAGGCCCCGGCGCGGTCCGCGACGACCACGGCGAGGTCCACTCCGGCGACGCCGTCGTCCTGGCCACCGGCGCCTGGCTGTCCGGCCTGGTCCGCGAGCTCGCCCCCGAGCTGCCCGTCCGCCGGGTGCGCCTGCAGATGATGCAGACCGAACCGCTGGGCGAGCCGCTCACCACCTCCGTCGCCGACGCCGACAGCTTCCGCTACTACCCCGCCTACCGGTCCGCCGCGCTCGACGAGCTCAACGCCGGGCAGGCGCAGCCGGAGACCGCCGCCGCGCACAGGATGCAGCTGCTGATGGTGCAGCGCCTCGACGGCGGTCTGACCATCGGCGACACCCACGAGTACGAGCACCCCTTCGCCTTCGACACCCTCGAAGACCCCTACGACCACCTCACCGGGGTCGTCGAGTCCTTCCTCGGCCGTCCGCTGCCGAAGATCCGGCGCCGCTGGGCGGGCGTGTACGCGCAGTGCACCGACACCACCCGGGTGGTGCACCGCGAGCAGGTCCGGGACGGCATCTGGCTGGTGACCGGGCCCGGTGGCCGCGGAATGACCTGCTCGCCGGCCATCGCCGAAACCACCGCGAACGAACTGGGCTGGTGAAACCCATGAGCAACCCGAGTAACCCGAGTATCCCGAGTATCCCGAGCACCCCGAGCACCCCGAGCACCCCGAGCACCCCGAACACCCCGAACACCCCGAACACCCCGAGCATCCGGAAGCCGTACGGCCTGGTCGTCCTCGACATGGCCGGCACCACCGTCGCCGACGGCGGCCTCGTCGAGCGCGCCTTCGAACGGGCCGCCGAACGCCTCGGCGTCGAGCCCGGCTCCGCCGACCACGCCGACAAGCTCCGGTACGTCCGCGACACCATGGGCGAGTCGAAGATCTCCGTCTTCCGCCACCTCTTCGGCACCGAGGACGCCGCCCGCCGGGCCAACACCGCCTTCGAGGAGGCGTACGGCGAACTCGTCGACGGCGGCCTGATCGCGGAGGTCCCCGGCGCCCGCAAGACGGTCGAGGAGCTCCGCGCCGCCGGCCGCACCGTCGTCCTGACCACCGGCTTCGCCCGGGTCACCCAGGACGCCATCCTCGACGCCCTCGGCTGGCGCGACCTGGTCGAGCTCACCCTGTGCCCCGCCGACGCGGGCGGCCGCGGCCGCCCCTACCCGGACCTGGTGCTGGCCGCACTGCTGCGCACCGGCGCGGTGGACGACGTACGGCAGGTGGCGGTGGCCGGCGACACGGCGTACGACATGCTCAGCGGCAGCCGCGCCGGGGCCGGGGTGGTCGCCGGGGTGCTGACCGGGGCGCACGACCGGCCGGCCCTGCTGGCCAACGGCGCCACCGAGGTCCTCGGCTCCGTCGCCGAACTCCCCGCCCTGCTCGACGCACTCGAAGCCCCCGACGCCCCCGAAGCGCGTGACGCACGGGAGCGCCGGGCGTGAGCGGCATCCGTTTCGACTCGGTGTCGGTCGCCTACGGCGGCACCACCGTCCTGGACTCCCTCGACCTGACGGTCGGGCCCGGGGAGGTCATGGCGCTGCTCGGGCCGTCCGGTTCCGGGAAGACGACCGCCCTGCGGGCGGTGGCCGGCTTCGTCCGGCCCGCCTCGGGACGGGTGCTGATCGGCGGCCGTGACGTCACCCCGCTGCCGCCGCACAAGCGGGGCATCGGGATGGTCGTCCAGCAGTACGCGCTGTTCCCGCACATGCGGGTCGAGGAGAACGTCGCCTTCGGGCTGCGCGCGCAGAAGGCCCCGAAGGCGGAGATCCCCGGAAGGGTCGCCGAGGCCCTGGAGATGACCGGCATGGGGGCGTACGCCCGCCGCCACCCGCGGGAACTGTCGGGCGGTCAGCAGCAGCGCGTGGCCATCGCCCGGGCGCTCGCCATCCGCCCCGGAGTCCTGCTGCTGGACGAGCCGCTGTCGGCGCTCGACGCACAGCTGCGCTCCGGGATGCTCGCGGAACTCGCCCGGCTGCACCGGGAACTGCCCGACGTGTCCATCCTCTACGTCACCCACGACCAGGTCGAGGCGCTGACCCTGGCGGACCGGATCGCGGTGATGGACCGGGCCCGGCTGCAGGACTGCGGGACCCCGCAGGAGCTCTACCGGTCGCCGCGCACCGAGTTCACCGCCTCGTTCGTCGGCAACGCCAACCTGCTGCCGGTCACCGTCGCCGAGGCCGGGGCGGTGTTCGCGGGCCGCGCCCTCACCCTCGACCGGGGCCGCGCCACGCCGGGGGCCACGGCCACCCTGTGCGTCCGGCCGCACCTGCTCGGACTGGGCGAGCAGGGCCCCAACACCCTCCGGGGCCGGATCACCGAGGTCCAGTGGCGCGGCTCCACCCACCGGCTGTACGTCGACGTGGCCGGGCACCGGGTCAAGGCCGACCTGCCGGAGCTGCGCGAGACCCCCGTACCGGGCGAGGAGGTCACGCTGCACTTCGAGCCGCGGGACGCGGTGCTGCTGACGGCGGGGGTGGCCGATGGCTGACCGCCCGACGTCCGCGACCCCCGGTGTGGGCGGGCGTCCCGCGGGGAGACGGGGGTACCCCCTGCCCGAGCGAAGCCGGGAGCTCGGGGGAGGGCGGGCGCACCCGGACACGCCCTCCGTGGACGCAGCCCGCCCACCCCAAGCCCCTGCCGGGGCGCCGGGGCAAAGTCCCGCACCGGCGGCACGGGCCAGGACACCGGCCCCGCCCCGGGCCACCCCACCCACCGAGCTTCCACCCACCGAGCCCCCACCCGGCCGGAGGCCGTGGCCGGTCCCGCGCACCGTCTGGGCGTTGCCGCCCGTCGCCGTGCTCGGGCTGGTGTTCCTCTATCCCCTCGCACTCGTGGTGCAGCAGTCCCTCACCCCCGACAGCGGCGGCACCTTCAGCGCCTACGCAAAGGTCTTCGGGTCCGCCGCGTTCCGCGACGCGCTCGGCACCACCGTGTGGCTGGCCGTCGGTGCCACCGCCGGATGCCTGCTGCTCGGCTTCGTGCTCGCGCTGGTCATCGCCTTCGTACCGTTCCCCGGCGCCCGTGCGGTCTCCAAGTTCATCGACGTATTCCTCTCCTTCCCCTCCTTCCTCATCACCCTCGCCCTCCTCTTCATCTACGGCAACGTCGGCATGGCCAACGGCCTGTGGACCGGTGCGACCGGCGCCGGCGCCGCCGAGGGACCGTTCCACTTCCTCACCACCCCCTGGGGCGTGCTCCTCGCGGAGATCACCTACTTCACGCCCTTCGTGGTGCGCCCGCTGCTCGCCGCGTTCTCCCAGATCGACACGGCACAGCTCGAAGTGGCGTCGAGCCTGGGTGCGCGCCCCCTCCGGATCGTCCGCCGGGTGATCGTCCCCGAGGCCCTGCCCGCGCTCGCCTCCGGCGGCAGCCTCGTCCTGGTCATGTGCCTCAACGAGTTCGGCATCGTGCTCTTCACCGGCGCCAAGGGCGTCACCACGCTCCCGATGCTCGTCTACGGCAAGGCCATCCTCGAATCCGACTACCCGGCCGCCTGCGTGGTCGCGGTCGTCAACATCGCGATCTCCGTGGGCCTGTTCGGCCTCTACCGGGTGGTGAGCAAGCGTGCTGGTGCATAGCCGGGCGGGCCGCTGGGCGGCCTGGGCCCTCTTCCTCGTCCTCTTCCTGCCGCTGTTCGCGCTGCCGCTGCTCGTGGTGGTCGCGGCCTCCTTCGCCACCCACTGGTCCGGCGCCTTCCCCTCCGGCCCCACCACGGAGCACTACGCCTCCGCCGTCCACGGCGAATCCCTCCAGGCCCTCACCACCAGCCTGGTCACCGCCGTCACTGCGAGCCTGCTCGCCCTCACCACCGGTACCTGGGCCGCGCTGGCCGCGGCGGGCCTGCGCAGGCGCGGAAAGCGTTCCCTGGACGCCCTGTTCATGCTCCCGGTCGCGGTGCCGTCCGTGGTCGTCGGCCTCGCCGTCCTGGTCGCCTTCAGCCGGCCGCCCGTGCTGCTCAACGGCACCAGCAGCATCGTCGTCCTCGCGCACACCATTCTTGTCACGGCGTTCGCCCACCAGTCGGTTTCGGCTGCCATCCTTCGTCTCGATCCCGCGTACGAGCAGGCGGCCGCCAGTCTGGGCGCCCGTCCCGCGTACGTGCTGTGGCGGGTCAAGCTCCCCCTGCTGCTGCCCTCCCTCAACGCGGCCGCCGGGCTCTGCTTCGCCCTCTCCATGGGCGAGCTGAGCGCCACGATGATGCTCTACCCGCCGGACTGGACGCCCCTCCCCGTCCGGATCTTCACGGCCACCGACCGCGGCTCGCTCTTCGGCGGATCCGCCGTCGCCGTGGTCCTGATGGCCACCACCCTCCTGGTCCTGCTGGCCGTCTCCCGCATCCGCACCAGAGCCTCCTACCGCTGACCCCCGTCCCCCGAAGGAAGCCCCATGCCCAGCCCCGTGTCCCGCAAGCCCCTGCTGCGCACCGCCACCGCCGTCACCGCCGCCCTCACCCTCGCCTCCGCCCTCACCGCCTGCGACGCCTCCTCCGCCGACTCCAAGGCCGGCGAGAAGGTCGTGCTCGTCTACAGCGCCGACGGCCTCAAGGGCGAGAAGGGCGACGGCTGGTACGACAAGGTCTTCGCCGACTTCACCAAGAAGACCGGCATCGAGGTGAAGTACGTCGAGGGCGGCTCCGGCGAGATGGTCCAGCGCGCCGTCCGCGAGAAGACCAACACCCAGGCCGACGTGCTGATCACCCTGCCGCCGTTCATCCAGCAGGCCGACGGCAAGGGCCTCCTCCAGCCCTACGGGCCCAAGGGCGCGGACAAGGTCAACGGCCGCGACAAGGCCGCCGACGCCACGTGGACCTCCGTGGTCAACAACTACTTCGGGTTCGTCTACAACAAGAAGGAGCTCCCGGAGGCCCCGAAGACCTGGGAGCAGCTGCTGGACCCGAAGTTCAAGGGCAAGCTGCAGTACTCCACCCCCGGTGTGGCCGGCGACGGCACGGCCGTGCTGATCAAGTCGATGCACGACTTCGGCGGCAAGGAGCCGGCCCTGGAGTACCTCAGGAAGCTCCAGGCCAACAACGTCGGCCCGTCCTCCTCGACCAGCAAGCTGGCGCCGAAGACCGACAAGGGCGAGATCCTCGTGGCCAACGGCGACGTGCAGATGAACTTCGCCCAGTCCAAGTCCATGCCGAACCTGGGCATCTGGTTCCCGGCGAAGGAGGGCGGCGCCCCCACCACCTTCGCCCTCCCGTACGCGGCCGGCCTGGTCAAGGGCGCCCCGCACGGCGAGAACGGCAGGAAGCTCCTCGACCACCTGCTCAGCGAGGAGTCCCAGAAGCTGGTCAGCGAGGTCGGCGGCGGCTTCCCGGCCCGTACGGACGTCAAGCCCACCGACGCCAACGCGGTCGAACTCACCAAGCTGCTGAGCGGCGTCGACGTCTTCGAGCCGGACTGGGCGGACATCGACAAGAACCTGACGGCCTACGTCGACGCGTGGAAGTCCGCGACCGGAAGCTGAGCCGTAACCCGGCGGTCACCCTGGGCCGCCAGGATGTGTCGTGCAGATAACGGGTCTGGACCGAACGCCCGCACCGTCCGGTCCGGGCCCGTCTTCGCGAGGCCTCCCGTGCCTCCCGCTCCCTTCTCCCCGCAGCACCCCGACCGCATGCTCCTGGAGGAGTACGTGTCCACAGTCCTGCCCGGACGCCGTCGCACCGCCACGGTGACCGCCACCGCGGCCGCCCTGCTCGGTGCGACCCTCGCCGCCACCACCCCCGCCGGTGCCGCCCCCGCGCCCGCGGCGGCGGCCGCCGTCACCGACAAGGTGCTGGTCATCGGCCTCGACGGGGTCGTCCTCGACCGCATCAAGGCCGCCAACGCCCCCAACCTCAACGGCCTGATGGCCCAGGGCCTCACCGCCAAGAGCACCCTCTACGCCAACCCGATGGCGGCCACCTCCTCCGGCCCCGGCTGGTCCACCATCGCCACCGGCGTCTGGCCCGACAAGCACGGAGTGAAGGACAACTCCTTCACCGGCAAGAACTACACCGCCCACCCGGACTTCCTGACCCGCATCGAGAACGCCGCCCCGGCGCTCAACACCTACGCGGCCGCCGACTGGGAGCCCATCACCTCCACCGACCAGAACGGCCCGATCTTCTCCGCGAAGGTCGACAAGCGCCTCTCCCTCAAGGGCGACCGCGACGGCTACGGCAACGAGGACCCCAAGGTCGCCACGGCCGCCGCGGCCGAACTGCGCGACGCCGACCCCGACGCCTCCTTCGTCTACCTCGGCGAGGTCGACGCGGCCGGCCACGCGTACGGCGCATCCAGTCAGCAGTACCTGGACGCCATCGGCCGCGTCGACGTCCTCGTCGGCCGGCTCCTCACCGCCGTCCAGCAGCGCCCCACGTACGCGCAGGAGAACTGGAAGATCCTGGTCACCACCGACCACGGGCACACCGGCACCGGCGGTCACGGCGGCTCCACCATCGCCGAGCGCGGCACCTTCGTCATCGCCAAGGGCGCCGGGATCCCGGCGGGCTCGGTCCGTGAGGACGTCCGCCTGGTCGACGTCGCCGCCACCGCCCTGCAGCACGTGGGCGTGGCGGCCGGCTCCGCCCTGGACGGCGTACCGCTGAACGCCCCCGACAGCGACCCGTTCGACACCCTGCGCCCGAACCTCCAGGCCCGGGTCGACGAGACCGGCATTCCGGCCGGCACCAAGGGCTTCACCCGCACCCCGCCCGCCGGCTGGTCCGTGGACAACTCGAAGATGGGCTCCGGCGGCGTCACCGAATGGGCCGGCTGGGCCTTCGCCACCGACGAGTTCTGGTCCCAGGCGCAGCGCGACCAGTGGCGGGAGCTGAACGTCCGCTCCCGTGACGTGTTCGCCGTCGCCGACTCCGACGAGTGGGACGACAAGACCCACACCGGCACCTTCGACTCCACCCTGGTCACCCCCAAGTGGGCGGTCACGGGCGGCACGACGAAGACGCTCCGCTACCAGACCCACTACCGCCACGAGGCCGGCCAGACCGCCCAGGTCCTGGTCTCCTACAACGGCGGCACCGCGACCGTGGTCAAGAACCACACGGCCGACGCCCTCGCCAAGTCCGAGGCCGTCACGCTCCAGGTCCCGGCCGGCGCCACCGACGTCCAGGTCCGCTTCCGCTACACGGGCACCAACAACTGGTTCTGGACGGTCGACAACGTCACCCTGAGCTGACGCCCGCACGTCCGCGGTCCGCTTGTCCACAGGCCGCACACCAGTCCCTCCGCCGACGGTAGCCTGACTTTCCGTCACCACAGGGGGAGGGGCAGCGTCATGAGCCGGATCGTGGTCGTGCACGGAGTGGGACACCAACTCGGCACCGCCGAAACACTCCTGGCCGAGGCCGGCCCCGCCCTCCGCGGCGGGGCCGCACTCGCCCGCCGCCGTGACCCCGCCCTCCCCGAGGTCGCCGAGGGCGACATCGTCTGCGCCGGCTACGGCGACCTGTACCGGCAGTCCGGCACCCGCGGCGAACCCCACTACGCCGCCGAGGACGTCGAACCCGGCTTCGAGACCGAGCTGCTGCTGGAGTGGTGGCGGGAGGCGGCCCGCCTCGACCCCACCGTCACCGGCCCGGACGCCCCGACCGGCCGCGGTGCCGTCGGACACGCGCTCAGCCGCCCGCTGCGGACCGCCCTGGTCCGGCGCGCCCTGGACGCCCTCACCCGGAGCCGCTTCTTCGGCGCCGTCTCCGACCGGCTGCTGATCTCCGACCTCAAGCAGGTCCGCCGGTACTTCGCCGAGCCCGAGCTCCGGCAGGCCGCCCGCGACCGGGTCGCCGAACGGATCACCCCGGACACCCGGGTCGTCGTCGCCCACTCCCTCGGCTCGGTGGTCGCCTACGAGACCCTGTGCGCGCACCCGCAGGGGCAGCCGCTGACCCTGGTGACGCTCGGCTCCCCGCTGGGCCTGGGCAACCTGGTCTTCGACCGCCTCACGCCGGCCCCGGAGGGCGGCCGCGGCGCCTGGCCGGGGCCTGTGAAGACCTGGCACAACCTGGCCGACACGGGAGACGTCGTCGCCCTCGTCCGCGAACTCGCACCCCGCTTCGGCCCCGGCGTCCAGGACGGCACCGTCGACAACGGCGCGCAGATGCACGACATGACGGCGTACCTGACGGCGGTGGAGACGGGTACGGCGATCGCGGCGGGGCTCACCGCGTGACGGACGCGCCGCCGACCGCCGACGGTCTCACCCGCCACCTGTTCGCCTTCGGCTCCGGCAGCTACCCGGCCGACCCGTACCTCCCCGACCTGCCCGGGGTCGCCGGTGACCTCCACCGCATCGGGGACCTCTTCGGCGACCTCGGCTACCGGCCGATCCTCACCGAACTGCGCGACGCACCCGACGCCCGCCAGGTCCTGGCCGGCCTGGAGGACTGGCTCCAGGACCCGGCGCGCACCGAGACGGACGTCCTGACCGTCTACTACGCCGGCCACGGCCTGCGCGAAACCCACCACCGGCTCACCTGCCGCACCAGCCGCCAGGACCGGCAGACGAGCACGATCCGCACCTCGGAGCTCGCCGAACTGCTCGCCGGGTCCCCCGTCGGTCACGCCCTCCTGATCCTCGACACGTGCTACGCCGAACTGGGCGCGGCCGGGATCACCAAGGCCGCCGCCGATCTGGTCGACGTACGCCCGCCCGACGCGGACGGGCTCTGGCTGCTGGCCTCGGCGCGCGCCCGGGGCATCGCGCACGACCACGCCTTCGTGGACGGTCTGGAGCGGGCGGTCCGCAACGGGGCGGCCGGGATGCGGCCGCGCTACCTGGACGTGGCGACGATCACGACCCGGATCAACGCTCACTTCTCGGATCACCGCCCCGACCAGCGGGCCACCTACCACGCCGCCTCCGGGCAGACCGTGCCGCCGTTCTTCCCCAACCGGGAGCACCGCCCGGGCCTCCCAGAACACCCCGTGGACGTCGAGTCGGCGCGCGAATGGACGGCCCACTTCGACCCGCGGGGCCGGGGCGTGGAGTACGCGAGCGAGAAGGGCGACCACTTCACCGGCCGCCGTCAGGCACTGGCCACGCTGGCGGGCTGGCTCCGCGAACCGCGCCACGACGCCCGAGCCCGGGTCGTCACGGGCGACCCTGGCTCGGGCAAGTCGGCGGTCCTGGGCCGCCTGCTGGCCCTCTCCCGTGAGGACCGCCCCGAAGCACCGGCGCACTTGCTCCCTCCGCGCGGCTGCGTGACGACGGCCGTCCACGCCCACGGCACCACCCTGGAACAGCTCACCTCGCGCCTCGCGACGGCCCTGGCGGTCGACGCGGACTCCCCGTCGGAGCTGCTGGCGGCCCTGGCGGCACCGGCTGCCCCGGCGGACGCGACCGAGCTCCGCACGATCCTGATCGACGCCCTGGACGAGGCGGGCACGGGCGTCGGCGGCCGCGAACCCCAGCGCATCGCACGGGAACTGCTCCGCCCGATGTCGGCCCTCCCGCACCTCCGCCTGATCATCGGCACCCGCCGCAGCGGCATCCCGGACCTGGGCCGGGCCGTGGAGATCATCGACCTCGACACGGACGCGTACACGGGCCGCGAGGACGTCGAGGCGTACGCGGCGGACACGCTCCCGCCGTCCCCGCACCGCGCGGAGCTGGCCCGCGCGGTCGCAGCCCGTGCCGGCCGTTCCTTCCTCGTCGCCCGCATGACCGTGCGGGCGCTGACACTGGGCGACCTGACGGTCGACGTGACCCGCCCCGGCTGGGAGTCGCACCTCCCCTCCGAAGTGGGCGAGGCATTCGACGCCTACCTCGCCCGCTACGGCGACGACGAGCCCAAGGTCCGCCGCCTCCTCCGCCCCCTCGCCCACGCAGAAGGCGCCGGCCTCCCCTGGGACTCCTTGTGGGCCCCCCTGGCCACGGCCCTGTCCGGCGTCCCGTGCACCGACGACGACATCGACTGGCTCCTCCGGAACGCGGGCTCCTACGTCCTCGAAGTCCCGGTGGACCAGGGCCGGTCGGTCTTCCGCCTCTACCACGAGGCCCTCGCCGAGCACCTCCGCGACCCCCGCCGCAGCGCCGAGGACCAGCGCCGCATGACGGCAGCCCTGCTGGCCTCCTTCCAGGACTGGCCGCGCGCACACCCGTACGTCCTGTCCCACATCCCTGCCCACGCTGCTGCCTCGGACGACCTGGAGCGACTGCTTCGGGACCCGTTCTTCCTGGTTCACGCGGACCCGGATGCGCTGCTGGCGGCCCTGGAATCGGTGCGTTCTCCGGAGGCGGTCCGGGTACGCGCGATGTACCGGACGTCGGCACACCTGTACCGGACGGTGGATGTCACCACCCGGGCGCAGATCCTGGCCGTGGACGCCGCCCGGTACCAGGCCGAGGAGTACCGGGTCGCGCTGTCGGAGCGACTGGAGTGGCGGCCGCGCTGGGCGACGGGGAGCCAGACGAGCCCGCGCTTCCATGCCGAGCTGACCCGTGGGTCGGTCAGGGCGGACATTCTTGCCTCGGCGCGGCTCTCGGGGAGGGACGTGCTGCTCGTCGTCGACGACTGGTCCACCGTCTCGGTGTGGGATCCCACCGACCGCTCGTTGCTGGGCGGGTTGAAAGGCGCGATGGCGGTTTCGGCGCTGGCGAGCACCGTGGCGGACGGGGTGTCCTTCGTCGTCACAGGCTCGCTGGACGGCTGCGTCCGGGTCTGGGACCTCGCGAGCCGGACCGAACTCCTCTGTGCTGACGCCGGCAGCCCCGTATGGAGCCTGGCCTGCACGCGGCTGAACGGCCGGGCGGTGTTCGTCGGACGCGGGCCCGGGGCGGTGTGGGTGAGGGACCTCCTCACGGGCGAGCTGCACTCCACATTGCCCGCCTCCTGCCTGGAAGATGAGGAGCCTCGTGAGTACGGCCTGGCCTGCGCGGGGACCGAGAAAGAGGCCACTGTTCTGATCAATCTACGGAACTCCCTGCTTCGATGGAGGCCGTCCGACGGACTGTGGGAGCAGCTGCCCGTCAAGCTCGCCCATCCCGTCGTGGCAGCGACGGCGCACCGGGGGATGCTGCTGGCGGCCTTCGCCACGCAGGTTGGTGAGGTCGAGATCTGCAACCTGGACACCTTTGTGCCGCTCACGGCATTGTCCGTGGAGCCCCAGCGCGTGTCCGGACTGGCTTTTGCCGACGTCTGCGGTCGAAAGGTGCTCCTCGTCGGCTGCATGAGCGGCTCGGTGCTGCTGGTGGACGCCGAAGACGGTCATCGGCTCGGCTGGTTGAACGGCCACAACGAATCGGTCTACACCGTGGCGGCCCTGACGGTGAGTGGGGCGCCGTTCGTGGCCACCGGCAGTGAGGACGAGAGCGTACGGCTGTGGAACCTCGCGGCCGAGGACGAGACCTGGTACCGCGGCGGTCACAACGGCAATGCGTCCGAGGTCTCGTGCTCGGTGGTGGACGGCGAACCGGTCGCCGTCACCGGGGGCGCCGACCAGGTGCTCCGCGTCTGGGAGCTGGCCACGGGGAAGGAATCGGCCCGGCTGTCCGGGCACCGCGGCGCGGTGATCTCCGTCGACTGCGTGGTGGTGGAGGGGAGACCGGTTGCCGTGTCGGCCGCGGTCGACCGCTCGGTGAGGGTGTGGGACCTGACCGGGGCCGGCCGTGGAGGCGGCTGGGACGACGTGGGGAACGAGCCGGTGAGCTGTGTGGTGGTGGATGCCCGTCCCGTCGCCCTGGTCGGACCGGGCTCGGAGCATCCCGCTCCCGAGAGCCTGGAACTGAGGGATCTCGCCACGGGCGTTTGCCGGGGGCGGATCGCTCCCTCGTCGGCACGGGGCGAAGCCCTCGCCACAGCAGTGTGGGCCGGCGTGCCGGTCCTCGCACTCGCTGTTCGGCGCAACGGGGAAGTCGATGACCACGACGTCCAGCTGTGGGATCTGGCAAGGTGCCAGGAATTGGCCACGTTCCCGGTCGGTGGCGCGATCATGGAACTGGCTTGGGGCTTCGATGGGCGGCGAGCGTTCGTTGTGATCGGCACCGACTGCGGCGCCGGGATATGGGATGCCCGGACGGGGCGCTTCCTGCATCACCTGGAGACCGAGGACGTCCTCGTCTTCGACGTTCGGTGTGCCGTCATGGACGGGGTCGCCGTGGCCGTGACGTGCACAGAGGGCGGCGTACGGATCTGGGAACTCGCCACGGGGCGTCTGATGCACCGGCTGGCGCTGCCGGTCCCGGCGTACGGCGCCGCCGTTGCCCCGGGCGGCGAGCTCGTCGTGTGCGCCGGCTTCGAGGTCATCGTCTTCGAGCGTTCGCCCTGAGGCCATGTCCGGGCTGCGGACGGCCGGTCCGGCCGGGCGGGCCGCCCGCTAGGGTGGTGGTACAGACCACAGGTCAAACGGCCGCAGAGGCCATCGGAGAGCGGAGAGAAGTCCGTGGGAGAGCGCAAGCCGATCGAATCCTGGCTCACCGACATGGACGGGGTCCTCATCCACGAGGGCACTCCCATCCCGGGTGCCGATGCCTTCATCAAGCGGCTGCGCGAGTCCGGCAAGCCCTTCCTGGTGCTGACCAACAACTCCATCTACACCCCGCGCGACCTGCACGCCCGGCTCCAGCGCATGGGGCTGGACGTGCCCGTCGAGAACATCTGGACCTCCGCGCTCGCCACCGCCAAGTTCCTGGACGACCAGCGGCCCGGCGGTACCGCGTACGTGATCGGCGAGGCCGGCCTGACCACGGCCCTGCACGACATCGGCTACGTGCTCACCGACCACGAGCCCGACTACGTGGTGCTGGGGGAGACCCGGACGTACTCCTTCGAGGCGATGACCAAGGCCGTCCGCCTGATCAACGCCGGTGCCCGCTTCATCTGCACCAACCCCGACGAGACCGGCCCGTCCACCGAGGGGCCGCTGCCCGCCACCGGAGCCGTGGCCGCGCTGATCACCAAGGCGACCGGCAAGAAGCCGTACTTCGCCGGGAAGCCGAACCCGCTGATGATGCGCACGGGTCTCAACGCGATCGGGGCGCACTCCGAGAGCAGCGCGATGATCGGCGACCGGATGGACACCGACGTGCTGGCCGGCCTGGAGGCCGGGATGCAGACCTTCCTGGTGCTCACCGGGCTGACCACGGTCGAGGACACCGAGAGGTTCCCGTACCGGCCGACCAAGACCGTGGACTCGATCGCCGATCTGGTGGACCTGGTCTGAGCCGGCTCCGGGGCGCCGTCTGCTCTGACCGGCTGATCCGGGTGACCCGTCTGCCGCGTCCCGGATGCGGCGGGGTGCCGCGCGAGTGAACCTCCTTGCAGGAGGAGGTTCACGATGCGCACTGCTCTGCTCGCTCTCCGTGCCACCGGCGCGGCCGCCGCCCTGACCGCCGTCTCCGTGCTCACCGCGCCCGCCGCTCCGGCGGACGACGGGGTCCGGGGCACGATCTGGGCCACCCCGACCACGGCCGAGCCCGGGGCGCAGGTCGAGCTGCGCGTCCTGGGCTGCGACGGCGGCAAGGGGGTCGCGAAGTCCCCGGTCTTCGTCTCGCCGGTTCCGCTGCACGGCCGGGGCGGCCACGGCGGCCGCAACGCCCCCGGTGGCGAGCTCTTCGGCGAAGCCACGATCAGCGTGCACGCCAAGCCGGGCTGGCACTCCGTCGAGGCGCACTGCGAGGGCGGCGCGGGCCGGGCCACCGGCTCGATCCAGGTCGTGCCGCACCGCGGCGGCGACCACGACGGGCCGGACCACGGCAAGCCGGACCACGACCGGCCGCCGTTCGCCCACCACACCCCCCGCTGGCCCGTCCACGCGGGCGGCGGTGGCATGGCCGGCAAGCTGCCCGAGGCGCAGAAGCTCCCCGCCGGCGGGAACGCCGCCGGCCCCGCGGGTGACGGCCCCGCCACCGAGAACCTCGCCGCGGCGAAGAAGCACCCGGCCCCGCAGGGCCCGGGCCTGCCGCACACCTTGATCGGCGCGTTCCTGGCGGCCGCCGCGACCCTGGCCGTGGCGGGCCGGGCGCTGACGCTGCGGCGCCGCCGCAGCGGGGAGTGACCGAGCCGAAGTCCTCGGGCGGGGGCCGGGTGCTGACCGTCGCCGCCTGGACGGTCCTGGTGCTGGGTCTCTGGCTGTGGGGACGCGAGATCACCGACGTGCGGCCCGGCATCGGCGCGGGCCAGGGCGGGGCGATGGCGCCGGCCGGTCTGCCGGCCGCGCACGCCCCGCTGGACCCCGCCCTGCCGCAGCGGGTCGACGTGCCCTCGATGGGAATCCGGGCCCCGCTGGTCCCGCGCGGCCTCGACGGTGACGGGGCGATCGAGCCGCCCCCCTTCGACCGCCCCGGAACGGTCGGCTGGTGGGGCGGCGGCACCCGCCCGGGAGAGGCGGGCGCCGCCCTGCTGGTGGGGCACGTGGACACCGCGTCGAAACCGGCGGTGTTCTACGGGCTCAGCACGGCGAAGCCGGGGGACAAGGTGCGGGTGGCCCGTACGGACGGCACGGTCGCCGAGTTCACCGTCGAGGACGTCCGGGTCTACGAGCGCCGGTCCTTCGACGCGCACAAGGCGTACGGCCCGAAGGTGCCGGGACGGGCCGAGCTGCGGCTGGTGACCTGCGGCGGGACGTACGACAAGGCCGCCGGGGAGTACACGGCGAACGTGGTGGTGTCGGCGTACCTGACCGGGACCGCCCGCTCCTGACCGGGACCTTCCCCGGCCGGTGCCGGAGAACGAAGAAGCCCCTCGCTGCTGCGAGGGGCTTCTTCCGTCGGTGCGCCGCCAGGGACTCGAACCCCGGACCCGCTGATTAAGAGTCAGCTGCTCTAACCAACTGAGCTAGCGGCGCCTGCTGACAGAGAAAACTCTACCCCACCTTCCGCGGTGTTCGTGACCAGCCACGCCCGGCTTGTCCGATTACCCCATATTCGTGCCCTTTTCCGTGCACTATATCTCTTGGCCGCGTCGAATCTGACGATGCGCCAGGTTTCTCCGGGCTGGGTGAGGAGTGGACGGAACCGCATGAGAACGCAGACGCAGGCGCAGCCACCGACACAGATGCCGGTGATCCGGGAGCCGGTTTTCGAGGAGTACGAGCCTGCAGGCGACTGCCCGTGCCGGGGCTGCGTCCGGCGGCGCCGGGCCCTGGCCGCCGGGCGGGCCGTACCGCTCAGGGACGGGGGGCACCCCGGGGCGCACGGGGCGAGGCGTGCGCTGGTGGTGGTGACGGCCGCCGGAGTGGTGCTGGGCGGCGGCGGTGTCACCTCGGCGGCAGCAGCGACCGATCCGGTCCCCCCGGGCGGCACCGGCCGGTCCGCGGACGCCGATCAGAACGGCGCGCCCGTCGCCCGCGACGACCCCGGGACCCCGCAGGGGCAGCGCGGCCCGCTGCACGGCCCGTCGGGGGTGTCGGCCAAGCCGCCGAGGACCACCACCCCGGCGAAGGTTCCGGTGGTCCGGCACATCGAGCGGGCGGCGATCATCAACCGGGCGAAGCTGTGGCTCGACGAGCAGGTCCCGTACAGCATGGAGCAGTACTGGTCGGACGGGTACCGGCAGGACTGCTCCGGCTTCGTCTCGATGGCCTGGAACCTCGGGACGAACGAGTGGACGGGCAGCCTGGACAAGTTCGCCACCAGGATCTCCAAGGACGAGCTCCTGCCGGGCGACATGCTGCTGTTCCACAACCCGTCGAACCCCAACAAGGGCTCGCACGTCGTGCTCTTCGGCGGCTGGGTGGACGAGACGCGGACGCACTACATCGCCTACGAGCAGACCAAGCCGATCACGCGGCGCCTGGCGACGCCGTACGGCTACTGGAACAACGCGACGAAGTACGTCCCGTACCGCTTCAACGGGGTCACGGGCGGCATCAGCCCGGACGACGCGAACCCCGGCGGGCCGCACGGAACGCCGCCGGTGACTCCGGTCGTGTCGACCGGGTACCCAGGCGCGTCGAAGTTCGGACCGGGAGCGGACAACGAGCACGTCGCCCGGCTCGCGCGGATGCTGATCGACCGCGGCGGGATGCGCTTCTACCCGAACGGGCCGTCGACCCGCTGGTCGGAGGCGGACCGGCTCGCCACGCAGGCGTTCCAGCAGGCCCAGGGGTGGACGGACGCCGAGGCGGACGGGCTCCCGGGGCCGGAAACGTGGAAGCTGCTGGTCGACGGGCAGGGCAAGGACATCAGGCCGACGGTCGCGGGCGGCACCCCGCCGAAGCCGACGACGCCGCCGAAGCAGTCGAATCCGCCGAAGACCGGGAGTCCGGGGGCCCCGAGGCCGACGGTGCCCCCGGGCACCGGCACCGGCACCGGCACCGGCATTGGCACCGGCACCGGCACCCGGCCGGTCAGGCCGGGTGTGGTGCCGCCGTTCCCGGGCGCCGGGGTGTTCCGGCCGGGGAAGGCGCACCCGGCGATCGAGGCGCTGGGCCGGCAGCTGGCCCGGAAGGGCTTCGGCAAGTACTACCGGACGGGCCCGGGGCCCCGCTGGTCGGAGGCGGACCGGCGTGCGGTCGAGGCGTTCCAGCGGGCCCAGGGCTGGCGGGGCGCCGAGGCCGACGGCTACCCGGGGCCGGAAACCTGGCGACGGCTGTTCGCATGACGGAGGCAACGATGTTCCCCACGCGCACCACGTCCACCACGGGCGCCATGTCCCTGCCCCCCGCCGCCCCCGCTCCCGAGCGGACCCGGCCCCCCGCACCGGCGGCAGCGACCCCTGCCCCTGCCACGGCCCCCGCGGCGGCCGCGGAGGAGGTCGCACCGACGCGGATGCTGCTGCCGCCCTGGCTGATCCGGGCAGAGCGGAGCGAGGACCACGGGGCGGAGGGCACTGCGGCCGTGGCCGCGGCCGTGGCCACGGATGCTGCGGCGGAAGCAGCAGACATGGCGGAAGCGGCAGACATGTCGGAAGCGGCAGACACGGCTGAAGTGGCGTACGCAGCGGAAGCGGTGGCTGCGGCGGCCCCTGTGGTCGGCGAGGCGAGGATCCCCGGCCCCGGCGTCGAGGTGATCGTCGCCGACGCCCTCGCGCGGGGCCTGGCGGAGGACGACACCGCGGACCCGGCGCTGCCCCTGGTGGTCCGGGCCGCCGCCCCCACCGAGATCCCGGTGCACCTGCTCTTCCGGGACCAGGTGGCCATGGCCGCCCCCGCCCCCAGCCCCGCCCCCGCGGCGGCATCGGCATCGGCATCGGCACCGGAGCCCGCCCCCGCCCCCGCCCTCGTCCCCGCTCCGCGCCTCGACGCGCGGCCCCGCCCGGTCCCGGACGCCCGGCACCCGCGTACGCCGGTGGTCCGCCGGGTACCCGGCGGGGACGACCGGCTCCGCGAGCGACGGGGCCCGGCGCTGCCCGGCTGGGCCGCCGCGGCCGTCGGCGGTCTGGCGCTCGCCGGGTGCGCCGCCGCGCTCTGGCGGGCCGGCGCCCTCCCCGACGCCCTGGTGGCCGCCTTCGGGATGCCCCCGCGCCCGTACCGCGGACTGCACGCCCACCACTGGCCCCCGCTCGCCCTCCTCGGCGTCGTGGCCCTGATCGCCCTCGGCGGCCTCGGCCGGGGCCGGACCGGCCACGCCTGGGTGCTGACCCTGTTCGGCCGCTACCGCGGCACCGTACGGCGCACCGGCCTGATCTGGATCAGCCCGCTGCTCCTGCGCCGCAAGGTCGACGTACGCCTCCGGCACTGGCGCAGCGACCCGCTGCCGGCCGTCGATGCGGGCGGGCTGGCCCTCCAGGTCGTCGTCCAGGTGGTGTGGCAGGTACGGGACACCGCGCGCGCCACCCTCGCGGTGGCCGACCACACCTCCTACCTCGCCGAGCAGGTGGAATCCGCCCTGGCCCGGGTGCTGTCCCAGCTGCCCGCCGACGCGTTCCACGAGGACGCACCGACCCTGCGCGACGCGGAGGCGGTCGGCGAGGCGCTCACCCGGATGCTGGCGGCCGAGACCGAGGCGGTCGGGATCGAGGTGTTCTCGGCCCAGCCGACGCGGATCGAGTACGCCCCCGAGGTCGCCGCCGCCATGCGCCGCCGCCGGGTGGCCGCGATCGACGCCAAGCACCGGGACAGCGTGCTGACCTCGGTCGTGGACGCGGTCGACGACACCGTCAACCGCCTCACCTCGCGCGGGCTCGTCGAACTCGACGACTACGAGCGCAAGGCGCTGGTGAAGGACCTCACCGTCGCCTTCTACACCGGGCGCCCCGAGTAACCCGCAGGACGGCACGAGGAACACCCGGCCGGCCGGTCCCCGCCCCCAAGGCGCGGATCGGTCGGCCGATTGGTCTGGACATGGCCAACTTCCGGAAATAATCTGTGACTTGGTCTAGACCTTCACGCCGATCGAACGCCCCATCGGTCGATGGATCGACGCGTCGACCCATCGACCCGTTGACCCATCGACCCGTCGATCCATCGATCCATCGATCCACCGCCCCGGCCGGACTGCCGGATCCCCGCGCGCGCACGCTCACCGGACTCCCCCCACGCTCAAGGAGCACCCATGCGCAATACCCGTACCGCCGCACGGGCCGGCGCCTCCGCGCTCGGCCTCGGCGTCATAGCCGCGGTCACCCTCCTCGCCGCCCCCGGCGCCAGCGGCCACGGCTACACCGACAGCCCGATCAGCCGCCAGAAACTGTGCGCGAACAAGACGGTCGCCGACTGCGGCGAGATCCAGTGGGAGCCGCAGAGCGTCGAGGGGTTCAAGGGCTTCCCGGCCCTCGGCCCCTCCGACGGCACCATCTGCGCCGGAGGCAACGCCCGGTTCGCCGAACTGGACAACCCGCGCGGCGGCGCGTGGCCCGCGACCAAGCTGACCAGCGGCGCCGCGCACACCTTCCGCTGGCAGTTCACCGCCAACCACGCCACCACCGACTTCAAGTACTTCGTCACCAAGGACGGCTGGGACCCGACCAGGCCGCTCACCCGGTCCGCCCTGGAGTCCCAGCCCTTCCTCACCGTGGCCTACAACGGCGCCCGCCCGCCGATGACCTTCAGCCACGAGGGCAGGCTGCCCTCCGGCAAGTCCGGCCGGCACATGATCCTCGCCGTCTGGACCGTCCACGACACCCCGATGGCCTTCTACGCCTGCTCGGACGTTCAGTTCTGACGTTCCGTCAATTATGGTCCGCGCATGGGGACCGAGGCGACCAAGGGGATCGACGGAGCCGGCGCGCCCGCGACCGTCGCGGAGCTCGTCGTCCGCCAGTGGGGCGACCACCGGCCGGGGCTGAGGAACGGCACCACCGTCCTCAGCCACCACCGGACCGCCCGCGAGGCCGCCGTCCGCGCCGCGCTGCTCACCGACCTGCTGCCACGGGGGGCGGAACCGCACATCGGCGTGCTCCTCGACAACACCCCGGAGTTCCCCTTCTGGCTCGGCGCGGCGGCCCTCGCCGGGGCCGCCGTCGCCGGCATCAACCCCACCCGGCGCGGCGCCGAGCTCGCCCGCGACATCCTGCACACCGAGTGCGCCCTGCTGGTCACCGAACGCGCCCACCTGCCGCTGCTCGCCGGCCTCGACCTGCCCGGCGTACGCGTCCTGGTCACCGACGGCGAGGAGTACGCCGACCTCCTCGCCCCCTACGCCGGCGCGACCCCGCAGGACCTGGCCGCGCGCCCGCCCGCGCCCGGCGACCGCCTCCTGCTGTACTTCACCTCCGGCTCCACCGGCGCCCCCAAGGCGGCCGTCTGCAGCCAGGGCCGGCTCGCCGCCGCCGGACACTCCCTCGCCCGGCACTTCTCCGTCACCCCGGACGACGTCCACTACGTCTGCATGCCGATGTTCCACGGCAACGCCGTGATCGCGGACTGGCTGCCCGCCCTCGCCGCCGGCGCCTCGGTGGCGCTCCGCCGCCGCTTCTCCGCCTCCGCCTTCCTGGACGACGTACGCGCCTACGGGGCGACCTACTTCACCTACGTCGGCCGGGCCGTCCAGTACCTGCTCGCCACCCCGCCCCGGCCCGACGACCACGACAACCCGCTCCGCCTCGGCTTCGGCACCGAGGCGGGCGCGGTGGACGCGGCCCGGTTCGCGGCCCGCTTCGGGGTCCGGCTGGTCGAGGGCTACGGCGCCACCGAGGGCGGCGCCTCCGTCCAGCGCGGCCCCGACACCCCGCCCGGGGCCCTCGGACGGGCCGCGCCCGGCGACGACCTCGCGGTGATCGACCCGGACACCGGCCGCGAATGCCCTCCCGCCCGGCTGGACGCGGCGGGCCGGCTGCTCAACGGCGACCGGGCCATAGGCGAACTCGTCAACCGCGGCCGCAGCATGTTCGAGGGCTACTGGCGCAACCCGGACGCGGAGGCCGCCCGCACCCGCAACGGCTGGTACTGGACCGGCGACCTGTTCTTCCGCGACACCGACGGCCACCTCTACTTCGCCGGGCGGACCGACGACCGGCTCCGCGTCGACAGCGAGAACCTGGCCGCCGCCGTGATCGAGAACATCCTGGCCCGCTGGCCGGACGCGGCGGCCGTCGCCGTGTACGCCGTCCCGGACGAGGTCGCCGGCGACCAGGTGATGGCCGCGCTCGCCCTCCGCCCCGGCGCCGTCTTCGACCCGGCCGCCTTCGAGGAGTTCCTCACCGCCCAGCCCGACCTCGGCACCAAGATGGCCCCCCGGTACGTCCGGGTGGTCCCCGCCATGCCGGTCACCGCCACCAACAAGGTCCACCGGGTGGCCCTGCGCCGGGCCGGCTTCCTCCCCGCCCCGGCGCCGGGAGGCACCGGCCCCGCCCCCGACCCCGTCTGGCACCGCCCGCCCGGCCGGACCTCCTACCGCCCGCTGACCGCACCCGACCTCGAAGCGATCCTCACCCGCTACGAAGCCCAGGGCCGGGCCGACCTGCTGTCCCGCTAGGGCCTGTCGTCGCCGGGACGGCGGCCGCCCGCCGCGCCCGGGTGCCGAGGCCGGCCCCGGAGGGCCACGGGCGGGCCGTGCCGGGGTGCCGGGCGGAGGCGGGACGGTCAGGATCGGGACATGGGGTTCCTCCTGCCGGTGGTCTTCGCGCTGTTCGCCGCGTGCAGCAACGCCCTGGCCACCGTGCTCCAGCGGCGGGCCGCGCTGACCGTGCCGCAGAGCCGGGGCTTCCGGCCGGGGCTGTTCCTGGACCTGGTCCGCAAGCCGGTCTGGCTGTTCGGCATCCTGGCGGTGATCGCCGCCGGCGCGGGCCAGGCCGCGGCCCTCGCGACGGGCGCACTGGCCCTCGTACAGCCGTTGTTCGTCCTGGAACTGCCGCTGGCCCTGCTGATCGCCTCGTTGTTCGTCCGGCGGCCGCTGCCCGGCGCGCAGTGGGCGGCCGTGGCCGGGGTGGTGGGCGGCCTCGGCCTGGCCCTGGTGGCGCTCTCGCCCACCGGCAACCGCACGGACGTACCGCCGGACCGCTGGATCCCGACACTGGCGGCCGGCGCCGGGGCCGTCCTGGCCCTGACCGCGGCCGGGCTCCGCCGCCCGCCGGGGCGGATCCGGGCGGTCTGCCTGGGCCTGGCCACCGCCCTCTGCTACGCGCTGACGGCCGCACTCATGAAATCGGCGGTGCACGACTTCGAAGAGGACGGGTGGCAGGCGTTCCTGACCGGCTGGCCGACCTACGCGATGGTGGTGACGGGCATCTCCGCACTGCTCCTCTTCGGCAACGCCATGCAGGGCGGCCCGCTGGTCGCCTCCCAGCCGGCCCTCACCCTGGGCGACGCCTGCACCGGCCTGGTCCTGGGCGTGCTGCTGTACGAGGAGCACGTGCGCGGAGGGTGGTGGCTGGTGCCGCAGCTGGCGGGGGTGGCCCTGGTGGCGGCGGGCGTCGTGGTCCTGGCCCGGACGGACGACCCGGTCTGACCGCGCCCGATCCCCGATCACCGCCCCGCCCCGGCTTCCCGCCCCCGGCTTCCCGCCGCCGGTGCCCCCGGTCGGAGCAATCCTCGTACCGGACCGTGGCACGGGGGACCCCCGGTGGTACGGGGAAGGGCATGCGCCCGCGCCCGCAACCGCCACCGCCACCGCACGTCTCACGAGGACTCCGCTCGGCCGCGGCCCACGCGTGGCGGCTGCTCGTCGTCGGTGCCGCCGTCTACGCCGTCTTCGCCGTGCTCGGCCGCTTCCACGAGATCGGCGTCGGCCTCTTCCTCGGGCTGGTGATCACGGCGATGCTCCGGCCGGCCGCCGACACCGTGGTGCGCGGCGGGCTGCCGCGCGGGGCGGCCGTCGCGATCGTGCTGCTCGGCAGCATCGCACTGGTCCTCGGGGTGCTGGCGCTGGTCGGCGAGGCGGTGGCGGGGGAGAGCACCACCCTGGTCCGCGAGTTCAGGGTGGGTCTCGACCGGATCGAGGACTGGCTGGCGCGGCCGCCGTTCAACCTGGACGAGGGCGCCCTCACCGGCCTCCAGTCCCGCATCGCGGAGTACGTCTCCACCCACCGGTCGGCGCTGCTGAGCACGGCCCTCAGCGGGGCCGGCACGCTGGTGCACGTGATGGCCGTGCTCGTGCTGGCCCTGTTCTCCGCCGTGTTCTTCATCCACTCCGGGAACCGCCACTGGGCCTGGTTCTGCGCCCAGCTCCCGGAGCCGGCCCGGCCCCGCTGGGACACCGCCGGGCGCGCCGCATGGCGCACCTTCACCGGGTACACCCGCGGCATCGTCCTCGTCGCCGCCACGAACGCGATCCTGGTCGGACTGGCCCTGTACCTGCTGGGGGTGCCGCTCGCGGTGCCGCTGGCCCTGCTGGAGTTCGTCGCCGCGTTCGTGCCCCTGGTGGGCTCGCCGGTCGCCCTGGCCGTGGCGACGGTGGTCGCCCTCGCGGCGAACGGGCCCTGGACGGCCGCGGTGGTCCTCGCCCTGATCGTGGTCATCGGCCAGATCGAGGGCCACCTCCTGCACCCGCTGGTGATGAGCTGGGCGGTGCGCCTCCACCCCCTGGTGGTCGCGGTCTCCGTCCTGGCCGGTGCCACCGCCGCCGGGGTCGTCGGCGCGGTCGTGGCCGTCCCCCTGGTCTCCGTCCTCTGGGCGGTCCGCATCTCCCTCCGCACCCCTCCACCCGCACTGATCCCACCTGCCTCCCCGGCCCCACCCCCACCACCGGTCCCGTGAGGGGGCGTGCCGGTGTTCCGGTCTTCCGGTGGAGGTGGCGGAGGGGTGAACGGGGGTGGTCACGAGCACCCCTCGGGACCGGGTAGTATTTTCTCTGTCAGCAGGCGCCGCTAGCTCAGTTGGTTAGAGCAGCTGACTCTTAATCAGCGGGTCCGGGGTTCGAGTCCCTGGCGGCGCACCTGATCTCAGGGCGGTTTCCGGTTCACCGGGAGCCGCCCTGAGTGCTTTCCGGAGCCTCGACGGGTGTACCGGAGGCTACCGGGCGGGCGGGGTCTACCGGCCGGCTCTGCCGGGCGGGCCTTCCCGGAGCCTCGCCGGTCCGGGGGCCGCGAAGCGGAAGGCCGGGGGCCCAGGCAACGGGAGCCCGGGCGTCGGGAGCCCAGGGCTCAGAGCGTCAGCGAGAGCAGGAGGGGTGCGGCCTTCCGGTTCAGGGCGTCCGCCGCGGCCCGCAGCCGGTGGGCGTGCTCCACCGGCATGGACAGGGCCAGGCAGCCCACCGAGGCCCCGGCCGTGATCGGCACCGCCGCGCAGACCGTGCCCACCGCGTACTCCTGCAGGTCCAGCACGGGGACGGTGGCGGGCTGGCTGTCCAGCTTGGAGAAGAGCACCCGCTCGCTCGTGATCGTCTTGGACGTCAGCCGGGCGATCCTGTGCCGGGACAGGTGGTCGCGCCGCCCGTTCACGTCGAGCTGCGTCAGCAGGCACTTGCCGACCGCGCTCGCGTGCGCGGCGGAGCGGAAGTCGACCCACTCGTGCACCTTCGGGGTGCGGGGGCTGTCCGCGAACTGCGTGATCCTGACCTCGCCGTCCACGTAACGGCTGATGTAGACGGCGGCGCCGACCGAGTCGCGCAGCCGGTCCAGGGTGTCCTGCAGCTTGTTCTGGAGGGCCTGCTGCCGGTCGGTGCCGGAGCCGAGCAGCACCAGGGAGTCGCCTATCGCATAGGCGCCGTCCGAGACCTGGAGCACGTACCCCTCGCGGCGCAGCATCAGGAGCATGGGGGCGAGGTGGACGGCCGGCAGGCCCGTCTCGCGGGCGATCTGCGTATCGGTCACGCCACCGGGGTGCCGTCCGATCGTTTCCAGCACGCGCAGGGCGTACTGCACCGAGTGGAACGGCGCGGTCGGCTCGGGCTTCAGCGCCACGGTTTCCCCCTAGCAGGTTGTTACCGCTTGCTCTACCACGATAGCCATCAAGAGGCCCACGTGGAGCGCCTGTTGATGAGATTGATGGCTCGATCACGCCCTTCGGCCTGGATCTACTCCGCTGGCATATGCCAAGGTCAAGGGCGGTGTCCCGACTCGCCGGGAATGCCCGAGGACCACCTCCTGTTCGAGATCTCCGTACGCCGTACCGGACGGCGTGCGCTGCGACGGGAGCGACGATGAGCGACAGGCGGGACGGGAGCCGCGACGGCGACCCGGACGGCGCCCGCGAGGGCGTACCGGAGGGCGTGTCCGAGGGCGCGGGGGAGCGCACCGGTGGTGCGGGTGGTGACGGTGAGCGCGCCGGGGGCGCCCCGGCGGGCACCGGAGGCGCCCCCTCCGCGGACGGTATCCGGGGCACCGTCCGCGGCTCGGCCCAGGTCCCGCTCTCCGTGCTGGACCTGGTGACCGTGGGCAGCGGCAGCACCGCCCACCACTCCCTGCGCACCAGCGTGGAACTGGCCCGCCTCGCCGAGTCCCGCGGCTACCACCGGCACTGGGTCGCCGAGCACCACTCCATGCCCGGCGTGGCCAGCTCCTCCCCGGCGGTGATCCTGGCCCACCTGGCCGCCCACACCTCCCGCATCCGGCTCGGCTCGGGCGGGGTGATGCTGCCCAACCACGCCCCGCTCGCCATCGCCGAGCAGTTCGGCACCCTGGAGGCCCTCGCCCCGGGCCGGGTCGACCTCGGTCTGGGCCGCGCGCCCGGAACCGACGGCCGGACCGCCGCCGCGCTGCGCGGCACCGCCCGGCCCGACGCCGAGGCCGCCGAGTTCCCGGACCGGCTCGCCGAGCTGACCCGCTTCCTGGACGACGACTTCCCCGCCGGGCACCCCTACGCGCGGGTGCACGCGGTCCCCGGGCCGGTGCAGGGGCCCGCGGCCCGGCCCCCGGTCTGGCTGCTCGGGTCCTCCGGGTTCAGCGCCCGGCTGGCCGGCGAGCTGGGCCTGCCCTTCGCCTACGCCCACCACTTCTCGGCGGCCGGCACGCTGCCCGCGCTCGCGCTCTACCGGGACAGCTTCCGTCCCTCCGCCGTCCTGGACGCCCCGTACGCGATGATCGGCGTCTCCGTGCTGGCCGCGGAGGACGAGGAGCGGGCCCGCGCCCAGGTGCTCACCGGCGCGCTGGCGATGCTCCGGCTGCGCACCGGGCGGCCCGGACTGGTCCCGACCCCGCAGGAGGCCGCCGCGTACTCCTTCTCCCCGGCGGAACGGGAGTTCACCGACGGCCGGCTCTCCAACGTCGTCCACGGCACCCCGGAGCAGGTGCGGGCCGGGCTGGACGCGCTGGTGGCGCGCACCGGCGCGGACGAGCTGATGCTGACCGCCAACGTGCACGGCGGGGCGGCCCGGTTGCGCTCGTACGAGCTCGTCGCAGATGCGTACGGGATGACCGGATGAGGGCCTGAGCCCGACCGGAGGCCGGCCGGGCCGGAGGTTTCCGGCAGCTGACGGGGGATGAACGGAGTTCGGCTGGTTTGTTGCCGAAACCTTGCGCCGGGTTTCCTCAAGGCAGTCCTAAACCGCTCGTCACCGGGGGTGGCGGGCGGATTCTCATGCGCCTCCACCCCTCCCACCTGGGAAATTGCGCCGCGAGTGGTCTAGTCCTTCTTTGGCGCAAACCATTGACGGGGTCATCTCGTGATCGCTATCACTTCTCCCACCCGGGCTGTTACATCCTCCCCACGTCCTCCCCTCCCACCTCCGGAGGCTGTTCATGCACATCCGTAAACCCCTCGTCGCGGCCGCCGCCACGGCCGCGCTCGCCGCCGGAGCGCTGGCCGGTTTCGCGGGCCTCGGCACCGCCCAGGCCGCGGACGCCTCGGCCACCGCCGCCGCCGGCGGTGTCCGGATCGCCTATTACGACCAGTGGAGCGTGTACGGGAACGCCTTCTACCCCAAGCACCTCGACACCCGGGGCATCGCGAGCAAGCTGGACGTCATCAATTACTCGTTCGGCAACATCCACCCCACCGAACTCACCTGTTTCGAGGCCAACAAGGCGGCCGGCGACGACAACAACCCCAACGCCGGCGACGGCGCGGGTGACAGCTACGCGGACTACCAGAAGTCCTTCGGTGCCGCCGACAGCGTGGACGGCGTCGCGGACAAGTGGGACCAGCCGATCGTGGGCGTCTTCAACCAGTTCAAGGAACTGAAGGCCAAGTACCCCCACCTGAAGATCAACATCTCGCTGGGCGGCTGGACGTACTCCAAGTACTTCCACGACGCGGCCAAGACCGACGCCTCCCGCAAGAAGTTCGTCGCCTCCTGCATCAAGCAGTACATCAAGGGCGACCTGCCGGTGGAGGGCGGCTTCGGCGGTCCCGGCACCGCGGCGGGCATCTTCGACGGCATCGACATCGACTGGGAGTACCCGGGCTCCTCCGGCGGCCACCTGGGCAACCACTACGGGCCCGAGGACAAGCAGAACTTCACCCTGCTGCTGCAGGAGTTCCGCAAGCAGCTCGACACCGAGGGCGCGGCCAACGGCGGTAAGAAGTACATGCTGACCGCGGCCCTCCCGGCCGGCCAGGACAAGATCAAGTACATCGAGACCGACAAGATCGGCCAGTACTTGGACTACGCCAACATCATGACGTACGACATGCACGGCGCCTGGGACGGCGACGGGCCGACGTACCACCAGTCCCCGCTGTACCCGTCCGCGGCCGACCCGACCGACCCGATCGCGCCCGGCGTCGAGAAGTACAGCATCGACAACGCCATCGACTCGTGGATCGACGGCAACCCGGCCTACGGCATCACCGGCGGCTTCCCCGCCAACAAACTGACCCTGGGCTACGAGTTCTACTACCGCGGCTGGAAGGGCGTCCCGGCGGGCACCACCAACGGCCTCGCGCAGCCCGCCACCGGCGGCTCCGGCGCCCGTCCGCTCAGCCAGCAGGCCGGCATCGCGCACTACAAGGAGCTCGGCGGGATCGTCGACAACCCCGCCACCACCTTCTGGGACGACGCCTCGAAGTCCTCGTACTTCTACAAGGACGGCGAGTTCTTCACCGGCCTGAACCAGAGGTCCATCCAGGAGCGCGTCGCCTACGGCAAGCAGCGCGGCCTGGCCGGCGCGATGATGTACTCCCTGCTCGGCCTGGACAACAACGCCACCCTGCTGGGCCGGATCAACGACGCGCTCGGCGGCACCACGGTCCCGCCGACCACCCCGCCCACCACACCCCCCACCACGCCGCCGACCACCCCGCCCACGACCCCGCCGACCACGCCGCCCACCACGGGCTGCGGCAGCCTCCCGGCCTACGTCGCGGGCACCGTCTACAACGGCGGCAGCGAGGTCTCCCACAACGGCCGCAAGTGGAAGGCCAAGTGGTGGACCCAGAACGAGACCCCCGGCACCACCGGTGAATGGGGCGTCTGGCAGGACCTCGGCGCCTGCTGATCCCCCCACCTCGCGCCGAGCGACCCGCCCCTGCCCACCGGCAGGGGCGGGTTCGCCTCTTCGTGGTGCGCCCCTTCGTGGTGCGCCCTTCCCCGGTGCGCCCGTCCGGGCCCGCGCCGCCTCAGGGCGCGTCGCCGGGGCCGCCCGCCCCGGAGCGCCCGCCGATCATCTCGGCGATGCGCTCCGGGGCGACCGCGCGCGAGTACAGCCAGCCCTGGCCGGTGTCGCAGCCGACCCGCCGGAGCCGGGCGGCCTGGCCGGCCGTCTCCACGCACTCGGCGGTCACCGTCAGCCCCAGCCGGTGCGCCAGCTGGACCAGAGCCTCGACGATGGTCTCGTCGGCCGGATTGGGATGGGCGCCCTCCTCGTAGCGGAAGCCGCGGACGAAGGAGCCGTCCAGCTTCAGCACCGAGACCGGCAGCCGGCTGAGGTAGGCGAGGTTGGAGTAGCCGGTGCCGAAGTCGTCGATGGCGATCCGGACGCCCATGTCACTCAGTGCCTGCAGCGCCTGAAGCGGCCGCCCGGCCGAACCCATCACCGCCGACTCGGTGAGCTCCAGCTGGAGCAGCTGCGGGGCCAGCCCGGTCTCCGCGAGGATCTCCGCCACGTCGCCCACCAGGTCCGAGTCCCACACCTGCCGGACCGCCACGTTCACCGACACGAACACCGGGGAATCACTGGGGTGCTCGATCTGCCAGCGCCGGGCCTGCCGGCACGCCGTCCGCAGCACCCACTGCCCCAACTGGACGATCGAACCGTCCTCTTCCGCAATTCCGATGAACCGATTCGGCGCAAGCGGTCCGAACTGCGGATGATTCCACCGCACCAGGGCCTCCACGCCCCGCACGGCCCCGCTCTCCAGGTCCACCAGCGGCTGGTACTCCAGCGCGAACTCGCCCCGCTCCACGGCCGGACGGAGGGTCGAGCTGAGCGCCTGCCGCGTCATCCGGTGCGCGTTGCGCTCCGGGTCGAAGAGCGTCCAGCGGGCCTTGCCGTCCGCCTTCGCCCAGTACAGCGTGGTGTCGGCGGCCTGCATCAGCCCGGTGGCCGAGGTCCCGGCGGCGGCCCGCTCCACCACGCCGATCGAGGCCGACACCGACAGCCGCTGCCCGGCCAGCTCGAACGGCTCCTGCACGGCGGTCAGCACGGACCGGGCCAGATCGGCCAGCTCCTCGGTGCCGGTGGAGTCCTCGACCAGCAGCGCGAACTCGTCGCCGCCGAGCCGGGCCACCAGGTGCCCGCCCGTGCGCCCGTAACCGGACTGGTCGGCGCACTGGGTGAGCCGGGCAGCCACCGCGGTCAGCAGCCGGTCCCCGATCCGGTGCCCGAGGGTGTCGTTGACCGCCTTGAACCCGTCGAGGTCCAGGTAGCACAGCCCGATCCGGCCCGTGCCGCCGTGCTCGTACGAGGACGCCTCCAGAGCGGCGGAGAGCCGCTCGAAGAACAGCGCCCGGTTGGGCAGCCTGGTGACCGGGTCGTGCATCTGCAGGTGCCGGAGGCGGGCCTGCAGATCGCGCCGGTCGCTGATGTCCGCGACGGACAGCAGGACGTCCCGGGTGCCGGGCACCGGCCCGAGGGTCACCTCGGTCCACAGGCTGTGCCCGTCGGGGTGCTTCAGCCGCCGGGTGCAGCGCAGTCTGGCCTGCCGGCCGCGCAGCACCTCCCGGTACGCCTGCCAGGTCCGGGCCTCGGCGGCCAGGTCGACCAGGTCGGCCGCCGACTGCTCGACCAGTTCGTGCGGCTCGGCTCCGAGCAGCCCGCCGAGGGCCTCGTTCGCGGCGACGACGAAGCCGTCCCGGTCGACGACCGCCATCGGGAGATGGGCCGCGTTGAAGGCCGCTCGGTAGTCGCGCAGTTCACGCTCCGTAGTGGCCGGTCGGATGCTGTCGGCCGCCGAACCGGTTCCCTCTGAGGTTCCGCCCACCGTTCGCTCCCGCAGTGCTCGTGATGTCCGCGCAGGAAAGTGTGCCGATCATAGAGGCAGGCGGGAGGCCCTATCCAGCGGCGGCGCCGTCCCGGGCGGGGCGCTTCGGCGTCTTGACGCCCTTCTGACGGCGGGTCGGGCGGGGGCGCCAGGGTGCCGCCCGATCGTTTCTGCGCGGCTGTGAACACAGCGGGCTCCCCCGTGATCGGTCGTGACGCTTCGTAATCTCCCGTTCGGGCGTGTGCGAGAAGGTCCGACACCGTCGATCACTCAGGTGGGGCAGCGGAACAGGACATAAGTAGGACAATCCCCGCAAGGTGGTTGGGATGGATCGAATCCCCCCACCGGAGGTCGATGTGCCGCGACAGCAGACACCCGGGGGAGTGGACCGTCGTATGCGCAGTGCGGCGGCGGCCCTCACTTCCATGACGGCGCTCGCCGCCACGTCGCTGGTCGCGGGACCTGCGGTCGCCGACACCGGCGCCGGCCCGTGCGCGCTCACCCGTACGGCGGCGCACCATTCGGTGGGCCTGGACACCTGGAACCGGGCCTACCCCAAGCCGGAGCGCACCCTCGACGCGGTGATGGTCTTCCTGTCCTTCCCCGACGCCGTCCCGAAGACCACTCCCCGGGAACTGACCGCCGACTACTTCCCCGCCACCGGCGCGTTCTTCGAGCGGGCCTCGTACGGCAGGTTCCGGCTGGCCGCGCACCCGCAGAAGGCATGGATCCGGATGCCGAAGCCGTCCACCGAGTACCGCATACAGCGTGACTGGGACCCGGACGACCGGGCGTCCTACCTGCGGGACGCGGTCGCCGCCGCCGACCGGGCCGTCGACTTCTCCGCCTACGACATCGTCTACTTCGTCGCCGATCCCGACGCCCCGGGGGTGGACTCCGACGCCACCAAGGTCGTCAACTTCGACCGGCCGATCCGCGCGGACGGCGCCGAACTCCGCCGGATCGTGACGGTCTTCGAGCAGCATCCGCCGGACCGCAACGTGCTCGCGCACGAGACCGGCCACGTCTTCGACCTGCCGGACCTCTACCACCGGCCGACGGACGGCAAGGGCGACTGGGACACCTATGTCGGCGACTGGGACGTCATGGGCAGCCAGTTCGGCATGGCCCCGGACCTGTTCGCCTGGCACAAGTGGAAGCTGGGCTGGCTCGGTCCCGGGCAGGTGGACTGCGTGCAGAGCGGCTCCTCCCTGCACACCCTGGAACCGCTGGGCGAGGAGGTGCCGCGCGGCGGCACCGGCGGCACCCGGCTGGCGGTGATCCGTACGGGCCCCGGCAGCGCGATCGCCGTGGAGGCGCGGGGTTCGGCCGGGAACGACGGGGACACCTGCACCGAGGGCGTGCTCGTCTACCGGGTCCGCAACGAGGCGCCGTCCGGCGGTGGCCCGATCGAGGTGCTCGACGGGCACCCGGGGACTGAGGCGTGCTGGGACCGGTCGGTGTACCCGCCGCTGGCGGACGCCCCGCTGGAGGTGGGGGAGACGTTCACGGTGCCGGGTGAGCGGATCACGATCGAGGTGGCCGACCGGACCCCGTCGGGGGCCTATACGGTGAAGATCACCACCTGAGGACTCCGCCCCCCGGGTGGCCCCGCCGGGAAACGAAGAAGCCCCTCGCTGCTGCGAGGGGCTTCTTCCGTCGGTGCGCCGCCAGGGACTCGAACCCCGGACCCGCTGATTAAGAGTCAGCTGCTCTAACCAACTGAGCTAGCGGCGCCTGCTGACGTCGTAGACATTAGCATCCCGATCCGCCGAAGGAAAAATCGATACCCGCAGGTCGGCGGCGGAAGCGGAGGACGTGGCCCGCGCGGCGCGGACGCAGGCCCAGAGCAGGGCCTCGGGCCCGGGCAGCCACGGGCTGCGCGTGTCGGGGGCGACCAGCCAGCGCGACGGGCCCGGCGGCGGGAGCAGGGCCGGGACGGTCACGGCGTCGCCCCGCCCGTGGCAGAGCGGCGCGGGGACGGAGGTGGCCCACTCCTCCCAGTCCAGCAGGGCGGGCAGCCGCTGGGCGGTCCCCGGGGCGGCGAAGAGCAGCATCCGGCCGCGGTGCACGGCCACCGGCCCGGAGCCGGGGCCCTCGCCCCACAGCAGGTCCAGCAGTCGCCGCCCGAAGACGACCGGGACGTTGACGATGTCGAACGCCGTCCCGCACGGCAGCACGGCGGGCGCGGAGGGCCGCTGCCGCCACAGCGAAAGGGTGCTCTGCGGGTACGCCGACGAGGAGGCGAGCCAGGCGGCCCCCTCCAGGGTGACCTGCGTGGCCTGTGCGACCCGCGCGG
This sequence comes from Streptomyces sp. NPDC089799, assembly GCF_040684755.1. NCBI lineage: Bacteria > Bacillati > Actinomycetota > Actinomycetes > Kitasatosporales > Streptomycetaceae > Streptomyces > Streptomyces sp. NPDC089799. The sequence goes on along the minus strand of NZ_JBFBGR010000008.1, from coordinate 117,960 downwards.
CCTCGAAGGCGGGACAGCCGCTGTTCGGAGAGAGCGTCGTCGTCATGCATCCAGGTGTACCCGCCGTACGCAACCGGTTTCGCCGGGTTACGGGAAATGGCCCCGCACGGGCCCGGGGTGGGGTATGTTGCGCGCCGCATATGCCAGATGCCCGGGACGCATGGGTGTCGGGCGGGGCCGGACGTGGCGGGGCCGGGCGTGGCAGGCGGTCAGGTGGGGCAGGCGGTCAGGTGGGCAGGACGGCCGGGCCCGGGTGGGTGGGGCCGGCCGGGTGGTCCGGTCAGTCGTCCGGGAGGCCCTTGAGGAGGTCCTCGCCGAACTCGATCATCTTGCGGGCGTAGTCCTCGGTCCACTCGACCCGTTCCGCGATGGCGGCGGGCGGCAGGCGGTCGAACCGGCGCGGGTCCGCCAGCTGGGCCGCGGCCACCGCCTGGAACTCCATGGCACGGTCCTGGGCGGCCCGGAACGCCAGCGCCAGCTCCGTCGCGCGGACCAGCAGCTCGTGCGGGTCGTCGATGGACTCCAGATCGAAGAAGTGCTCCGGGTCCGCGGCAGCCTCCGAGGGCTCGAAGAGCAGCGGCGCGGGCCGCAGCCTCCGCTCGGTCCGCTCGGGCTCTGCCATGCGTGTCCTCCTGCGCTCGCGGTCCACCGGTCCTTCCGGGCCACCCTCTATTGTCCAACGCCGCGCAAGACCGCCGCTCGAAGGGCGGGGCGGGCGGGTGTCAGGGGGGTGCGGCGGGGCAGACAGGGAGGGGCGGCGCACGCAGAGCGCGCCGGCGCGCGGACGCGGGGCGCCGGGCAGGAGCGCGGATCGGGACAGCACGGAGCGGGAGCACCGAGCGGGAGCACCGAGCGGGAACATCGAGCGGGAACATCGAGCGGGGACACCGAGCGGGAGCACCGAGCGGGAGCACCGACAAGGAGCAGGGAGCGAGGAGCGCGGATGCACGAGGAGCTCGACCGCCTGGCGGCCAAGGCCGCACCGCAGGTCATCGCCTGGCGCCACCACCTGCACCGGAACCCCGAGCTGTCCAACCGGGAGGAGGCCACGTCCCGGACGGTCGCCGGGGCGCTCCGCGACCTCGGCCTCGACGAGGTCCGCACCGGGATCGCCGGTCACGGCGTGGTCGGCGTGCTGCGCGGCGGGCTGCCCGGGGACCGGGTGGCCGCGCTCCGTGCCGACACCGACGCGCTGCCCGTCCCCGACCGCTGCGGCACCGGCTTCGCGTCCGCCGTTCCGGGCGTGTCGCACGCCTGCGGGCACGACTGCCACACGGCGATGCTGCTCGGCGCCGCCGCCGTGCTGGCCGGCGTACGGGACCGGCTGCCCGGCACGGTGCTGTTCGTGTTCCAGCCGGCCGAGGAGGGGCCGCCGGTGGACGAGGAGGGCGGGGCCCGGCGGATGGTCGCCGAGGGTGCCTTCGGGGACCCCGTGCCCACCATGGCCTTCGGGATGCATGTCACCCCGCACCCCAAGGGGCACGTCGGCTACCGGGTGGGCAACCAGTACGCGGCGTCCAGCCTGGTCCGGATCACCGTCACGGGGCAGCAGACGCACGGCTCCACGCCCTGGCACGGCATCGACCCGATGCCGGCGGTCGGCGCGCTGCTCACCGGGATCGGCCAGCTCTACCGGCAGGTCTCCGCGTTCACGCCGGTCACGGTGTCCATCGGGCACATCGAGGACGTGGGCCGGTTCAACGTCATCGGCGAGACGGTCACCCTCTGGGGGACCGTCCGGTGCGCGGAGGAGAAGGACATGGCCGGGGTCCGGTCCCGGCTGACGGTCCTCGCCGAGCACACGGCGCGCGCCTACGGCTGCACCGCGGCGGTCGAATACCTGCAGGACGTGCCGGCCGTGCACAACAGCGAGGAGTGGGTGACGGCGGCGCTGCCCACTCTGCGCCGGGTGGCCGGTGCGGGCCGGCTCGTCGAGACCGGCGGGACCCTCGGCTATGACGACGTCTCCGAGCTCGTGGGCCGGTTCGGCGGCCTGTACGTGATGCTCGGGGTGCAGGACTCCCTGCTGGACGAGTACGGCGAGGCGGTGCCGGAGCCGGGCGGCCGGGGGGTCGTCCGCAACCACCACCCCGGCTTCTACGCCGACGACGACACGCTGGTCACCGGCGTCCGGCTGCACGTGCACGTCGCGTACGACCACTTGGCGGGGGCACTCGTCACCGGCTGAGCGGGGCTGCCCGCGGGTCGCCGGTGGCGCCGGTGACGCCGGCCGCGCTGATCCGCGCCGGGCAGGGCATGCCCCGCCCGGCGCGGCACGCAACCGCCCGAAACCGGGGTCAGGAGCTGACGGGCTGCTCGGTGGCGAGCTTGGCCAGCTCGTCCAGGACCTCGGTCAGCCGGTCGGCGAAGCCCTCCGGCGCGGTGAAGCCCTCGTCGCCGAGGTGGCCGTAGATGCTCGGGACCGAGGCGCGGCTCTCGGCCACGCGGGCGCCGATCCGCGTCAGCACGTCGGCGATGCCCTCGGCGGCCGGGACGCCGCCCGACGGGCCGGCGGTGTAGCTGACCAGGCCGACCGGCTTGCCCTGCCACTCGCGGTAGAGGTAGTCGACGGCGTTCTTCAGCGGGGCGGCGAAGGCGCCGTTGTACATGGTGAGAACGAAGAGCACGGCGTCGCCGGACTCGATCAGCGCGCTCCAGTCCTTGGTGTGCTGGTGGGTGTAGGGCTCGCCGGAGGCGGGCGCCGCCGGCTCGTCGAGCAGGGGCAGGTTGATCTCGGCGAGGTCCACCGGGACGACCTCGAAGCCGCCGTGCTCGGCGGCGGCCCCGCCGATCCAGGCGGCGAGCGGCCGGCCGGTGGAGACCGGGCGGGTGCTGGTGGAGACGACGAGCAGGCGCGGCATGGAGAACCCCCGTTGATCAGGCGCCGGTAGTTGACGTGTCACCAATAAAACCCATGAGTCGATGACGTGTCAACCACCTAGATGACATGTCACCTACCTCGCTAGAGTGGGCCCATGAGCGACACCTCCCACGCTCCGTCCGGACCGGAGCCCGAGCCGCGCTGGCTCGATGCGGCCGAAATGCGCGCCTGGCACGCCTGGCGGCGCGCGGTCCCGCTGGTCAATGCGGCGATCGCGCGCGACCTGGGCCGGGACAGCGGGCTCTCCGAAGCCGACTACGACGTCCTGGCCATGCTCAGCCGCAGCCCCGGCCGGCGCCGCCGGATCAGCGGCCTCGCCGAACTCATGCTGTGGTCCCGCAGCCGCCTCTCCCACCAGCTGACCCGCATGGAACAGCGCGGCCTGGTCCGCCGAGAGGGGGTGGCCGCGGACGGCCGCGGGGCCGAGGTGGTGCTGACCGGGGACGGCTGGGCCGTCATCGAGGCGGCCGCCCCGATGCACGTCGAATCGGTCCGCCGGCACCTGATCGACCTCCTCGCCCCCGAGCAGCTGGAGGCGCTGGCCGCCATCGGCGACACCCTCACGACCGCCGCCCTGGACTGCGGCCCCGGGCGCGACTGACGGGGTGGGGGTAGCCCCACCCCGCACCCGGGGGGTGATCGGATGCCCGCCCGACCGTCAGATTCATACGGTTGTCTACATGTTGAAGCGGACAGCACGCCCCCTGCTCCCCCTCGCCCTGGGCGCCACCCTCGCGGTGACCGCGGTCACCGCGAGCACCGCGGCCGAAGCCGCCGTCCCCGGGACGGCCGCCGCCGTGCACCGTGCCGACGGCCCGACCGTACGCACCGACAAGGGCCTCGTACGCGGCGCGGTCACCGACACCGTCCGCACCTTCCAGGGCATCCCCTACGCCGCCCCGCCCACCGGCGAACGCCGCTGGGCCCCGCCCGCCCCGGTCCGGCGCTGGTCCGGCGTCCGCGAGGCCACCCGGCCCGGCTCCGCCTGCCCCCAGACCGGAGCCATCGGCCCCCTCGGCCCGCACTCCGACGACGAGGACTGCCTCTCCCTGAACGTGACCACCCCGCGGACCGCCGCGGTCCGGCCCCGCGCCGTGATGGTCTACCTGCACGGCGGCGACCACAGCGACGGCGCGGGCTCCATGCACGGCGCCCGACGGCTGGCCGCGCAGGGCGACGTGGTCGTCGTCACCGTCAACTACCGGCTCGGCGCCCTGGGCTACCTGGCCCACCCCGACCTCGAACGGCGCGGCGAATCCGGCAACTACGGCTTCCTCGACCAGCAGGAGGCCCTCCGCTGGGTGCGCCGCAACGCCGCGGCCTTCGGCGGCGACCCGCACGACGTCACCCTCTTCGGCGAGTCCGCCGGCGGCCACAGCAGCTGCGCCCACCTGGTCGCCCCGTCCTCCGCCGGGCTCTTCGACCGGGTCATCCTCCAGAGCGCCCCCTGCACGGGCCCCGACGGCGGGCGCGAGCGCGCGACCGCGCTGCGGGACGGCGAGCGGACGGCCGCCGGGATCACCGACCGACTCAAGGGGGACGGTGTCCCCGGGGCGGACTGGCACACCGCCGGCACCGAGTACCTGGTGCGTCCTCCGTTCGGACCGGAGCCCGCGTACGGACCGTCCTACGGCGGCGCGCTGCTGCCCCGCACCCCGCGCGAGGCCTTCGCCTCGGGCCGCTTCAACCGGGTCCCGGTGCTGCTCGGCACCACCCGGGACGAGGAACGCGGCCGGGTGAACGCGATGGAGGGCATGAAGAAGGCGACCACGGGTGACCCGCAGGCCCGGCTCGACCGGGCCGACGTCCTCGCCGCCCTGGGAACGGAGTTCGGTGCGGAACGGGCCGGAGTCATTGCCGCCCACTACCCTGCCGACGCCTACGGCGGCTCGTACGCCCTCGCCCTGGCCGCCGCCCTCACCGACGGCAAGTGGGCCCGGCACGCCGTGGACATGGGTCGCGCGCTGTCCGCGCACTCGCCCACGTACACCTACGAGTTCGCCGAGGCCGACGTGCCCTGGTACTCCGACCCGAGCATCCCGAAGCCGGCCGGGCCGAAGGGTGCCCCGCACACCTTCGACCTCCCCTACCTCTTCGAACTCGACACGTACGAGCAGCTGAACCCGGCCCAGCGCGCACTGTCCGACGACATGATCCGCATCTGGACCGACTTCGCCCGCACCGGGAAGCCCGGCTCCACCGCGGAATGGAAGCCCACCACCCCGGCGGCGGTGAACGCCCTGGCCCTGGCCTCGGGCCCGAACGGCATCCGCCCGGTGGACTTCGCCAAGGACCACCGGTACGGGTTCTGGAAGTCCCTGGGCTGAACCGGCCGGACCCTACGGCCGCCAGCTCACGCGGTGTTCGGCGAGCTGCTGGAGCACCGCGTGGTTCGCTTCCCAGCCATCAGGGAACTTCACGCTCACGCCCAGCTGGACCGGTTCCAGCGAGGGGTGTTCGTCGAGGAGGTCGGCGATGCCCGCGCGGGCGACGACCACGCAGGCGTGCCGGTGCCGGGAGGCGAGCACGCACAGGCGGCCCGTCTCCAGGTGGAAGGCCGTCGCGTCCGGGCGGCCGGACAGGGGGTGCAGCACCACCGTGAGGTCGTACTCGCGGCCCTGCAGGCGGTTCGCGGTGTCCACCGTGACGCCGGCCACCCCCAGCTCCGCCAGCGCGGCGCGCACCGCCGCCGCCTGGTCGCGGTGGGCGGTGCCCACCGCGATCCGGTCCGCGGTCAGCGGCACCGGGTCCGGCGACCGCTCGTCCGTGGTGACCGTGCCGCGGTCCAGCGCCCGCCGTACCACCAGGGCCACCGCCCGGACGGCCTCCGGATCCGTCCGCGGGGTGTGCCGGGCGGGCAGCTCCAGCAGGCCCCAGCCCGACTCGGCCGCCACGTCCAGCACCCGGTCCGGCCCCGAGCCGTCCGAGGCGGTGCCGAAGCCGATCCGCCGGTCCCCGTGGCCGGTGCCGCTGCGGAAGGGCGAGTACGGGTAGAACGCCCGGGAGACCAGCGGCGCCGCGGACGCCGGGAGCCGCCAGGACACCGGCAGCCGGTGCTGCGGCAGGTCCGGGTTGTGCGCGAGCAGCGTGGACACCGCCGAGGCCGAAGGGTCGTAGGACAGCCCCGCCCACTGCTCGGCCCCGACCACGCTGAACGGGTCCAGCTGACCGGGGTCGCCGACGAACAGCGCCCGCTCGAACAGCCCGGCCACGGCCAGCAGCGCGTCGGAGCGCATCTGGTACGCCTCGTCGACGATCGCGTGCTCCCAGGGTTCCACGCCCTGCGCGTACGCCCACTTCGCGGCGGTGGAGATCACCACCGGCAGCTCGGCCAGGTCGCCCGGCTTCGCCGACAGCACCACCGACGGCAGCCCGAGCAGCGCCGGGTCGTAGGCGTCGGCGTCACTGCTGTGCAGCCGGCCCACCCGGAGCTCCGGGTCCTTCCCGGCCAGCCGCAGCACCAGGTCGTCCACCTGCGCGTTGGTCTGCGCGACGATCATCAGCCGGCGCCCGGCCGCGGCGAGCTCCCGGGCGGCCCGCACCACCAGCGTGGACTTCCCGGCCCCCGGCGGGGAGTCCACGACCACACCCCGCTGCGGGGCGTGCAGGGTGTCGTGCAGGATCGCCGCGGTGGCGCGCTCGGCGGCCGCGCCCGGATCGGACGCGGTCGTGGTCTGGCGGCTCACAGGATGTCCTCGTCGGTCACGGGGTCGGGCGCGCCCTGCGGCGTCGCGGCGGTCAGTGCGCCGGGCGGGCCGCCGTGCGTCCACGGGGTGTTCTCCGGGTCCGGCAGCTTCGGGCCGCCGCGGGCGTCGTGCTCGAACAGGGTCCAGCACACCCGGTCGCCCTTCTCCGGCACCGAACCCGGCTCCGGGTCCCGGCCCCGCCCCATCTTGTCCAGCAGCCGCAGCACCAGCCGGCCGTCCTCCTCGCGCCGGACGAACGCGGCCGCCTGCGGGCGCCCGTCCAGCGAGCGCCACACCTTCCCGCCGCCGCCCTCCGGCAGTTGCGGGCGGTCGTCGGTGGCCACCACGACCAGCGGCCGCGGACTGGGCCGCTTGGAGTCGGTCCACTCCATCACCACCTCGGTGACCTCGCCCGCGAACGCCTCGCCGGCCAGCCTCCGGCCGGCCATCACCAGCGGGTCGTCCAGCGCCTCCTGGGCGTCCAGGCGGGTCTGCTCGGTCTCCCGCGAGGCGAGCTTCTGCGCCGCCGTCACCGCGTCGTCCCGGCGCGGCTGCGGCGGCTCACCCGCGCGCACCCGGTCCCGGTGCCCGGTGAACGACCAGCGGTCGCGGGTCCAGCGCTCCTCGGTGTGCTCGCCCGGCGGCAGGTCCCGTACCAGGTCCAGCGACCGCCACACCGCCCGCCAGGTGGGTGCCATCTGCGACACCACCAGCTCCCGGACCGCCAGTTCCGCCACCCGGAGGCCGTCCGTGTCCGGCCGCTCCCCGTGTGCCCGGGCCGCGTCGAAGCGGGTCATGGCGGGCGCCAGCAGCTTGTTGTCGAAGGAGGGGTCGGTGGCCGGTCCGGCCGGCGGGACCAGCAGCTGCCCCGTCGCGTCCCGGGCCAGCTCGGCCCGCCGGGCCGCCTCCTCGCCGGAGACCCCCTCGGGCGGGTCGATCCAGCCCAGCAGCGAACCGAGGTGCTGGTCCTCCAGGTTGCTCTGACCGGTCGCCCAGTGCCGGGACAGCAGGTCCGTGGCCGAGACCAGCATCGAGGACCCCGGCACCCGGGACCGCTCGGCGAGATGGGTGAACCAGCGCCCCAGCAGCGGCACCCGGTCGGGCGCCGGATAGGGGGCCTCCGGGTCCTCCTCGGCCGTCCGGCGGAACCGCATCGACCGGCCGAGCAGCCGTACGTGGTCGATGCCGGCCCGGCTGGGCACCACGATCTGCGGGGCGTCCCTGCACAGCTCCGTCTCGACCTTGACCCGCTTGCCGGTCTCCGGGTCGGTCTCGGTCCGCTCGGCGGGCTCCACGTCGTCCGCGAACCCCTCGACGTACGGGATCACGTACGCGGCCAGGTCGCCCAGGAACCGCCAGCGCAGGTCCCGGTCCCGGGGCTGCGGTATCACCAGGATCCGCGGCTCGTCCGGGTCCGTGCCCAGCATGGCGCCGAGCGGGGCGCCCGCCTCACCCGCGGTGGTCAGCGGTACGAAGACCAGCGGGCGCTCGCTCAGGTGCCGGTGCCGTACGGTCGCCAGCGGCCGGGCCCGCCCGGCGCGGAGGGCCTCCAGCCGGGCCAGGGTGCTCAGCAGGGACATTCCGGAGCCTCCGGTCGGTGCTGCGTGCGGGCGGCGGCGGTGCCGGAGGCGCTGTCGGTACGGGTGGCCGTGGCGCCGGCGGTGGCGCCGTCGGCGGCCGCGGTGGTGGCTGCGGTGTGCAGGGCCTCGGCCCGCAGCCGCGCGGCGTACCGCAGCGCTTCCACCGTCGGATCCTGTGCGCCGTCCGCTGCCGGGTCCGGCTCCGGGGTGCCGCAGCCCCCGCCGGCCGGGCGCGGGCCGGGGATGCCGTCGGCGGCGGCCAGCGCCTCGCCGACCGTGGTCAGGACGCCCAGTTCCGCGCGCACGGAGCGGCCCAGCACCGTCACGGAGCCGTCGTCCCGGGCCCGCCGGCGGCAGTGGAAGGCCAGTTCGCAGGCGGCCAGGCAGTCGGGGGCGTAGGCCGCGGACACCGCCTCGACCGCCTCGGCCAGTTCCTCGGCCGGACGGGACGGGTCGAAGCTGAGGCCCTCGGGGAGTCCGGCGGCGAGTTCCTCGACGCGGGTGAGCCGGTCCAGCTGGCGCCGGGTGACGGCGCGCTGCTTGCGGACGTCGAGCACGGCCGCGGTCGGCAGGTTGGAGAAGTCCTTCGGGCAGACCAGCAGGGCCCGGTGCGCGACCTCGGCGCCCTCCACCCGGGCGGCGGTCTTCTCCAGGGCCAGCACGTAGACGGCGGCCTGGCGGGCGGCGGCCCCCACCTTGGACGGGTCGGCCGTGCCGTCGATCATCGGGAAGGACTTGATCTCGACGACCGTCCACCGGCCGTCGGGGTGCACCACGATCGCGTCCGGCTCCAGGTAGGCCGGGGTGCCGGCCACCTCCAGCGCCAGCATCGGATGGTCCAGGAGGGTCCAGGCGCCCTCGGCGAGCGCCGCCGCGGTGGCCTCGCGCAGCGCCAGCGCCGTCCGCCCGGCGCGACCCTCGGGGCCCGCCGCGGTGAGGTCGGGGACGCGGGCCGACCGGCCCGGCGGCTCGCTGCCCGCGTCGAGCCGCTCGTGCACCAGTCGGAGCAGCACAGAGCCGCCGTCCCCCTTGACGGCGGCTTCGAAGGAGTGCCCGCGGACGATGGCGAACTGCGACTGGCCGAACCCGGCCGGCGTGCCGAGGGCCGTGGCCAGCGCGGTCTTGTCCACCCCGGCGCCGTCCAGCAGGGCCCGTCTGCCGCAGCCCGGGTTGGCGGCGAGCGCCGCGAGCGCCCGGGCGTCGAGCGGGCGGGGCGGCACGGCCGGGCCGCGCAGGTCAGCGAGCCGCTGCCGGAGAGTCGTCTTCGGCGGCGGGACGCTGCTTGGGTAGGAGCTCACCCGCGGAAGTGTCCCATCCGCCACTGACAACGCGGGTGCGGCTGCGGGCACCGATCCGTACGGCGATCAGGAACCCGGCCCCCATGACGGCCGCACCGGCCACCGCGTCGAGGAAGTAGTGGTTCGCCGTGCCCATCACCACGATCGTGGTGACCAGCGGATACGCGACACCGAAAGCTTTCAGCAGCGGGCTCCGCCCATACGTCCAGAGCAGCACCCCGCACCACAGGGCCCAGCCCACGTGCAGGCTCGGCATGGCGGCGTACTGGTTGGTGAGCGCCCCCATGCCGCGCGGTGCGCTGGCCTCCGCGCCCCACCAGCCGTAGCCGCTGTAGTAGGCCATGGTGTCGGTGAACCCGTGCGCGGCGTCGAGCAGCCGGGGCGGGCAGGTCGGCATCAGGCTGAACCCGATGAGCCCGAGCAGGGTGGACGACACCAGCCAGGTGCGGGCGAACCGGTAGTGGGCCGGCCGGCGCCGGTACATCCAGACCAGTACGACCGGGGTCACCAGGTAGTGCAGGGAGGCGTAGACGAAGTCGGCGGGAACCCCCAGCCACGCCTGCTCGGTGAACAGGCGGTTGAGGGGCCGTTCGAAGTCCATCCCGAGGACGTGCTCGAACCGGAGTATGGAAAGGCCGTGTTCCACGGCGAGGTCTACGTCGCCGCGTGCGAGGAGCCTGCCGCCGGAGTACACGCCGTAGACGATCCCCAGCAGCAGCAGTTCGGCCCACCAACGGGTGGGCCGGTGCCGTTCAGTCATACGACGTAAGACGATCTCAGGAGCGGATGGGTTGCCCCGCGTTCATGTGATGGATGATTGTCGGACTATCCAACAGGTACGAACCTGGGAGAAACAGACATGGCCCCCCGTATCCTGCTCGCCCGCCACGGACAGACCGCCTGGTCGCTCTCCGGCAAGCACACCGGGCGCACGGACATCCCCCTACTGGAGGAGGGGCGGCGCGGCGCGAAGCTGCTCGGCGAGCGGCTGGCCCGGGAGCCGTGGTCCGGGCTGCGCGGGGCGGAGGTGCGCACCAGCCCGCTGCTCCGCGCGAGCGAAACCTGTGACCTGGCCGGGTTCGGCGGCCGGGCCGATCCGTGGGACGCGCTGATGGAATGGGACTACGGCGACTTCGAGGGCATGACGCCGGCCGAGATCCAGGCGGTCCGTCCCGGCTGGCTGCTCTGGCGCGACGGCGCGCCCGGCGGCGAGTCGACCGCAGAGGTCACCGCGCGCGTGGACGAGGTCGTGGCCTGGGCCCGTGCGGCCGAGCGCGACGTCCTCGTCTTCGCCCACGGCCACATCCTGCGCAGCCTGGCCGCCCGCTGGCTGGGCGAGGACATCTTCTTCGGCTCCCGCATCCGCCTCGACCCGACCTCCCTGTCCGTCCTCGGCTGGCAGTACGGCGCCCCTGCCCTGGACCGCTGGAACGACACGGGCCACCTGTAACGGGCCGCGCCTGATCCGCCGGACAGCCCCTAGACCTCCGACCGCCGGGCCAGGAACGCCGCGACCCGCCCCGACCGCTGGTGCGGGACCAGCGCCGCCGCCGTCCCCGCCAGCATCGAGCGCACCCGCGTCGACCGCACCTCCGCCAGCCGGTCCAGCACCCGCTCACCCGCCCACGCGGCCTCCTCCGGCGCACCCGCCCGCGCCAGGTCCCCGGCGAGCTCCGCGGTGTACAGCGCCATGTTCCGTGCGAAGTGCGGGTCCTGCAGGTCCGCCGCACGCCGCGCGTGCCGCGCGGCCCGCCCGTACTCGCCCAGCCCCGCCCAGCACCGCGACTCCAGGGATTCGAGCTCGGCCTCCCCGAAGAAGGACATCCACTCCGGGTCGGCGGGAGAGGTGCCGCGCGCGAAGTGCGAGTGCGCCCGGCTCAGCGCCTCCTCGCAGGACCGCCGGTCCGCCAGCCCCGACCAGCCGCCCGCCTCCCGCAGCGAGAGCAGCGACAGCAGCCGCGACGACCCCAGCCCGCGGGCCGCCGCCAGCCCCGCCTGGGCCGCCCGGACGGCCTCGCGCGGCCGCCCCGCGTCCCGCGCCAGGAAGGCCGTGTTGGAGAACGCGTGCGCCTCCAGTCCGGCGTCCCCGGAGACCCGGGCGGTGGCCAGCGCCTCCGCGTAGTGGGACCGGGCGTCCTCGAAGCGGCCCGAATCGTGCGCCAGCCAGCCCACCGAGAGGGCCAGTTCGCCCGCGCCCGCCTGGATCCGGTCCTCGGTGGACTGCCGCATGGCCCCGGCGTCCAGCAGTGCGTAGGCCGCCCGCAGCGGTTCGGCGGCCCGGCGGTACAGGTCGTCGGCGCCGTGCCGGTCGTCCAGCAGCCGGATCCGGCGTACGGCTTCCTCTACGGCGGCGGCCTCGGACTCGCCGGCCCGGCCCGGTGTCCGGCGGTGGTCGCCCAGCGGGCTGAAGTCGATCGCGGCGGCGGCCACGGTGGCCGAGCCGCCGGCCATGAATGCGCGACGCAGCACGTCGCTCTCCTCGGAGGGGGTGGGGGACGGGACGGGGGCGGGCGGAGCGGGCGGGCCGGGGAAGCGGAGGCGGTCCCGGCCGCGGACCGCCTCGCGCGGGGAGAACCCGAGGTCGGCCAGGGTGCGTCCGGGGAACAGGTGCAGGAAGACCCGCTCGTAGGCGTAGTTGGGGCAGCGGATCTCGCCGGACTCGACCCGGCCGATGTAGCGGGCGTCGCAGGAAACCGTTTCTCCGATCTCCCGCGCCGCCCGGCGCACCAGAGCCGCGAACTCGGCGGGGGAGTGCTGACCGCGCAGCCGCCGGAAGGAGGTGTTGGGCGTGAGTGAGATGGGGGACGCCGTCATCGACGTGGCCTCTCTGGCGAGAACTCCTGCCGGGTTCTGGAAGGGGGGTCCGGCGCGCATGAACGTACCGCCAGGTGTCCCACCCCCACACGCTGTTTGGCTACAAAAGGGATATCTCACCCGTGATCTGCCATGAACTGCCATCCTTTGCAGCGGCTTTGCGCCGCCACCGTTGACGTTCCCGGGCGTTGAACCATGAGGAGCATGAGGAGTGGTCAAGGAGCAGGAGGAGGGTTCCCATGGTGGAGGCCGGAATGGAGAACTGCGCAGTGGGCGCCGGCGCCGCGTCCGGGCCGGACGTCGCTCCCGACCTCGTGACCGTGCCCACCCGGCAGGGACTGGAGGCGGTCGACATCATCCGCCGTGCCGCCGCCCCCGCGACGGGTGTGGGACCCGTCCTCCACGACGGTTCGGGCGACACCCTCGGCTTCCTCGTCCCGGCCGGCACCGCCGACGCCTGGGACCTCCCCGGCAGTGCCTGTACGCAGACCAACGGGCGCGGGATGCGGTTCGGCGAGGCCCCGGCGATCGGCGGGGCGCCCACCACCGGCGGCGCGGGCACCGGCTGGCTGCTCCCGCCGGAGGCGGACGGCGGCGCGGTGACCGATCCCGAGGTGCTGCGCGCGGCCCTGGGCGAGGCGGCGCGGCTGATCGAGGCGGCCGACAGCTGCCGCTGACCGGCGGCGCCTGCCGGCAGCCGGAACCTGCTGCCCGGCGGAACCCGCTGACCGGCGATAATGAGCCGGTGGGACGGAGCAGGCGGCGCGGCGGCGAGCGCGAGAACGAAACGACCGGGACGACCGGGAGGACCGGGACGACCGGGCCGGTCACCGGACGGGTGGACGGCGGCACGGCCGAGCTGGCGCCGGACCGGGACCGCACCCGTGCCTGGACCCTGCTGATCGACGGCGCCCCGCAGTCCCACGTGGACCTCGACGACCCGACCCACCTCGACTTCTCCTACCAGCGGCGGATCGGGCACCTGATCGACCTGGCCGGCCCGGCCCGGCAGCCGCTGAACGTGCTCCACCTGGGCGGCGGCGCCTTCACCCTCGCCCGGTACACCGCCGCCACCCGCCCCCGCTCCGGCCAGCAGATCGTGGAGATCGACGCCGGGCTGGTGGCCTTCGTGCGTGAGCACCTGCCCCTGGACCCGCAGGCCCGGGTCCGGGTCCGCGCGCTCGACGCGCGTGCCGGACTGGCCAAGCTCCCCGAGGGCTGGGCGGACCTGGTGATCGCGGACGTGTTCGGGGGCGCCCGTACCCCGGCACACCTGACCAGCGCCGAGTTCCTGGACGACGTACGACGGGTGCTCTCGCCCACCGGGTGGTACGTCGCGAACCTCGCGGACGGGCCGCCGCTGGCGCACCTGCGCGGGCAGATCGCCACCGCGGCCTCCCGCTTCGGGCACCTGGCGATGGCGGCGGACCCGGTGGTCTGGCGGGCGAAACGATTCGGCAATGCGGTCCTGGTGGCCGCCGACACCGAACTCCCGATCGCCGACTTCACCCGGCGGGTGGCGAGCGACCCCCATCCCGGCCGCGTCGAACACGGCCGCGCGCTCACCGACTTCGCCGGCGGCGCCACCCCCGTCACAGACGCCTCGGCCACGCCCTCCCCGGCACCCCCGCCGACCGCGTTCCAGTGACGGCGGGGGGCGCCGAGAGGGAGCGGGTCAGTAGTGGTACCGGGCCTTGAGGATCTTCACTTCCTTGTCGTCGGCCCGGTAGACCAGACGGTGTTCGTCGTCGATCCGGCGGGACCAGTAGCCGGAGAGGTCGGCCTTCAGAGGCTCCGGTTTGCCGACGCCGGTGAAGGGGGTTCGCTGGATTTCCTCGATCAGCCGTGTGATCCTGCGGGCCATCTTGCGATCCGCGTTGAGCCAGAACAGAAAGTCATCCCATGCGGCCGGGTCGAAGTGAATGCTCCTCATTCGGTCCCTGCCAGGGAAGTCAGCTCTTCCATGGTCCTGGTGACCAGTCGTTCACCGGCCTTGTCGCGCGCAACGGCCTCCATCAGCGACTGGGCGTTGCGGGGTGAGCGCAGGAGGTACACCGTCTCCTGCCACGACCGGAAGTCCTCGGCGGACATCATGACGATGTCGCCGTGCTCGCGAGAGGTGACCTCTATCGGAACGTGGTCCTCGTTGACCTTGCGGATCAGCGGGTAGAACTTCTGACGGGCTTCATTCGCCGAGATCGGCATGGGGCCACCTCCGGATCGCGTCGCACGCCGTACGGAGATGCCGTACGGGACGCCGTACGGCTACACGGTACCACTCGGCCGTCCCGCCGGGGCCTCGGTCAGGTCTGCCAGGTCTCGACCGTCGGGGGGTGGTCGTGCCAGGTACAGAAGACGGAGGACTCCCGGCCGTCCTTGGTGAAGGTCACGCGGATCCACGTCGGCTGCTTCCAGAGCTGCATCTGCCAGCCCGGCGACGGCGTCGCGGACACCAGCTCCGCCGAGGACGTGCCCAGCTCGAAGACCACCCGGCCGCCGTCGACCGTACGGCCCTCCACCCGGCCCCCGCCGGAGGCGGAGGGCTTGCCGCCGGACGGCCCGGCGGAGGTGGGGCCCGGGCCCGGGAGGGACGGGGGCACGGACTTCCTCGGCTTTCCCGGGGTGCCGGAGGGTGCGGACGGGGACGGAGCGGCGGGCGAAGGGGAAGCGGAGGACGGTGCGGACGGGCCGGACGGGAGCCGCGAGGGCTCCGGTTTCGCCCCGTGCGTGGAGGAGGACAGCGGTCCGGCGGTCAGCGGGATGGCCTTCGGCCGGTCGTAAGCCGTCCCGGACATCACCGTGCGCACACCCCACCAGGACAGCGTCACCGCCGCCCCGGTCGCCAGCGTCCAGGCCAGTGCGTGGACAAGTCCTCGTTGCATCAGCGCACATACTGCACCACCCGTCCCGGAGACCGGCCGCCACCCCGGCGGGTCCCCGGGATGGCGTACGGTGCGGGCCATGGCAAGTGTGCTCGTGGTCGAGGACGACCAGTTCGTGCGTTCCGCTCTGATCCGGCACCTGACCGACGCCGCGCACACGGTGCGCAGCGTCGGGACGGCGCTGGAGGCCCTGCGGGAAGTCGCGCACCACCGCTTCGACGTGGTCATCCTCGATCTCGGACTGCCCGACCTGGACGGTTCCGAGGCGCTGAAGATGCTGCGCGGCATCACCGACGTACCCGTGATCATCGCGACCGCGCGGGACGACGAGGCGGAGATCGTCCGGCTGCTCAACGACGGCGCCGACGACTACCTCACGAAGCCCTTCTCCGTGGAGCACCTGTCCGCCCGGATGGCCGCCGTACTGCGCCGCGCGCGTTCCGCGGCCGGGGACGGGCCGCCCTCCCGGGTGCTCCGGGTGGGCGGGCTGTCCATCGACCCGCTGCGCCGCCAGGCCGAGCTCGACGGGACCGTACTCGACCTCACCCGGCGCGAGTTCGACCTGCTGGCCTTCCTCGCCGGGCGGCCCGGCGTGGTGGTGGCCCGGCGCGAACTCCTCGCCGAGGTCTGGCAGCAGTCCTACGGCGACGACCAGACCATCGACGTCCACCTGTCCTGGCTGCGGCGGAAGCTGGGCGAGACCGCGGCCAGCCCCCGCTACCTCCACACCCTGCGGGGCGTCGGGGTGAAGCTGGAGCCGCCGCAGTGAGCACGGCGGGCCGGGCATGAGGTGGGCGCTGGTCAAGGTGTGCCTGGCGGTCACCGTCATGGTGGTCGTGGCCTTCGCCGTACCGCTGGGCCTGGTCGTCCAGGAGATGGCCCGCGACCGGGCGTTCTCCAACGCCGAGCGGCAGGCCGCCACCATCGGCCCCACCCTGTCGATCACCACCGACGCGCAGCAGCTGCACCGTGCCGTGGAGAGCACGGACATGGGTGCGCTCCGGCGGATGGCCGTCCACGTGCCGGCCGTGCACGGGGAGGCCGCCGTGATCATCGGCGAGCCCGGCTGGGCCGGCACGGAGGCCGTGGAGCGGACCCGGCTGGAGGGGTCCGCCCGGACCGTGCGCGCGGCCGGCGGCGGGTTCGCCCTGCTGCAGCCCACCGCCATCGGCACCGGGGACATCGCGGTCGTCGAGATCCTCGTTCCGGAGAGCGAGGTCAGCAACGGGGTGAGCACGGCCTGGCTGGTGCTGGCCGGGGTCGGGGCCGCGCTGGTCGTGGGTTCGGTGGCGGTCGCGGACCGGCTCGGAGCCCGGATGACCGGCCCGGCCAGACGGCTCGCGCACGCCGCCCAGGAGCTCGGCGAGGGCCGGCTGGGCGCCCGGGTGCCCGAGGACGGTCCCAAGGAACTCCAGTCGGCGGCGGTGGCCTTCAACTCCATGGCCGACCAGGTGATGGAACTGCTCGCCAACGAGCGGGAGCTGGCCGCGGACCTCTCGCACCGGCTGCGCACCCCGCTGACCGTGCTCCGGCTGAACACGGCCTCCCTCGGTGACGGCCCGGCCGTCGAACAGACCCGGGCGGCGGTCGAGCAGCTGGAGCGCGAGGTGGACGCGATCATCCGGACGGCCCGCGAGCAGCGGTCCACGGCGGTCGCGGCGGCGGGCTGCGACGCGGGGGAGGTGATCCGGGAGCGGATGGAGTTCTGGTCGGCGCTGGCCGAGGACCAGGGGCGCGAGGTCCGGCTGGCCGGGGCCGCCCGGACGATACGGATCCCGGTGGCGCGGCCGGAGCTGGTGGCGGCGATGGACGCCATGCTGGGCAACGTGTTCCGGCACACCGCGGAGGGCACGCCGTTCGCGGTGGACGTGCACGAGACCGCGGACGCGGTGATCGTGCTGGTCTCGGACGCGGGGCCGGGCATCGCCGACCCGGACGCGGCGCTGCGGCGGGGCAACGACGGGGGCCGGACCGGTTCCACGGGGCTGGGGCTGGACATCGTACGGCGGGTGGCGGAGTCGACCGGCGGCGACGTACGGCTGGGCAGCTCGGTGCTCGGCGGCACCGAGGTGCGGGTGTGGATCGGGCTGGACGGGCGGGAGACGGGGCAGTCGGGGAACCGGCGGGCGGGGCGGCGCAAGCGCCGGAGGTGAGGCGTACGGGTGGCGCCCGGATGGAGTCCGGCGGTTGCCGGTCCCGGTGGGCCGCCCGACGGTGGGTGTGACGGAAGGAGTCACACATGCGAGTCATGATCCGGGGCCACATGGACACGGTGGCGAGCAACGAAGCCCTCAAGAGCGGCCGGCTGCCCGCCCTGATGAGCGACCTGATGGAGAAGCTGAAGCCGGAAGCGGCGTATTTCGGCCCTTCGGAGGGTGTGCGGTCCTTCTGGTTCGTCTGCGACCTGACGGACAGTGCCGCCGTGCCCTCGCTGCTGGAACCGCTCTTCTTCGACCTCCACGCGGAGGTGGAGATCCAGCCGGTGATGAACCCGGAGGAGATGAAGCGGGGGCTGGCGGCCACGTCGTACGCCCCGAAGGGCTGAACCGGCACGCTCCCGACGGCGGCGCGTGGTAGAGCTGTGCCCGCACTGCTCGCCGCACTCCCTGAAGGGGCTGACCCCAATGCGTTTCGCAGTACTCGGCACCGGAATCGTCGGCCGTACGCTGGCCGGCCGGCTCGCCGGCCTCGGCCACGACGTGGTCATCGGCACCCGCGACCCCGGGGCCACCATGGCCCGCACCGAACCCGATGCCATGGGCACACCGCCCTACGCCACCTGGCAGGCGGACCACCCCGAGGTCCGCCTGGCCGGCTTCGCCGAGGCGGCCCGCACCGGCGAGATCCTGGTGAACGCCACCGGCGGACGGGTCAGCATCGAGGCCCTGACCGAGGCGGACGCCGCCCACCTGGACGGCAAGGTGCTCCTCGACGTGGCGAACCCGCTGGACTTCTCCCACGGGTTCCCGCCCCGGCTGGACCCGGTGGACACGGACAGCCTCGGCGAGCTGATCCAGCGCACCTTCCCCGGGCTGCGCGTGGTGAAGTCCCTCAACACCATGAACTGCCTGGTGATGGTCGACCCGGCGCGGGTGGCCGGCGACCACCACGTGTTCCTGAGCGGGGAGGACGAGGACGCGAAGAAGACCGTCCGCGAGCTCCTGCTCTCCTTCGGCTGGCCGGAGGGGGCGATCCTCGACCTGGGCGGCATCGAGACCGCGCGCGGGACCGAGATGCTGCTGCCGGTCTGGCTGCGGCTGATGGGCAGCCTCGGCCACAGCGACTTCAACTTCCACATCCAGGGGGCGGGCGGCGGAGGTTCCTGGGGAGGCCACTGACGGCCCCTGAGCGGCCTTGAGGGTGAGGGCCCGCCGGTTCGTCAGTGGCGAACCGGCGGGCCCTCGTGTTTTCCGGCTCGTGTTTTCCGGCTCGGGCCTTCCGGCTCGGGGCCTTCCGGCCCGGGCCTTCCCGGTCTCCGGGCGCTCAGCCGCCGGAGGTGAGGCGTTCGGCCTGGGCGCGGCCGACCTCGGCGGCCCGGTGCAGGTAGTCGGCGATGACGGCGAGTTCGGCGTCGGAGTAGCTGTCCAGGACGGCGCCGAAGGCGCGGCCCGGGGTCTCCCAGGCAGTGCTGATCCGGTCCCGCGCCTCGGCGTTGAGGGAGACCAGCGAACGGCGGCGGTCCTGGGGATCGGCCTTGCGCTCCACGATGCCGGCCTTGGCCAGGCGGTCCACGAGCCGGGTGGCGGAGCCCGAGGTCAGGCCGGTCAGCCGGGCGATGTCGCCGGTGCTCACGGGGCCGGGCTCCATGTCGAGGAGGGCGATGCACTGCATGTCGGTGGGGTGCAGCTGCAGCCGGTCGGCCATGGCCTGGTTGAAGAGCGAGTAGTCGGCGTAGTGCCGCTGGCTCTCGGTGACGACCCGGGCCAGGAGCTCGGCCCGGCTCCACTGCTCCTCACCCGAACGGGGGGAATCGGTTGACATCGCATCTCCCATGGTCCAAATTTATCTGCGTGACGCAGAGAATGCGCCACGAAGAATCTGCGTCGCGCCATCATGGTAGCCGTTCACGGCCGCGACGCACGGACCGAAAGGGAACGACCATGACGATCCTCGTCACCGGCGGCCGCGGCGCCGTCGCCCGCGGCCTCACCGCCCTGCTCGACCGGCACGGCCTGGCGTACCGGCTCGCCTCGCGCCGCCCGGACACTCCGGGCACCGTCCACTGCGACCTCTCCGACCCCGCCGGCTTCCCCGCCGCGCTGCGGGGGGTGGGCTCCGTCTTCCTCTACGCCGAGGCCGGGGGCATCGACGCCTTCGTCAAGGAGGCGGTCACCGCGGGCGTGGAGCACGTGGTGCTGCTGTCCTCCTCCTCGGTGCTCGCCCCCGACGCCGCCGACAGCCCGCTGGCGGCCGGGCACCTCGCCGTCGAGCAGGCGCTCCTCGCGTCCCCGCTGCGCACCACGGTGCTGCGCCCCGGCTCCTTCGCGAGCAACGCCCGGGGCTGGGCCTGGCCGATCAAGGCCGACCGCCCCGTCCGGCTGCCCTTCCCCGGCGCCTACGCCGACCCGGTCCACGAGGCGGACCTGGCCGAAGCGGCCTTCGCGGTCCTCACCGACCCCGCCCTCGCCGGCCGCGCGTACACCCTGACCGGACCGCAGGCGCTGACCTTCACCACGCAGCTCTCGATCCTCGGCGGCGTCCTGGAGCGTCCCATACCCGTCGAGAGCATCAGCCCCGGGCAGTGGAAGGACGATGTGGCCGAGTACGTGCCCGGCCCCTACGCCGACGCCCTGCTCGACTTCTGGGCCGCCTCGGACGGTCTGCCCGTGCCGGTCACCGGCGATGTCGAGCTCCTCACCGGCCACCCCGCCCGTTCCTTCGCCACCTGGTGCGAGGACCACGCCGCCGACTTCACCGCGGACTCCGGCGCCGGCCCCGCCGCGTGATGCGGACCCGTCCGGTCGCCGGGAAACGCAGAGGGCCCCGATCCGCTTCCGCGAACCGGGGCCCTCGTACAGGGTGAGTGACGGGACTCGAACCCGCGGCCACCTGGACCACAACCAGGTGCTCTACCAACTGAGCTACACCCACCATGCCCGGTCGGAATTCCGACCGGCCGAAGAAAAGGGTACAGGGTTCTGGAGGGTGCTCGCGCACCCATTCCCTCCCGCCCTCGCTCCGGTGCTGTCCGCGGGTGCTACTCCGCAGGCAGGACGTGCTTCGCCGCGATGGTCCGGGCGGTGTCCGAGTCCGGTCCGGGCTGCGGCACGAAGACCGCCTCCCGGTAGTAGCGGAGCTCCGCGATGGATTCCTTGATGTCCGCGAGGGCCCGGTGGTTGCCGTTCTTCGGCGGGCTGTTGAAGTACGCCCGCGGGTACCAGCGGCGCGCCAGCTCCTTGATCGAGGAGACGTCCACGATCCGGTAGTGCAGGTAGTCCTCGAGAGTCGGCATGTCGCGCAGCAGGAAACCGCGGTCGGTGCCGACCGAGTTCCCGCAGAGCGGCGCCTTGCCGGGCTCCTTGACGTGCTCCCGTACGTAGGCCAGGACCTGTGCCTCGGCGTCGGCCAGCGTGGTGCCGCCGGCCAGCTCGTCGAGCAGCCCGGAAGCGGTGTGCATTTCGCGCACCACGTCGGGCATGGTCTCCAGGGCGGCGTCCGGCGGGCGGATCACGATGTCCACGCCTTCGCCGAGTACGTTGAGCTCCGAGTCGGTGACCAGTGCGGCCACCTCGATAAGTGCGTCGTCCGTCAGCGAGAGCCCGGTCATCTCGCAGTCGATCCACACCATGCGATCGTTCATGCGTCTCACCTTATGCGGAAGGTCCCCGGATCGGTCATGGACCGATCCGAGGACCTCAGGCGGTGCGCCCGCGCACCGTGGCACGCGGGCGCACGGTTACGCGTGCTCGCGCAGGGCCCGGCCCGGCGCGTAGAGCTCGGTGACCGTCGGACCGGTGGCGGCCAGGGCCGCCGCGGCCCGCTGGGGCTGCGGCGTGCGCTGGTGCGGAAGCGGGCCACCGCTGATTTCGGACACCACCGGGACTTCGCTCTGCGGGCGGCGCGCCCGGTACGCGGACCGGTAGGCGGCCGGGGAGGACCCCAGCTGCCGGCGGAAGTGCCCGCGCAGCGCGACCGGAGAGCGGAACCCGCACCGGCCGGCGACCTCGTCCACGGAGTAGTCGGAGGTCTCCAGCAGCCGCTGGGCCTGCAGCACCCGCTGGGTGATCAGCCACTGCAGCGGCGCGCTGCCGGTCAGCGACCGGAAGCGCCGGTCGAAGGTGCGCCGGCTCATGTAGGCGCGGGCGGCGAGCGTCTCCACGTCGAACTGCTCGTGGAGGTGCTCCAGTGCCCAGGCCACCACCTCGGCCAGCGGGTCGGCGCCGATCTCCTCCGGCAGCGACCGGTCGAGGTAGCGCTCCTGCCCGCCGGTGCGGCGCGGTGGCACGACGAGCCTGCGGGCCAGGGCCCCGGCCGCCTCGCTGCCGTGGTCCGTGCGCACGATGTGCAGGCACAGGTCGATTCCGGCCGCGGTGCCCGCGGAGGTCAGCACGTCGCCGTCGTCGACGAACAGCTCGCGCGGATCGACGTGGACGGACGGGTAGCGCTTGGCCAGCGTCGGCGCGTACATCCAGTGCGTCGTCGCGGGCCGGCCGTCCAGCAGACCTGCGGCGGCGAGCACGAAGGCCCCCGTGCACAGTCCGACGATCCGTGCGCCCTCCTCGTGCGCCTGACGCAGTGCGTCCAGCGCCTCCGGCGGAGGTGGTGAAGTGATGGACCGCCAGGCCGGAACGACCACGGTGCCGGCGCGGGCAATGGCCTCCAGCCCGTACGGGGCGGTCAGTTCGAGTCCGCCGGTGGTCCGCAGCGGACCGTCCTCCCCGGCGCACACGAGCAGTCGGTAGCGTGGAACTCCCGCGTCCTGCCGGTCAATGCCGAACACGGAGAGTGGAATGGAACTCTCGAAAATCGGTCCGCCGCTGAAGAGCAGCACCGCGACGATTTCCCTGCGGCGGCGCCCCGCGAGCTTCCGGCCGGCGTCCGCGACGACGGCGGTGGAGTCCTGGCTCATGGCGCTAAGCCCCCCTTGGGTGTCGCGACTCCTTGGTCTGGTCGCACGTGTACGTTTCCCCTCGGCCTTGCACGTGTCCCCCGCCGTAAATACATGATCGAATCTACTGCGTCCCGTGCTGTCGGCGTGACAAGTTCAGCACGCAGCGCTATGTCGACTTGGCAACTTGGCGAAAAGCATTCGATCACCAAGCGTTCCACTCCGCGACCTCGCGTGAAAGCGGAAGGGGTGGCCGTGGCCAGTACTCGTAGGGTCTCCACACCCCCCTTCCGCCGTCGACGCTGGTGGTAGGGGGGTCGTGGGGGGATTCCGCCGATGGTTGTACTCGAAAGTGAAGTTGGCTGAAAACATGCGGGGGCGGGTGTGCGAACCGGTCAGTCCTGCGTGGTCGGGCCCCCGGAAGCGTGACATCCGCGGTGCGCGCCCGCGCCGGTCCGCGAGTGCCGGCCGCGGTGCGGCCCGGCCGGCCCCTGCGCTTCGGCGAGCACCCGCGCGGCCGCCCTCTGGTTCTTCTCCGAGAGCCGCAGCATGACCCGGCACGCGGCCGTCACGGCGACCAGGCCGAGGGTGGCGACGGCCGCGCCGCCGAAGGACGTCCCGTAGACCACGAGGACCACCGGGACGAGCAGGCAGCTGAACGCCGCCCACCGCACCACGTCCCCGGCGGGGTCCTCGCGGGCGGGCCGGTGCTGCCGGTCGGGGCGGACGGGGTGAACCGGATGGCCTGGCACGGCTGTACTCCCTGCGGGCTCTTCCTGACACGCTCGGACTCTTGTCCAACGGCGTCGGACCGACGCCGGTCACTGCGCGCACGGGTGGCTCGTCACTGCCTGTAGGGGCCAACCGCCATTGCCAAGGAGGGTCCTCTCCGGCATGCTCCCTGGGACGCTCTCCAGGGGCGGCAAGCCCTGTGCAGGACAGGAGTGTCGCCGTACGCTGGTGGGTAAAGGCCTGGAAAGATGCTTCCCGCACACCCTCCCGTCACCCAGCGTCGCCAATCCGCCCGTTGCTTCCCGAGGATCCGAACGCCGAGACACCCATGGCCGGTCACGACATCCCCGAACCCGCGGACCGCAAGCGCAAGCGCGTCGCCGACACCACGTCGGCCGATCTGCGCGCCGCCGAGGAGACGCGCCCCCACCCCTGCGATCCGGCCTTCCGGCACGGCGTGGTGGTGGGCTTCGACGGTTCCACGTCCAGCGAGCGGGCGCTCGCCTACGCGATCGGAATGGCCCGCCGCTCGGGTTCCGGCCTGATCATCGTGCACGTGGCCAACCGCCTGCCGACGACGGTCTGGGCGGGCTGCGAACCGCCGGTCTTCGTGGACGTGCCCGACCACCGCACCGAGGTGCTGGGTCTGGAACTGGCCTGTGCCGACTACCTGGCCGAGGTGCCGTGGATCCTCGTCGAGCGCGGCGGGGACATCTGCCACGAGCTGGAGGAGGTCGGCCGCGAGTACTCGGCCGACGCGATCGTGGTGGGCTCGACGCACGGCATCGTGGGGCGCATTTTCGGCTCCGTGGCCGGCCGGCTGGCGAAGCGGGCGCAGCGACCCGTCGTTGTCATTCCGTAATCGCGACGTGACGGATTGTCTGACCCTTGTGCGGTTGTGCACCCATGTGAAGGGTACATAAAAAGCGCTGGGTAACAGCACAATTGCAGATCGGATCGAAGGGAGCCCGCCGTGGACAATGATGTCTCCGCGGGAAGCACGGCCACCACTTCGACCCTCGGGCACCTGGCCCTGGGTCTCACCCTTCTCGCGTTCGGAATCGGCCACACCGGTGTGATCGACGGTGTCTCCGCGGCCGACTCCGTCCTCCTCGCCATGTACGTCGGAGGCGTCGCCCTCTTCCTCCTCGGGCTCCTTGAGTACCGCGGCGGCAACGGATTCAACGGCACCGCCTTCGCGGGCCTGGGCATCTTCTGGTTCACCTGGGCCAAGGGCGCCGGCGCGTCGGCCTCCGCCGAGGCTGCCGGAACGTTTCTGGTGCTGTTCGCGCTGCTGGCGCTGACCCTCACGGTCGCCGCGTCGAGCGGTCTGTTCAGCCAGGGCGTGTACGCCCTGCTGACCCTCTCCCTGCTCCTCCTGGCGATAGGCGCCTTCGCGGACAGCAGTGGACTCGCCAAGGCCGGCGGCTGGGTCGCCGCCGTCTCGGGCCTCCTCGGCTGGTACGGCGCCACCGCCGCGCTGGCCAAGTGGCCGATGTCGCTGGGCCGCGCCGGCCGCAGCGCCCCCGCCGCGGGCTGAGCGGCAGCAGCACCGCGGATGCGCCGCAGCCCCCCGTGCACGGATGCACGGGGGGCTGCGGCACGCGGTCGACTACTCGACGGTGACCGACTTCGCCAGGTTGCGCGGCTTGTCGATGTCCCGGCCGAGGGCCAGGGCGGTGTGGTACGCCAGCAGCTGGAGCGGGATGCCCATCAGGATCGGGTCGAGCTCGTCCTCGTTCTTCGGAACGAGGATCGTGTGGTCGGCCTTCTCCTGCTCGCGGTGGGCGACCGCGAGGATGCGGCCGCTGCGGGCCTTGATCTCCTCCAGCGCCGCGCGGTTCTTCTCCAGCAGGTCGTCGTCCGGGACGATCGCGACGGTCGGCAGCGAGGGCTCGATGAGCGCGAGGGGGCCGTGCTTGAGCTCCGAGGCCGGGTACGCCTCGGCGTGGATGTAGGAGATCTCCTTCAGCTTCAGGGAGGCCTCCAGGGCCACCGGGTAGCCCCGCACCCGGCCGATGAACATCATCGACTTGGCGTCGGCGTACTCGGCCGCCAGGCGCTTGATCTCGTCCTCCTGCTCCAGGATCTCGGAGATCTGCGCGGGCAGCTTGCGCAGGCCCTCGATGATCCGCTTGCCGTCGGTGACGGACAGGTCCCGGATCCGGCCGAGGTGGACGGCGAGCAGCGCGAAGGCCACGACCGTGTTGGTGAAGCACTTGGTGGAGACCACGCAGACCTCCGGGCCGGCGTGCACGTAGACGCCGCCGTCCGCCTCGCGGGCGATCGCGGAGCCCACCACGTTGACGACGCCCAGCACCCGGGCGCCCTTGCGCTTGAGTTCCTGGACGGCGGCCAGCACGTCGTAGGTCTCACCGGACTGGGAGACCGCGATGTAGAGGGTGTCGGGGTCGACCACCGGGTTGCGGTAGCGGAACTCCGAGGCCGGCTCGGCGTCGGCCGGGATGCGGGCCATGCCCTCGATGAGGGAGGCGCCGATCATGCCGGCGTGGTACGAGGTGCCACAGCCCAGGATCTTGACCCGGCGGATGGCGCGGGCCTCGCGCGGGTCCAGGTTCAGGCCGCCCAGGTGCACGGTGGAGAAGCGGTCGTCGATCCGGCCGCGCAGCACGCGGTCGACCGCGTCGGGCTGCTCGGAGATCTCCTTGTGCATGTAGGTGTCGTGGCCGCCCATGTCGTAGGAGGCGGCCTCCCACTCCACGGTCTCGGGGGTGGCGTTGGTCGTCGTCCCGCTGGTGGTGTAGGTGCGGAAGTCGTCGGCCTTGAGGGTGGCCATCTCGCCGTCGTTCAGGGTGACGACCTGGCGGGTGTGGGCGACCAGCGCGGCGACGTCGGAGGCGACCAGCATCTCCTTCTCGCCGATGCCGAGGATGACCGGGGAGCCGTTGCGGGCGACGACGATGCGGTCGGCGAAGTCGGAGTGCATGACGGCGATGCCGTACGTGCCCTCGATCACCTTGAGGGCCTCGCGGACCTTGCCCTCCAGGGTGTCGGCCTCGGAGCGGGCGACCAGGTGGGTGATCACCTCGGTGTCGGTCTCGGACGCGAAGACGACGCCCTCGGCCTCCAGCTTGGCGCGCAGCTCGGAGGCGTTGTCCACGATGCCGTTGTGGACGACGGCGACCTTGTTCTCGGGGTCGAGGTGCGGGTGCGAGTTGTGGTCGCTCGGGGCGCCGTGGGTGGCCCAGCGGGTGTGGGCGATGCCGGTGGTGCCGGCGAAACGCTTGGGAACACGGGCCTCCAGGTCACGGACCCGGCCCTTGGCCTTGACCACCTTCAGGGCACCGGCCTTCGGGCTGTTGACCACGATGCCCGCCGAGTCGTAGCCCCGGTACTCCAGCCGCTGCAGGCCCTCCAGCAGCAGTGGAGCGACGTCACGCTTGCCGATGTAGCCGACGATTCCGCACATGGATCTAAGCCCCTCCTGAACGTTCGTACGTGTGTGCCCGGTGCCCGCCCGGTTCGCGGTCGGCCGTCAGCCGTAGACGATGCGGCGCAGCTGCCGGAGCGAGAGCTCCGGAGGTGCCACGGCGCGGTGCGGCAGTTCGGCCGAGATCCGCTCGAAGATCTCGGTGTTCACCGATCCGCCGGACTGCAGTTCGCGGTGGCGGCGGCGGACGAACTCCTCGGTCGTCTCGTCGAAGTACGCCAGTACGTCGAGCACCACCCGGGCCGCTTCACCGCGCGGCAGCGCGGTGCTGCGCACCAGGTGGTCGACGAGGTCGTCATGCGACGGGCGGCGTTCGAGCACCCGTAGATACTGACGTCTCACGCCTCGGAACGCAAAGATCCTGCCCGATTTCGGGCAGGATCTTAATGGTGCAGACCAAGGAATGGGTGATTCCGGCCAGAATCGCCGGTTCCGGTCGGAAGCGGCGGCGATGGTTCCGGTCAGAACCGGCGGAGGATCGCCGCCTTCGCGGTGCCGAACTCCTCCGCGGTCAGGACCCCCGTCCGGTGCAGCTCGCCGAGTTCGCGGAGGCGGCGCAGCAGCACGTCGTGGTCCTCCGCGTCGGGTGCCGCGGCCGGAGCGGGGAGGGCAGGAGCGGCGGCGGGCGCCGTGAGCTCCTTCACCGCCTCGGCGCCGGCCGGCGCCGCCGGATGCGGCATCCTGGCCGCCACGGCCGCCGCCACCAGTGCCATCAGCGGGTCCTTCCTGAACCCGAAGAGCTCCACGCTGTGCGGGTCGTACTTCGCGGCGGGCGCCCCGGACGTGCTCCCGGCCAGGACGAAGCGCAGCCAGCCGTTCTCCAGGCCGATCGCCGGGAACCAGTCCACCGAGGTGACGTCCGCCACCCGGAAGGACCGCGTTCCGCCGGACGCCTTCGCCTCCTCGGTCTTCCAGTTCCACTCCAGGCTCACCCGGTCGCCGTTGAAGGAGGCGGTCCCGTCACCCGCCGACGCGGTGACCGGCACGGCGGGGCCCGGGAGCAGGTACTCGGTCACCGGCCCCGGATCGACCTGCTCCAGCAGCAGCGCGTTGCGCACCGCGTCGACGAAGTATTCGGCGACCCCGCCCCGGTCCGCCTCCACCGTCAGCCGGTACGGGTCGGACGACTCGGGCAGGCGCCCCGCCGTCACCTGCAGCAGCGGGTCCGCGCCCTCCCGGAGTCTCAGCCGGAGCCGCCCCGCCTTGCGGCCCGGCTCGTACGAGATCCCGGCCAGTGCCCGCAGCGGTACGGTGACCTCGCCGAGGGCCTGCCGCAGCAGTCCGGCGGTCTTCTCGTGGCCCGGCACGATGCGCACCAGGTCCCCGTCGAAGGTCCAGGTGCCGTCCTTCTGGATGATTTCTGCCATCCGTCGATTCTTCCACCGTCGCGATCAAGGGAGTTGGCCTATATCTGGGCACATGAGTCGGGTGATGATGCGCACGCTCGGGGTCCTGCTGGTCCTCGCGGCTTCGGCCTCCTGTTCCCAGGCCGGCGGGGCCGGCGACGCGAAGGCGGGCGAGCTGCTCGTGTACGCGGACCTGCCGCCGTACGAACGGCTGCTCCCGGCCCCCGCCGAGGTGAGGCCCGGCGGGCCGGCCCACCGGCTCGTCCCCGGCACGGTGATCCGCACGGGTACCGGTGGCGGTGGCGGCGCGGACGAGGAGGTCCGGCAGATCGGCGAACGGCTCGCCGAGGACCTCCGCGGCCCCACCGGCCTGCCGCTGCCCGTGGCCGACGGCGGGGCGGGTGACGGCGGCGACGGCATCCGGCTCCGCCTCGACGGGACCGGCGTGTCCGATGGGTCCGGCGGGTCCGGCGGGTCCGACGGGTCCGACGGGTCCGGCGGGTCCGATGGGTCCGACGGGTCCCTGGGCGAGGAGGGGTACCGCCTGGAGTCCACCGCCACCGCCGTGACCCTCACCGCCCACGCCCCCGCCGGGCTGTTCCGCGGAGTGCAGACCCTGCGCCAGCTGGTGTCCGGCCGGGAGGTCCCCGGCGGCACGGTCACCGACAGGCCCCGGTTCGCGTACCGCGGGGCGATGATCGACATCGCCCGCCACCACTTCACCGTCCCGCAGGTGAAGCGGTACGTCGACCAGCTCGCCCAGTACAAGATCAACAAGCTGCACGTCCACCTCACCGACGACCAGGGCTGGCGCCTGGACATCGCCTCCTGGCCCCGGCTCGCCTCCTACGGCGGCGTGGGCGGGGTCGGCGGCGGCCCCGGCGGCCACTGGACCCGGGACGACTACCGCGAACTCGTCGACTACGCCGCCGACCGGTACATCGAGGTGGTCCCGGAGATCGACATGCCGGGCCACACCAACGCCGCCCTCGCCTCCTACGCCGAGCTCAACTGCGACGGCAAGGCCCAGGCCCGCTACACCGGCACCAAGGTCGGCTTCAGCTCGCTCTGCGTCTCCAAGGAGATCACCTACGCCTTCATCGACGACGTCCTGCGCGAGGTCGCCGAGCTCACCCCCGGCCGCTACCTCCACATCGGCGGCGACGAGGCGCACTCCACCCCGGCGGCGGACTACGCGGCCTTCATGGAGCGCGCCCAGGCGGTGGTCGCCGGGTACGGCAAGCAGGTGGTGGCCTGGCACCAGCTGGCCGCGGCCGACCCGGCGCCGGGCGCGGTCCTCCAGTGGTGGGGCCACGACCGGACCCCGGCCGCCGAGCGGGACCGGGTGGCGGCCGCCGCGAAGGCCGGCCACCGGCTGATCCTCTCCCCGGCCGACCACGCCTACCTCGACATGAAGTACGACGCGGACACCGCCCCGGGCCTGGCCTGGGCGGGCTACGTCCCGGTCCGGCGCGCCTACGACTGGGACCCGGGCGCGTACTTCCCCGGCGTTCCGGAATCCGCGGTCCTCGGCGTCGAGGCCCCCCTCTGGACGGAGACCATCGCCACCCGCGCCGACCTGGAGTACATGGCCTTCCCCCGGGTCCTGGGCATCGCCGAACTCGGCTGGTCCCCGGCCACCCGGCGCGACTGGCCCTCGTACGCCCAGCGCCTCGCGGCACACGGCCCCCGCCTGGAAGCCCAGCAGATCGGCTACTTCCGCGCCCCCGACGTCCCCTGGCCCGCCCCGGTCCAGCCCTCCCCGGCCGCGGCCCGCCCCACGGCCCCCTTCCCGCCCCGCGACGACATCCAGCGCAACTGACCCTTCCCGTCAGGCCGGTGCCTGTCGGTCAATCCGTGGCTTTCGGGTGGCCGGTACCGGCGTAGGTGATCCAGGCAGTGCGGCGGGCGTCATCGATCAGGTACCAGATGCGTCCGCCGCCCGTGACCTCGAACTGCCACCGTTCGTGCTCCTGGCCCTTGAACTCCGCCGTACCGAGCTTGCCCTTGAGGCGGTGCTGGCGGTCGGGCTGGTCGGCAGCTCGGGGATTGCCGCGAATCTTCTCGAACGCGCGGCGCAGATTGCCGGCCGCATGGCGGCTCAGATGTTCCCAGCCGTCGGCGGCCTCCGTATTGGCGAAGCGCAGGTCGTATTCCTCGCCGACGGGCGGGGGTGCGGCACGATCCCCGCGCTTGGGGCTCACTCTGTCGCCTCGGGGATGGGGGCCGGTCCGAGATCTCCCTCGGGTTCCCGGGTGAGCACGGCCAGCAGGGAGGGATCCGCGTAGATCTCGGCGCTGTGACGCCATTGCGTGAGCAGCAGCGCGATCGGCGAGAGGTTGTCCAGCGCCACGGCGCCGCGTGCGGTGGCCACCAACTCGGAGATCAGCACGTCGATGTCCTCCGGGGGCAGGAACGTGCTCCACGGGAGGGCTTCGGGCAGCGCCTGTCGCAGCGCGTCGATGTTTTCGGTTCGGACCAGTCCGGTCAGCAGACGGGCGGTGAAGTCCACCACCGTGGTGTCGCTCTCCAGCTGGTCGATCCGCATCAGGGCGAGGTCGCCCGCGTCGCGTCTGCGCAGCCGGAGCGCCCGTACGGCGTCCAGGCGGCGAGTGGTCACGGCGGGCCGGTGCAGCAGCTCGCTGAAGGGCACGTCTTCATAGGCGGACGTCATGACATCCACACTAGCTCGGATGTCGGACTCATGGTGCTGCTTGCGCGGCCCGACCCCACAGCCCATTCCAGCGCAACTGACCCCGTCTGCCGGTGAGTGCGGGCTCCGGTCTGCCGTCCGGAGCCTGGCCGCCTGTCTCTGGTCGCTCTATAGTGCCGCTATGGCAACCACGACGATTCAGGTTCCCAAAGAGACCCGTGACCATCTCGCCGAGCTCGCCAAGGAGCGTGGAGTGAGCATCGGGCAGATGGTGGAGGCTCTGGCGGCCGAACAGCCGACGGTCGCACAACGCGCCGCGCGGCTCGCTGCCGACCGCAAGGTGGTCCGCGAGGTGCTGGGCGTCGACATCAGCGACGAGGAATTCGACCGAGCGCCGGACGTGCTGGCCAACATCTACAAGCTGGCCGCCGAGAAGGTACGGGCGGTCGGGCGGGACGCCGCGTGATCATTCTCGACACCAGTGCCGTCAAGGCGCTGGCCGCCGGCCACAAGGCGCTCAGCCTGCTCGCCGGCAACATGGCTCGGACTCCGGGTGACCAACTGACCGTTCCCGCCCTGTGTCTGATGCAGGCCGAAGCCGACGACGAGGGGGCGGCCCGCCGTGTGCTGAGCCTCTCCTCGGTGCTCGTCGACGATCTCGACACCGTTGCCTCGGTCACCGTGGGCACGATGGTCCGGGACGGCTATGGCGGCCCCGACATCTGTCATGCCCTGTACTGCGCCCTGCCGCGTGCGGAATTCGCGAGCATGTCGATTCTGCTCACCGGAACCGAGGACTCCTACCCGCCAGGCATCGTCACCATCGACATCGAGACCCCGGGGATGCTCGGCTTCCACTGACGCGCCACCTTCCGGCGGCCGGCCCGCACCGGGGCCCTCGCAGCGCGAGACTGGCAGTGGGGCGGCTTGCGGGAGATGGCCATGAACAACGCGCTGCCGATGGGACGGGTCTTCGGGATACCGCTGCGCATGCACTGGACGGTGCCCGTGCTGGTGTGGCTCTTCGGGTACAGCCTGGGCAGCCGGACGCTGCCCGACTCGGTCCCCGACCGGCCGGGCGCCGTGTACGCGGTCGCCGGCCTGGCCGGGGCGCTCCTGCTGCTGGCCAGCCTGCTGGCGCACGAGGCCGCCCACGCGGTCACGGCCCGGCGGAAGGGCATCCCGGTGCAGGGCATCACCCTGTGGGCGCTGGGCGGGGTGACCGAGATGGGCCGGCCGCGGGCGGCGGGCGCGGCGTTCCTGGTGGCCGTGAGCGGCCCGCTCACCAGCCTGGTCGTGGGCGCGGTGGCGTTCGGCGCCGGGGTCGGGCTGGGCACGGTGCACGGCTGGGCCGTACCCGCGGCGGTGCTGCTGTGGCTCGGCTGGATCAACGCCGTCCTGGGCGTCTTCAACCTGCTGCCCGCGGCCCCGCTCGATGGCGGCCGGGTGGTGCAGGCCCTCCTGTGGTGGCGTACGGGCGACCGGGACCGGGCCGAACGCGCGGCCGCCCGCAGCGGGCAGGTCATGGGCGCCGCGATGGTCGCCGTAGGCTGGATCTCCCTGCTGCGGGGCTACCCCGGCGGTCTGTGGCTGTCGTTCATCGGCCTCTTCGTCATGTTCGTCGCCGGAGCGGAACGCAAGCACGCGGCCCTGGCACCGGCCCTGCGCGGGCTCCGCGCCTCGGACGCGATGACGACCCCGGTGGAGACCTGCCCGGACTGGCTGACCGTGGAACGCTGCGTCGAGGAGGTCGCCCTACAGGCCCGCCACGGGGTGCTGCCCGTGACCGACTTCGACGGCCGCCCCAGCGGCCTGCTGCACCTCGGCCGCCTGGCGAAGGTCCCGCCCGACCGGCGGGACGACCTGCGGGTGCGCGACGTGGCGGTCCCGCTGGAGCGCTGCACCGCGTGCGGCCCGGAGGACCTCCTGACCGACGTCCTCGAAAAGCTCACCCTCGGCGGCGGCGCGTACATCCTCGTCATCGGCGCCGGCCGGCTGGCGGGCGTCATCACCGAACGCGACGTCACCCGCCTCCTCCAGCGCCACGCCCTCCGGGGCCCGGCGGCGCGCTGAAGTCCGCCGTCACCCGGGCCGGTGGAGGTGGACCTCGCAGCGGAAGAGGGTGCGAGAGTCGGAGTCGGTGGTGTGGGCGAGGAGGAGGACGCCG
This sequence comes from Streptomyces sp. NPDC089799, assembly GCF_040684755.1. Taxonomy (NCBI): domain Bacteria; kingdom Bacillati; phylum Actinomycetota; class Actinomycetes; order Kitasatosporales; family Streptomycetaceae; genus Streptomyces; species Streptomyces sp. NPDC089799. The sequence continues at coordinate 85,422 of NZ_JBFBGR010000008.1, read as the reverse complement.
GTCGCCGGGTCGACGGTGAAGTCGCAGGTGAGGTGTTCGTCAGGGGCCCAGGCGCTGAGCGGGAAGCTGCGCAGTGGGCGGACGGTGGCGCGGAGGGAGTCGGGACCCGTCGCGGTGGCGTGCGCGAGGTGGGACACGATGCGGGAGGGGGTGAGGAGTTCGGCGAGCCGGGCGGCGCCCGGGGAGGTCCGGTCGCTGCGGTAGTCGCCGCTGATGTCCGCGGTCAGGATGCCGTCGGGGCTGTGGACGGTGACGGTCCAGCGGCGCCGGGACGGAGACGAGGCCGTGGCCGGTGGCACGTCGACGCCCGGCTGGGCGTCGATCCGGGCGTGCAGCCGCACCGGGTCGAGGAGAGCGGTGGCCATCCGCGCCAGTACGGTACCGGCCCCCGTCCCGTCCGCGGGCAGGGCGGCTGCCGTGTCGGCGGAGGTGCGGGTGAGGCGGAGCTCGCCCGTGCGGAAACAGCCGTGGGAGTCGAAGACGCGGGCGCCCAGGAGCAGACCGGTGCGGACGTCGACCGTGGCGATGAGGCGGGTGGCCCCGGGAGGGAGCCAGGAGCCGTCCGGGTCGGCGGACTCGGGGTTGGGGGTGAGGACGAGCTCGACGGCGGGCCGTTCGCCCTGCCAGGTGAGGCGCCCGTCCGTGGCAGTGGCGACCGCGCTGACGAGCCGGGCCGGATCCGCGAGCGCCAGGCACGGATCCACGCCGACGGACACGTCCGCACGAAGCTCCGCGGTCGAAGCACCGTCGAGCACCTCGCGGCCTTCCGGTTCCGGCGCGCTGCTCTCGAAGCGGGCGGTGCCGTGGGACCCGTACCGCCCGGAGACGTCGTCCGGGACGCGGTGCCCGGACGACCGGGCCACGGCATCGAAGCGCACGTCCTCGGCGGCCGCCGAGGCCATCCGGCCCAGGGCCCAGCGGGCAGCCGTCTCCGGCTGCGCGGCGATCCCGGCCAGCGGGTGGGAAACTGTCATGACGCCCAAGTCTTCCTCGCCGACCCGCCTGTTCGGGGCGGTGTGGGGCCGGACGGGTGAGGCGTCGTGGCGGGGGCGTCGTCGCCGGACCGGACCGGAGGGGCCCGATCGCGTGAAGCCGGGGCCCGCCTCCCGTCGGCGTCCTCCGGGGAACCGTAGGTTGGGCGCGAACCTGCTCCGGCCGGACCGGGCGATCCCACGAGGAGCGAGCGCGAGCATGGCGACCGACCAGAACCAGCCGACCGTCCCGCAGGTGACCATGACGCTGTCCGCGATCGCGGCGACCGCGGCCACCCCGCGACCCTCGGGCGAGACCCTGGCGGAACACAGCACCCGGATCGCGTCCGGCATCACCCAGCAGCTGGCCGATACCTCGCTCGCGACCCAGGGCACCTGGGTCCTCTCCTGGCTCGGGGTGAGTCCGGGCAACGCCAACCTCGCCTACCTCGCCACCAACACCGACGGCTCCAACACCTTCGCCGTGGTGATCCGCGGCACCGTCGGCAACGTCACCGATCTGCTGGAGGACCTCGACGTCGGCACGGTGGTCCCGTTCAACCTCGCCGGAATGCCGTCCCCGGTGTGGGTCGCCAAGGGCGCGATGAAGGCGTTCACCGAGGTCGTCGGCATGAGCACGGACGGCGTCACCCTGGCGCAGGCGCTCACCACCGCCCTGGGGCAGGCGCAGCCGAACCCGACCGTCTACGTGACGGGCCACAGCCTCGGCGGCTGCATCGCGACCATGGTCGCCCCCTACCTCCAGTCGATCGGCGGGCCGGACGGGACGCCGAACTTCGAGCTGCACACCTTCGCCGCCCCCACCGCCGGCGGAGCGGACTTCGCCGACTGGGTCGACTCCCTGGAATGGCAGGCGAACGAGCGCCACTACAACATCAACGACGTGGTGCCGCAGTCATGGAACAACCTCGACGCGGTCAAGCAGTGGTACCCCAGTCCGGGTCCGGCGGCGAACGACGACGTCAAAGCCGTCCTCTCGACGCTCGCGGGCCTCCCCGGTCCCCACGTGTACGTCCAGCCGGGCAAGGACGACCCGCTGAACGACAGCTACGACCCGGTGGACCTGGGCGTGGTGAGGAGCTCGGTCCAGGACTTCATGGGCCAAGTGGCCTTCCAGCACGCCAACTCCACCTATCTGGGCCTCCTCGGCGCGCCCGACGTGCCGTCGGGCCCGGTGGTGGCCCTCGTGACGCCCGTCGGCACGGCCGGCGGCCCGGTCGAGGTCGTCGGCAGCGGGTTCGGCGACGGCGTCCTGGTCGACTTCGGGACGCTGCCGGTCACCAAGGAGTACGTCGCCATCCGCGACGAAGCGGTCATCGTCTGGGCGCCCGTCGAGGGCGTCGGCGTGGTCGACGTCCGGGCGACGAACGACCTGGGCACGTCCCCGGCCGTGCCGCGCGGCGTGTTCGCCTACGGCGGCCCCGCGGCGGTGGTGGTCACCGGCATCACCCCGGACACCGGCCGGGTGGGCGACCAGGTCCAGATCAACGGCATCAACTTCACCTCGACCCCTCAGGTCTACTTCGGCGACACACTCGCCGAGGTGATCCAGTGGGCCCCCGAGCAGCTGCTGGTCAAGGCACCCAGCCGAACCATCGGCATCGGCAAGTCCCCGACCGTCAACGTCACCGTCTTCCTGAACGGCTACTCGTCCCCCGCGACCCCGGCGGACGAGTTCACGTACCTGGGCCTGAGCACCTGACCCCGTCCACGAAGGCGGCCCAGGCCGAATCCGAGGCCCATAGGGTGGTCGGGTGATTCGTACCGTGGTCCTGGACGTAGGCGAGACACTGACCTGCGATGACCGCTACTGGGCATCCTGGGCCGACTGGCTCGGCGTACCGAGACACACCCTCTCCGCGCTCGTCGGGGCGGTCGTGGTGGACGGACGGGACAACGCGGACGCGCTTCGGATGCTCAGGCCGGGCATCGACATCGGCGCTGAGTACGCGGCACGGGCGGCGGCCGGGCGAGGCGAGCAACTCGACGAGAGCGACCTCTACGAAGACGTGCGGCCGGCCTTGGCGGCGCTGCGCAGCGCCGGCGCTCGCGTCGTCGTGGCCGGTAACCAGAGTCGGCTCATGGGCGATCTGCTCCGCGCCCTGGAGCTGCCCGCGGACCTGGTGGTGACGTCGGGGGAGTGGGGGGTCTCCAAACCCGCCCCGGGGTTCTTCGCCCGTGTGCTGGATGTTGCCGCTGCCCCAGCCGACCAGACCCTGTACGTGGGCGACCATCCGGCCAACGACGTGTTCCCGGCGCGAGCGGCCGGGTTGCGGACCGCCCACCTGCGTCGCGGGCCGTGGGGGTTCTGGTGGGCCGACGACCCCGGTGTCCGGGCCGCCGCGGACTGGTCGATCGACTCCCTGCACGACCTGGTTGGTCTGATCTGACCCACGGGCAGTTCTTGTGACCAGTACGTTCTGTGCATGGCCGAATACATCGGGCAGCGCATCGCCGCGCGGCGCAAGTCTCGACGGATGACGCAGGCGGACTTGGCCCGGGAATCCCATGTCTCCCTCGTCATGGTGAAGAGTGTCGAGCGAGGCGTACGCACCCCGTCCCCGGTGTTGTTGGAGGCGTTGGCGTCAGCTCTTGGCGTTGACGCGTCCCGGCTCGATCCGGCGTACACGGGCACGCAGCACAAAGTCCATTCCGCACTCCCGGCGATCTCTGCAGCAATCGCCGGCTACGACTTTCCCCTGGACCCGCCCGGACGCCCGTTCGCCGAAGTCGCTGCAGCTGTTTCCGTGGCGACCGGCTGGCGGCTCGCGGCCCAGTACGGTCACATCGCCACCAGCGCCTCCGCTTTGCTCACGGATGCGCTTGCCCACCTGCACGCCACAAGCGGCCGGAGCCGAGCAGAGGCGGCCCGCCTTGTTGTCGATGCTGCGAGGGCGGCGGACGCCGTGGCGTACAAGTACGGTGCGTACGACCTGTCTGCACGGCTGATCGACGTCATGCGTTGGGCGGCTGATCAGACTGGAGACCCCGACGTCGTGAACACGGCTGCATACGTGCACGCCGAGACATTCATGGCAGCCCGTGCACACCGGGCCGGCCAGGCAGCCCTCGAACGGGTCCTTGGAACTGTGTCCGGGCCGGTCTCCGAACGCGCGGCGGCCGTGCAGGGGGCCCTGCACATGAGGACGGCCGTGGTCGCGGCCCGAGCCGGGAATTCTGCCGCTGCACAGACTCACCTCCGCGCCGCTGAACGCCTCGCTCAGGGAGTGCCGGAAGGCGTCTACTTGGGTACGGCGTTCGGGCAGTCGAGCGTTCGGATCCACGAGGTGGCGGTGGCCGTCAGCCTTGGCCAGGACCACATCGGCCGCGCCCTGGACCTGGTGCGAGGGTGGGAGCCGGGTAGCGAGATCCCGGCCGAGCGCCGCTCCGGCTTCTACGTCGAGCTGGGCCGGGCCCAGCTGTGGTCAGGCCGACCCGACGCCGCGTTCGAGTCGCTGAAGGTGGCACGCAGACTGGCGCCGCAGCATGTCCGCGAGCACCCGTGGGCGCGTGAGGACGTTGTGACGATCCGCCGCATCAAAAGAGCGGAGGCTGACTCGCTGAATGCGTTTGCCGACTGGATCGGCGCCGTCTGAGCAAGCCGTGGGAGGGATACAAGCTGTATCCCTTGGCTCCGTTGCAGCAGCCCATCATCAAGGAATGACCCCCGCGACTGCGCGAACAGTCCGGGGGCGTGGCCAACGCTTACCAAAGGAGCGTCGACGTGCTGCATTTTATCGGGCTGGTGCCCCATGTAAGGCAATGGTGGCGGCGGCAGGTGCTTGTGCTTGCCACCCTCGGGATCGATCTCGGGCCCCGGGTCATCCACGGGCGGGTGGTGGTCCGGTGAGCGATCTCCGCGAGCGGGACGAAGTCGTGCTGAGGTGGCGGCGGGAGGCCCAGTGCGTGTCGCTGGCCAGGGCGGAGCTGCGCAAGGTGCTCGCCGGGTGGGGGCTGCAGGAGCTGGAGGACGACGCGTTGCTCGTCGCTTCGGAGCTGGTCACCAATGCCGTACGGCATGCCTTCGCGCCGCCGGACCGGGAGATCGAGACGCGGTACGTGCGGCTCGCAGACGGGGTGCGGGTGGAGGTGCATGACGCCTGCCCGGCGAAGCCCGAGGTCAGGGAGGGGCAGGGGGAGCGAGGGCGCGGGCTGTTCCTGGTCGCGGCCGTCGCCGACCGGTGGGCCGTGGGGGAGCGGAGCGGGCCCGGGAAGCGGGTGTGGGCCGAGCTGTCGGTGAAGCCGCGGTGAGCGGCTGGCTGCTGGCCGTGGACCGGGCCGGGAGCGGGGCGATCCACGAGACCGAGTGCACCTCGTGCCATGCCGGGTCCGGGCCGGCGGACGACGAGGACACCACCGCCGTGTGGGCGCTGCGGCATGCGCGGAGCACCGGGCACACCGGCTACCGGCGGATCGTCACCGATTTCCAGCGGGCTCTTGCTCCCCGATGAGGGGTTGGGGGAAGAACGGGCGCGCGTCCGAGGGACCGTTTTCGGGAACGCGCGCCCGTTCCTCCGGTCACCGCCGCGCGTAGGGCGCGACGGGGTTCGGGAGGGTGCCGATCAGCTGGAGGGCGGCGGAGGGGTCGGACAGGTCGACCATCTGCTTGTTGTTGCGCAGCTGGAGGCGGTTGAGGCAGGACAGCTGGAATTCGTCCGCGAAGAGGTCGTACTGGGTGAACTTCTCCGAGAGGGACGGCATGGAGTCCTGGTACTCGTGGGCGCAGTCGGCCACGGCCTGCCAGAAGGTCTCCTCGGTGCAGATGCCCTCCGAGACCAGGATCGAGCCCAGGAAGCGGAAGAAGCAGTCGAAGACGTCCGTGAAGATCGACAGGAGCTTCATGTCCTCCGGGATGTCGGCGCGGATGCGCTCGACCTCCGGGGGCAGGACCGCGTCCCCGCTCATGATGACGATCTCCTCGGCGATGTCCTTGAAGATCGCCCGCTGCACCACGCCGGCCTTGATCACCAGGATCGTGTTCTCGCCGTGCGGCATGTAGGCGAGGTCGTAGCGGTAGAAGCAGTGCAGCAGGGGCAGGAGGTACGCGCGGAGGTAGGGGCGCAGCCATTCCGCCGGGGTGAGGCCGGACTCCTCGATCAGGGCGCCGATGAACGACTTGCCGTCCGCGTCCACGTGGAGGAGTGCGGCCATGGTGGCCAGGCGCTCGCCGTCCTGCAACGAGCCCACCGGGGACTCGCGCCAGAGCGCGGCCAGCATCTTGCGGTACGGGGAGTAGCGGTCCGTCGCGCGCTCGTACTGCAGGTGGCGGTAGCCGATGGCCGCACGCTCCCGGATGATCGAGAAGTCGACGGACCGAAGGACCTCGTCCTGTTCGATCAGGCCGTGCAGCCAGTCGTTGATGGCCGGGGTGGCCTCCATGTACGCCGCCGACAGGCCCCGCATGAAGCCCATGTTGAGGACCGAGATGGCGGTCTTCACGTAGTGCTTGGTGGGCGTGGTCGTGTTGAAGAACGTACGGATCGACTGCTGCGGGAGGTACGCGTCCTCGCCCTCGCCGAGGAGGACCAGGCGGCGGGTGGCGATCTCCGCGGAGAAGGTCACCGTGGTCTTGTTCCACCACTGCCAGGGGTGGACCGGGAAGAGGTGGTAGTCCGCCGGGTCCAGGTCCAGGGAGCGGAGCTTCGCCGCGAAGCCCTCGACCGCCGCCCCACCCAGCTCGTCGCGCATGAAGGTGTCGTGGTCCAGGCCGGCGCCCGCCGTGAAGGTGGAGACGTCCTTGTGGGCCGCCGCCCAGATCAGGTGGACCGGGCTCGCGGCCTCCGGCGCGTACGCGTGGTACTCGTGCACCCCGAAGCCGAGCCGGCCGTTGTTGGCCACGAAGCAGGGGTGGCCCTCGGTCATGCCGGTCTCGATGTCCTGGAAGGAGGACTTGGCGAGGACGCCGGACGTGACCTGGGTCTTGGCGTACTTGTACGCGGAGCCGGACAGGGTGGAGGAGATCTCCTCCAGGTAGACCGGCAGCACCTCCGGGCTCAGGCCCAGGGAGCGCTGGAACTCGATGTGGAAGTCGATGGCGTCCGGCTCGGCGGCGGCACCGTCCTTGTGGCGGGTGATCGAGGACTCGTCCACCGCCCAGTGGTCCAGGGCGTGCCGGGCGGCGGTGAAGACGTACTCCACCGTCCCGTCGTCGCTGTGGAGGCTGTACCGGTCGCCGCCGAGCGAGGTCGGTGTCAGCAGGCGCTCGTGCGAGAACTCGGCGAGGGCCTTGCGGACCAGGGCCCGGTTGGCGCGGGCCCACAGCTCGGGGGAGAGGTGGGTGATGGCGTCGGCGATGGTCATGCGGCGGTTTCCTCCTCGCTGTCGCCGGTCGCGAAGACGCCCGTGGCGGCCTCGAACGCGGCCCGGGTGCAGAAGGACAGCAGGGCCTCCTTCTCCGGCTTGGTGATCTCGCGCTCCGGGACGAAGCCGACGGCCTCGTTGAGCGCGTGGACGGCCTTGTTGCGGACGTCCGGTTCCACGACCACGCGCCGGGTGGCCGGGTCGTCGAACAGGGCCGCCATCACCGTGGTGATCACGGCACGGGTGAAGCCGGAGAGCGGGGTCTGCGTCGGCGCGACCAGGAAGTGCATGCCCACGTCGCCGGGCTGCGGGTCGTACAGGCCGACCAGCTCCAGCTCGCGCGGGTCGTAGGACTCCATCAGGAAGGCCGGCTCGCCCTCGTGCAGCCCGATGAAGGCGTGGTGGTGCTCGTGCGCGGTGATCCGCATGTACTCGCGCTCGACGTCCGTGAGGGAGGCGTCCTGCATCATCCAGAACGACGCTTTCGGGTCGGTGACCCAGCGGTGGAGCAGTTCCGCGTCCGAGAACGGGTCGAGCGGGCGCACCGAGAAGGTGCCGAGCGCCGGGTCTGTGCGCGAGAAGAGGACAGGGGTGGTGCTCATGCGAGGGTGCCTTCCGGGGCGGTGAACTGCTGGAACGCGATGGACTTCTCGACCTTGTAGTGGGCGCGGCCGAGCAGCTCGCCGACGATGTACGCGTTCCGGTACGCCGCCATGCCCAGGTCGGGCGAGGTGAGGGAGTGGTTGTGCGTGGTGCCGTTCTGCAGGTAGATCCCGCGGCCGGTGACGTCCACGCTGTAGTTGCGGGCCGCGTCGATGCGGCCGCGCCCGTCGAAGTTCAGGCGGTGGCGGACCGGCTCCAGGAACTCCGGGAAGGTGTACTTGTAGCCGGTGGCCAGGACCAGGCCCTCGGTGGTGAGGGAGAAGTCCCGCTCCTGCTCCTGCTGGCGCAGCCCCAGGGTGTACGTACCGGTGGTCGCGTCGTACGCGGCGGAGTCCAGCGAGGTGTTGGTCAGCAGCGTGGTCGGGACGTCGACCGGCATGGTGACCTTCTTCTGGTACAGCAGGTCGAAGATCGCGTCGATGAGGTCGCCGTCGATGCCCTTGAACAGGTTCTTCTGCTGCCCCTCCAGGCGGTAGCGGGTGTCCTCGGGGAGTGCGTGGAAGTAGTCCACGTACTCCGGGGAGGTCATCTCCAGCGTCAGCTTGGTGTACTCCAGCGGGAAGAACCGCGGGGAGCGGGTGACCCAGTTGAGCCGGTAGCCGTGGACGTCGATCTCGGAGAGCAGGTCGTAATAGATCTCGGCCGCGCTCTGGCCGGAGCCGACGATGGTGATCGACTCCTTCTTCTGCAGCTCGGCCTTGTTCTGCACGTAGGCGGAGTTGTGGAAGAAGTCCCCGCCGAGGCCCTCGCAGGCCGCGGGGACGTGCGGCGGGGTGCCGGTGCCGAGTACCAGGCGGCGGGCCCGGTGGGTGGCGCCCCCGCCGGTGTGGACCTCGTACAGCCCGGTCGCCTCGTCGTGGGTGACGGAGGTGACGGAGGTGGACCACAGGACGTTGTCCAGGCGGTCGGCGGCCCAGCGGCAGTAGTCGTTGTACTCGGTCCGCAGCGGGTAGAAGTTCTCCCGGATGTAGAAGGAGTACAGCCGGTCCTTGTCCTTCAGGTAGTTCAGGAAGGAGAAGGGCGAGGTCGGGTCGGCGAGGGTGACCAGGTCCGACATGAACGGGGTCTGCAGGTGCGCGCCGTCCAGGAACATCCCGGCGTGCCACTCGAAGTGCGGCTTCGACTCGATGAACAGGCCGTTCAGGCCGTCGATCGGCGCGGTCAGGCAGGCGAGCCCCAGGTTGAAGGGGCCGAGGCCGATGGCGATGAAGTCGTACGTCGGGTGCGACGCGGTGGTCTCAGGCGTGGACAAGGGACTCTCCCAGGTACTGCTCGGCGTGCGCGGCGAGAAGGTCGAGGACGGCGGCGATGTCGGCCGTCGTGGTCTGCGGGTTGAGGAGGGTGAACTTCAGGTACTGGCGGCCGTCCACCTTGGTGCCGGCGACCACGGCCTCGCCCGAGGCGAACAGCGCCTTGCGGGCGTGCAGGTTGGCCTCGTCGACCAGCTCGGGGCGGGCGGCGGCGTGCTCGCCGTCGCCGGCGGGGACGTAGCGGAAGACCAGGGTGGAGATCTGCGGGCGGACGACGACCTCGAAGCGCGGGTCGGCGGTGATGACCCCGTGGCCGGCCGCGGCCAGGTCGACGACCTCGTCGAAGAGCCCGCCGATGCCGTCGGCGCCCATGGTGCGCAGGGTCACCCACAGCTTGAGGGCGTCGAAGCGGCGGGTCGTCTGGATGGACTTGTCGACCTGGTTGGGGATCCGCTCCTCCGCCATCCGGCGGGGGTTGAGGTAGTCGGCGTGGTAGGTCGCGTGCTTCATGGTGTCGCGGTCGCGGACCAGCACCGCGCTGGAGGAGACGGGCTGGAAGAAGGACTTGTGGTAGTCCACCGTGACCGAGTCGGCGAACTCGATGCCGGCCAGCAGGTGCCGTCGGGTGGGGGAGACCAGGAGTCCGCAGCCGTAGGCGGCGTCCACGTGCATCCAGGCGGAGTGTTCGGCGGCGAGCGCGGCGATCTCCGGGAGCGGGTCGATGGAGCCGAAGTCGGTGGTCCCGGCGGTCGCGACGACCGCCATCGGGAAGAGGCCCTCGCGGGCGCAGTTCTCCAGTTCCAGGGCGAGCGCGGCGGTGTCCATGCGGCGGTCGCGGTCGGCGGGTATGGAGATGACCGCCTCGTAGCCGAGGCCGAGCATCGCCGCGGACTTCTGCACGCTGAAGTGGCTGCACTCGGAGGTGAGGATGCGGAGCCTGGGGAGGACCTCGGCCTTGGTCAGCTCCAGGCCCTCCGCCATGCCCTGCTTCATGACGGTGCGGCAGGCCTCGTCGCGGGCCAGCAGCAGCGCGTGGAAGTTGGACTGGCTGCCGCCGGAGGTGAACACGCCGTCCGCGTCCGGCCCGAGGCCGATCCGCTGCGCGGTCCAGTCGATCAGGCGGCGCTCGATGAGGGTGCCGCCGATGGACTGGTCCCAGGTGTCCATCGAGGAGTTGACGGCCGAGAGGATCGCCTCGCCGACCACGGCCGGGATGACGACCGGGCAGTTGAGGTGGCCGAGGTAGCGCGGGTGGTGGAAGTAGACCGCGTCCCGGAGGTAGACGTCCTCCAGCTCGTCCAGGACGGCGGCCGGGTCTTCGAGCGGCCGGTCCAGGTCGATCCCCGCGATGACCGGGGCGAGTTCGTCCACGGCTATCCCGGTGTGGGGGCCGGTGGTGGAGGCGAGTTTCGCGGCCACGCGTTCGACGCCCTGAGTCACCGAGCGCCGGTAGCGGTCGGCGGTCGTCTCGTTGAGCAGGTGCGTGCGCATCAACAGGTCCTCCGGGCAGGGGAGAAGGGGGAAGAACGAGAAAGGGGGGATGAGCGAAAGAAGAGGGGGGACGGCAGCAGACCGGGTGCGCCGTGCGATGTTTAGGTTAGCCTAACCTTAGTTATCGGCCAAATGGAGAAGGGCCCCGGCCGGAAATCGCCGGGGCCCTTCGGGCAAGCGGATGACGGGAGGTGAACTCCCGGACTAAAGAGCGGAGTCGGGGTCCTCGCTGGGCGCCCGTCCCGCGTACGCCTCGGCGAGCAGCTGCTCCTCGCTCGCGCCGAGCCGCCAGTAACCGGTGAAGCGCACCGCGCGCCGGTCGACGGACCGCTCCTGCACCAGGTGGCGGCGTACCTCCCGTACGGTGCCGGCCTCGCCCGCGATCCACGCGTACGGGGCCCGGGCGGCAGGCAGTTCGAGGGCGCGGAAGGCCTCCCGTACGCGTTCTGCGCGCTCCGGGCCGGGGGTGGCGGGATCCCGCACCACCCAGCTGATGTCCCGGCCGTCCCCGCCGGGCACGGACAGGAACCGGTCGTCCTCGTGCGGGACTTCGAAGACGGCCCGGACGGGCGTCCCGGCGGGCAGCCCCTCCAGGATCGCGGCGGCCGCGGGCAGCGCGGTCTCGTCCGCGTACATCACCAGGGCGTCGGTGCCGGCCGGCGGCCGGAAGCGGACCGACTTGTTCTCGGCCGCGGCGGGCCCGATGGCCATGATCCGGCTGCCGGGCACGGCCCGGCCGGCCCAGTTCGACGCGGGGCTCGTCCCGCCGTGCAGCACGAAGTCGATGTCGACCTCGGTCCCGCCCGTGTCCGTACGGCGCTGTTCGCGCACCGTGTACGAGCGCATCACCGGGCGCTCCGCGTCCGGTACGGCGCGCCAGTCGGCGAACCAGGTGTCCTCGGCCGTGGACGGCAGGACGGTGTGCTCCAGGTGGGGGAGCGGGAGGAACAGGGACAGGCTCTGGTCGAAGCCGCCCGAGCGGAACTCCGGGAACTCCGCCAGGGACCCGCCGCCGAACGTGACGCGCAGGAAGGAGTGCCCGATGCGCTCGGTGCGGACCACTTCGAGCTCGAAGAACCTGAAGTGGGGGACGGTGGTGTCGTCGGTCATGCGGTTCCCCCCTGGGACGTGTGCGGCGCCGGTGGCAGCCGCGGGCACTGCGGCCGCCGAACGGCCGCGAGCCGGGCCCCGGTCGGGGCCCGGCTTTTCGGGTCGGCCGGGTGTCAGCCGGCCTTCTTGGCGCTCTGGATGGACTTGGCGAGGTCCTCGAGGATCTGCGCGCACTTCTCGTACGAGTAGATCGGCTCGGTGGTGCGCGGGATGACCTGGCCGGCCTTGACCGCCGGCAGGCCGGCGAAGGTGGGCTTCTGGCTCTTCAGGGCGTCCGGCTGCAGGGTGGCGCTGCGGTTGTCGAGCATGATGACGTCGGCCGGGTACTTGCCGGCGTTCTCCCAGCTCAGGCTCTCGTAGAAGCCGCCCTGGTCCAGCTTGTCCTTCTCCGGGGCAACGAACTCCACACCCAGGCTCTGGAAGTACTTCAGGTCGGCCGAGGTCTCGGGGGTGGAGACGTAGAACAGCTCGGGGGAGCCGGAGCCGACCAGCACCTTGATGCCGGGGTTGGCCTTGGTGGCCTCGCGCACCTTGGCGGCGGCGGCCTCGAAGCGGGCCTTGGCGTCGGCGTTCTTCTTGGAGGCCAGGTCGGCGCCCAGGGACTTGGCCAGCTCGGCGTTGCGCTGGAGGGCCTTGTCCATGGTGACCGGGGACTTGTCCGGGTAGACGCCGCCCGCGCCCACGGCGGCGGCCGGGGCCAGCTTCAGGATCTTGTCCTTGGAGGCCTCGGGCACGTACCAGTAGGTGCCGTCCCAGGTGTTGGTGACCAGCACGTCCGGCCTCAGGGCCGCGTACTTCTCGACGTTGAACTCGTCGTAGACGTTGCCGAGGATCTCGACCTTGGAGATGTCCATCGAGCCGGCCTGCACGTCGGGCTTGCCGTCGGCGGTCTTGGTCGGGCCGAACACGCCCTTGACCTGGACGCCGTAGTCGTACAGCGCGGCGGCGGTGCCGGTGAAGGCCACGATGTTCTTCGGCGTGCTCTTGGCCTCGACCGTCTTGCCGAGGTCGTCCTTGAAGCTCCACGGCCCGGTGGCCGCGGCGCCCTTGTCCTTGGCGTCCGCCCCGTCCTTGCCCGCGTCCTTGCCGCCGCACGCGGCGAGGGTGACGACGAGGCCGAGGGCACCACCGGCGGCGATCAGGCCACGGCGGGTGAGGAGGGTCGCTCTGGGCTTGGGCATGGCTGTGTCTGCTTTCGTACGGGGGCGCGGCCCGGGACAACGGGCCGTTCGCTGGGAAGGTTAGCCTAACCTTGGCCTGATTAGGTAAGGCGGTCCTAAGTAATTTGGATCTCACTTCGGTCCCGCCCGGATCCCGCCCGGGTCGAGCCCGGGTCGCGAGCCTTCCCGCGGCCCCCTCCGGTGTCCGAAAACGCGCGGGCGGCCCGCGTCGGAACGCGGGCCGCCCGTAGGGTCCGGAGGGGTGGCGGGGCCGGCGGGCGTCGTCGCCCGGCCGGAGTCGCCGTCAGACGTCAGCCGGCGAAGCCCAGCTCACGGGCGATCAGCATGCGCTGCACCTCGCTCGTCCCCTCGCCGATCTCCAGGATCTTGGAGTCGCGCCACATCCGGGCCACCGGGTACTCGTTCATGAAGCCGTACCCGCCGTGGATCTGGGTGGCCTCACGGGCGTTGTCCACGGCAACCGTGGAGGAGTACAGCTTGGCGATCGCCGCCTCCTTCTTGAACGGCTCCCCGGCCACCAGCCGGGAGGCCGCGTCGCGCCAGCCGAGACGGGCCATGTGCGCGCGCATCTCCATGTCGGCCAGCTTGAACTGGATGGCCTGGTTGTCGCCGATCGGCCGGCCGAACGCGGAACGTTCCTTCGCGTACTTCACCGACTCGTCCACACAGCCCTGCGCCAGACCGGTGGCCAGCGCGGCGATCGCGATCCGGCCCTCGTCGAGGATGCGCAGGAACTGGGCGTACCCGCGGCCCTCCTCGCCCACCAGATTGGCCAGCGGCACCCGGACGTCGGAGAAGGACAGCTCGCGGGTGTCCGAGGCGTTCCAGCCGACCTTGGAGTACGGCGCCGCCACCGTGAAGCCGGGCGTGCCGGACGGCACGATGATGGAGGAGATCTCCGGGCGGCCGTCCGCCTTGCGGCCGGTCACCGCGGTGACCGTGACCAGACCGGTGATGTCCGTGCCCGAGTTGGTGATGAAGCACTTCGAGCCGTTGATGACCCAGTGGTCGCCGTCCCGGACGGCGGTGGTGCGGGTGCCGCCGGCGTCGCTGCCCGCGCCGGGCTCGGTCAGGCCGAAGGCGCCGAGCACCTCGCCCGAGCACAGCTTGGGCAGCCACTCCCGCTTCTGCTCCTCGGTGCCGAAGAGGTGGAGCGGCATGGCGCCCAGCGAGACCCCGGCCTCCAGGGTGATGGCGACGGAGGAGTCGACCCGGGCCAGCTCCTCCAGGGCGATGCCGAGGGCGAGGTAGTCGCCGCCCATGCCGCCGTACTCCTCGGGGAAGGGCAGGCCGAACAGGCCCATGGCGCCCATCTCGCGGACGATCTCGTACGGGAACTCGTGCCGCTCGTAGAAGTCGCCGATCTTCGGGGCGACCACGTCGTGCGCGAACGCCTCGACGGTACGGCGGAGTTCCTCGTGCTCGGGGGAGAGCCGGTGGTCGAGGGACATGATCTGCTACTCCTTGTGGGAGAGGGCGCGGACGGTGCGGGAGGGGCTGGGGCGGCCCAGCCGTTCGGCCATCCACACGCTCGTGGCGGTGAGGGCGGCCAGGTCGACGCCGGTCTCGATGCCGAGACCGTCGAGCATCCACACCAGGTCCTCGGTCGCGAGGTTCCCGGTGGCGCTCTTCGCGTACGGGCAGCCGCCGAGGCCGCCGGCCGACGCGTCGACGGTGGTGACGCCGTGCTGGAGGGCGGCCAGGGTGTTGGACAGGGCCTGCCCGTAGGTGTCGTGGAAGTGGACGCCGATCCGGTCGGTGCCGACGCCGTCCTCGCCGAGGGCGGAGAGGAGGGCCCGGACGTGGCCGGGGGTGGCGACGCCGATGGTGTCGCCCAGGCTGATCTCGTCACAGCCCAGGTCGAGCAGTGCCTTGGCGACGGAGACCACCCGGTGGACGGGGACCGCACCCTCCCAGGGGTCGCCGAAGCACATGGAGAGGTAGCCGCGGACGTGCATGCCGTCGGCCTTGGCCGAGGCCACGACCGGCTCGAACATGGCGAGCGACTCGGCGACGGTGCGGTTGAGGTTGCGGGCGGCGAAGGTCTCGGTGGCCGAGCCGAACACGGCGATCCGGTCGGCCCCGAGCTCGCGCGCCCGGGCCAGGCCGCGCTCGTTGGGCACCAGCACGGGCAGGTGCACGCCGTCGAGCCCGGCCAGGCGGGGGTACAGCTCCTCGGCGTCGGCGAGCTGGGGCACCCACTTGGGGTGCACGAAGCTGGTCGCCTCGACGGTGGTGAGGCCGGCCGCGGCCAGCCGGTGGATGAACTCGGCCTTCACCTCGGTGGGGACGGCCGTCTTCTCGTTCTGCAGGCCGTCCCGGGCACCGACCTCGTGGATCCTGACCCGGGCGGGGAGCCCGGGCGCCGGCACGGTCATGGGCAGTCCGGCCGAGCCGTTCACGTCAGCCACGCCGTTCACGTCATCCGCGCTGTTCACGTCGTCCGCGCTGTTCACGTCGTCCATGCCGCTCATGCCTCCTCGTCCTCCGGGGTGACCACGGCCAGGACCTGGTCCATGGCGACGGTGGTGCCGGGGCTGACGTCGAGCTCGGCGACGGTGCCGGAGTGCGGGGCGGAGATGACGTGCTCCATCTTCATGGCCTCGACGACGAGCAGGCTCTGGCCGGCCTCGACCCTGTCGCCCACGGCCACCTTCACCACGGTGACGGTGCCCGGCATGGGGGCGGCGAGGGTGTCGGCACCGCCGTGCCGGGAGCCGGACAGGCTCGCCTGGACGGGGTCGTGCCGCTGGACGTGCCAGGTGTCGCCGTCCCGGCCGACCCAGATGCCCTCGGCCGAGGCGGCGTACGCGAACCGGTGCGTGATGCCGTCGAGTTCGACGGTGACCCGGTCGGCGCCGAGCTCGACGAGCCGGGCGCCGGAGGTGCCGGCGTCCGCGTCGAGCAGCAGCTCGTACGACGTGCCCCGGGCGCGGGTGCGGACCTCGACCGGGTCCTGGCCCGGGATGCGGAAGTGGCGGACCGTCCAGGCGGGGGTGCCGCCCAGGCGCCACCCGTCGGCGGCCCCGAAGGGGTCGACCCAGCCGCCGGCGGAGCCGCCCGGCTCGCCGGCCGCCGCGAGCAGCGCGACGGTCGCGTACACCTCCGCCGGGACGCCTTCGGGGAGCAGGGAGGGGAGGTCCCGCTCGACCAGGCCGGTGTCCATGTCGCCGGACACCACCGACGGGTGCGCCAGCAGCCTCCGCAGGAAGCCGGTGTTGGTCTGGACGCCCAGGATCACCGTGTCGGCCAGTGCCGCCCGCAGCGACCGCAGGGCCGCCGCCCGGTCCGGCCCCCAGGCGATGACCTTCGACAGCATCGGGTCGTAGGTGCTGCCCGTGTCCACGCCCGCCGAGAGCCCGGAGTCCGTACGGACGGTGTCCGAGGACGGCTCGGACAGGGCCAGCACGCGCCCGCCGGACGGCAGGAAGCCGCGGGCCGGGTCCTCCGCGCAGATCCGCGCCTCGATCGAGTGGCCTTCGAGACGGACGTCCTCCTGGCCGAAGGACAGCTTCTCGCCCGCAGCGACCAGCAGCTGCTGCTCCACCAGGTCCAGCCCGGTGATCCGCTCGGTGACGGGGTGCTCGACCTGGAGGCGGGTGTTCATCTCCATGAAGTAGTACGAGGACGGGTCCCCGCCCGGCACGATGAACTCCACCGTGCCCGCGCCGACGTAGCCGCACGAGCGGGCCGCGTTCACCGCCGCCTCGCCCATCGCCGCCCGGATCTCCGGGGTGAGCAGCACCGACGGGGCCTCTTCCACCACCTTCTGGTGGCGCCGCTGCAGCGAGCATTCGCGCTCGCCGAGGTGGACGACGTTCCCATGGGCGTCCGCCAGGACCTGGATCTCGATGTGCCGGGGACGGTCGATCCACCGCTCCACCAGCAGGGTGTCGTCACCGAAGGAGGAGCGGGCCTCGCGGCGGGCCGCCGCGATCTCCTCGGCCAGCAGCGCCTCGTCGCGGACCAGGCGCATGCCCTTGCCGCCGCCGCCCGCCGAGGGCTTGAGCAGCACCGGCATGCCGATCTCGCGGGCCGCGCCGATCAGTTCGGCGTCGGACAGGCCGCTGCCGGAGGAGCCGGGGACGACCGGGACCCCGGCCGCCTTCACCGTCTCCTTGGCCCGGATCTTGTCGCCCATCAGGGAGATGGCGGAGGCCGGCGGGCCGATGAAGGCCAGGCCCGCCTCGGCGCAGGCGGCCGCGAAGGCCGCGTTCTCCGCGAGGAAGCCGTAGCCGGGGTGGACCGCCTCGGCGCCGGTGCGCCGGGCCGCGTCGATCAGCCTGGGGACGGACAGGTAGCTCTCCGCGGCGGCCGCCGGGCCGATGCGGACCGCGACATCGGCCTCGCGGACGTGCCGGGCGTCGGCGTCGGCGTCGCTGAAGACCGCGACCGAGCGGATCCCCAGGGAGCGCAGGGTCCGGATGACGCGGACCGCGATCTCGCCGCGGTTGGCGACCAGAACAGTGCTGAACATCGGTTTCCCGTCCCTCACATCCGGAAGATGCCGAAGCCGGGCTGGGCCGGGTCCTTCGGTGCCAGCGGGGCGTTGGCGCAGGCGGTCAGGGCCAGACCCAGCACCTGGCGGGTCTCCAGCGGGTCGATGACCCCGTCGTCCCAGAGCCGCGCGGTGGCGTAGTAGGCGTTGCCCTGTTCCTCGTACTGGGCGCGGATGGGCGCCTTGAAGGCGTCCTCCTCCCCGGCGGCCCACTCCTGGCCGGCGCCCTCGATCTGGTCCCGCTTGACGGTGGCCAGTACGGACGCGGCCTGTTCGCCGCCCATGACGGAGATCTTGGCGTTGGGCCACATCCACATGAAGCGGGGCGAGTACGCCCGGCCGCACATCGAGTAGTTGCCGGCGCCGTAGGAGCCGCCGACGACGACGGTCAGCTTGGGCACTCGGGTGCAGGCCACCGCCGTCACCATCTTCGCGCCGTGCTTGGCGATGCCGCCCGCCTCGTAGTCGCGGCCCACCATGAAGCCCGAGATGTTCTGCAGGAACAGCAGCGGGATGCCGCGCTGGTCGCAGAGCTCGATGAAGTGGGCGCCCTTCTGGGCGGATTCGGCGAACAGGATGCCGTTGTTGGCGATGATGCCGACCGGGTGGCCGTGGATCCGGGCGAAGCCGGTGACCAGGGTCTGCCCGAACTCGGCCTTGAACTCCTGGAAGCGGGAGCCGTCCGCGATCCGGGCGATGATCTCGCGGGCGTCGTAGGGGGTGCGGGAGTCGACGGGGACCGCGCCGTAGAGCCCGTACGGGTCGACCTTCGGCTCCTCCGGTGCCTCCACCGACCAGGGCAGGGCCCCGCGGCCGGGCAGGGTGGCCACGATGTTGCGGACGATCCGCAGCGCGTGCGCGTCGTCCTCCGCCAGGTGGTCGGTGACCCCGGAGGTGCGCGAGTGGACCTCGCCGCCGCCGAGCTCCTCGGCCGTGACCACCTCGCCGGTGGCGGCCTTCACCAGCGGCGGGCCGCCCAGGAAGATCGTGCCCTGGTTGCGGACGATGACCGCCTCGTCGCTCATCGCCGGGACGTACGCGCCGCCGGCCGTGCAGGAGCCGAGGACGGCCGCGATCTGCGGGATGCCGGCGCCGGACATCCGGGCCTGGTTGTAGAAGATCCGCCCGAAGTGCTCGCGGTCGGGGAAGACCTCGTCCTGCATCGGGAGGAAGGCGCCGCCGGAATCGACCAGGTAGAGGCAGGGGAGACGATTCTCCAGTGCCACCTCCTGCGCCCGGAGGTGCTTCTTCACGGTCATCGGGTAGTACGTGCCGCCCTTGACGGTGGCGTCGTTCGCGACGATCACGCACTCGCGGCCGCTGACCCGCCCGATGCCGGCGATCACGCCGGCGGCCGGGGCGGCGCCCCCGTACATCCCCTCGGCAGCCAGCGGGGCCAGCTCCAGGAACGGGGAGCCCGGGTCCAGGAGGGTGTCCACCCGGTCCCGCGGCAGCAGCTTCCCGCGCGCGGTGTGCCGGGCGCGGGCCTTCTCGCCGCCGCCGAGGCGGGCGGCCTCCAGCCGGGTCCGCAGACCCTCGGCCAGCTCGCGGTGGGCGGCCTCGTTGGTCCGCCAGGCGTCCGACGCCGGATCCGCGGCGCTCGTCAGCACTGGTGCCTGCTGCATCCCGTGAGCCCCCTTGCCCTCGGTTAATGAGCGTTAACACTTGTCGCGCCCAGGTTAACGACCGCTAACGGCCCTGTCTAGAATGGATTTCCATGACCACATCAGCGGCCGCCCCGACCCGTCGCGAGCAGATCCTCAGTGAGGCCGCCCGCCTCTTCGCCGAGCGTGGATTCCATGGCGTCGGCGTGGACGAGATAGGCGCGGCCGTGGGCATCAGCGGCCCCGGCCTCTACCGGCACTTCGCCGGCAAGGACGCCATGCTGGCGGAGCTGCTGGTGGGGATCAGCGAGCGGCTGCTGACCGGCGGCCGGCACCGGGTCGCCGAGGCGGCCGGGGACCCCGGGGCGGTGCTCGCCTCCCTCATCGACGGCCACATCGACTTCGCGCTGGACGACCGGGCGCTGATCACCCTCCACGACCGGGAGCTGGACCGGCTGCGCGAGGAGGACCGCAAGCTGGTCCGGCAGCTGCAGCGGCAGTACGTCGAGCTCTGGGTGGAGGTCGTACGGGAGCTGCACCCGGCGGCGCCCGAGGCGGAGGCCCGGGTCACCGTGCACGCGGTCTTCGGCCTGCTGAACTCGACCCCGCACCTGGGCTCGCTCGGCCGCGACGCCATGGAGTCGCTGCTCCGCCGGCTCGCGGACGGCGCCTTCGCGGCGCTTTCGGCGCGCTAGCCGCGGGGCCGCCGCAGGGCCGGCCTGGGGCCGTCGCGGGGTCACCCCGGGGCCGTTGCAGAGCCACCGCGCAGCCCGGCCGGGGGCACGGTCCGGCGTCGCGCGCACGGGGCGGGCGCGGCCCCTTCGTGCGGCCCCTTCGCCGGGTCGTGGCGGCCGCTGTCGACGGACCATGGAACGGAACCAGCGCCTCCGGCCGGGCAGCGGCAGAATGGCCGCATGCCGACCCCGATACCCAGCCGCGCCGAACTCGTCGACCACCTCGTCCGCACCCGGATCGCAGGCCAGGTGGCCACGCCGCGCGAGAACAACCTCTCCCACTACCGCAAGCTCGCGAACGGCGACCGGCACTACTGGCTGGGCCTGGAGCTGGGCGACCGCTGGAATGACGAGCAGGACGTCCTGGCCGTCATGGCGGAGCGCTGCGGCGTGGTCGACGACCCCGAGCACCGCCACGGCCAGGACACCATCGACCCCGAGCTGACGGTCGCAGCGCTGGACCGGATGGCGGCCCGGCTGCACAAGGCGGCGCTGGACCGGCAGAGCGTCCTGTTCGCCACCGGCCACCCGGGCGGCCTGCTGGACGTGCACCGGGCCACCGCCGCCGCCCTGCGCGCGGCCGGCTGCGAGGTCGTGGTCATCCCCTCCGGGCTCACCGCGGACGAGGGCATGGTCTGGCAGGTCGCGGACGTGGCGGTGCTGGAACGGGGTGCGACGCTGTGGCACACCCATTCGCCGGAGCCGATGAACGCCATCCTCGACGGCCTCGCCCTCGTCGGCCGGCCGCTGCCCGACCTGGTCGTCGCCGACCACGGCTGGGCCGGCTGCGCCGCCCAGCGCGGCCTGGACGCCGTCGGCTACGCGGACTGCAACGACCCCGCGCTGTTCCTGGCCGAATCGGAAGGCACCCTCCAGGTCGCGGTCCCGCTGGACGACCACGTCCGCGACCCGCGCCACTACGACCCGATGGTGGCGTACCTGCTGAACGCGGCGGGCCTGGGGCACGAGGGCTGACCGGCCCGCCGCCGCGGGGGCGCGGTCAGCGCGGGACGCGGACCACGCCCTCCTGGATCACCGTGACGGCCAGCTTGCCGTCGCGGGTCCAGATGCGGGCCTGGCCGAGTCCGCGGCCGCCGTGTGCCGTGGGGGACTCCTGGTCGTACAGGAGCCACTCGTCCGCCCGGAAGGGCCGGTGGAACCACATCGCGTGGTCCAGCGACGCGCCCACCACGTCCCCGACGGCCCAGCCGCCCCGGCCGTGCGCGAGCAGGACGGAGTCCAGCAGCGTCATGTCCGAGACGTACGTCGCCAGGCAGACGTGCAGCAGCGGGTCGTCCGCGTCGAGCTTGCCGGCCGTACGGAACCACACCTGGGAGCGGGGGTCCAGCGGCTCGCCGACCGAGCCCCACGGCGGGGTGGTCGCGTACCGCAGGTCCACCGCGCCCCGGGCCTCCAGCAGCCGCTCCACCGTGCCCGGGTCCCGGAAGATCTCCCGGTAGCGGGGCAGGTCCTCCGCCGCGGTCGGCAGGGTCTCCGGGTCCGGCGCGTCCGGCATGACCGTCTGGTGGTCCAGCCCCTCCTCGTACGTCTGGAAGGACGCGGAGAGGTGGAAGATCGGCTGCCCGTGCTGGACGGCGACCACCCGCCGGGTGGTGAAGGAGCGGCCGTCGCGGATCCGGTCCACGGAGTACACGATCGGCGCGCCGGCGTCCCCGGCCCGCAGGAAGTACGAGTGCAGGGAGTGCGGCGTACGGTCCGCGGGCACGGTGCGGCCGGCCGCGACCATGGCCTGGGCCGCGACCTGCCCGCCGAAGACCCGCGGCACCAGGGAGGTCCTGCTGGTGCCGCGGAAGATGTTCTCCTCGATCTGCTCCAGGTCGAGCAGGTCGAGGAGATCGGTCAGCGCCTCGCTCAAGGGGACTTACAGCCCCATCGACTTGGCGATGATGGACTTCATGACCTCGCTGGTGCCGCCGTAGATGCGGTTCACGCGGTTGTCGGCGTAGAGGCGGGCGATCGGGTACTCGTTCATGTAGCCGTAGCCGCCGTGCAGCTGGAGGCAGCGGTCGATGACGCGGTGCGCGACCTCGGTGCAGAACAGCTTGGCGGAGGCGGCCTCGGCCGGGGTCAGCTCGTGGGCGTCCAGGGCCTCCAGGGCGCGGTCGGCGACGGCCTGGGCGGCGTCCACCTCGGCCTGGCAGGCGGCCAGCTCGAACTTGGTGTTCTGGAAGTGGGCGACCGGCTTGCCGAAGACGGTGCGGTCGGTCACGTACTGCTGGGCGAACCGGACGGCGGCCTGGGCCTGGGCGTAGGCGCCGAAGGCGATGCCCCAGCGCTCGGACGGCAGGTTCTGGCCGAGGTAGTAGAAGCCCTTGTTCTCCTCGCCGAGCAGGTCCTCGACCGGGACCTTGACGTCGACGAAGGCCAGCTCGGCGGTGTCGGAGGTGCGCAGGCCCAGCTTGTCCAGCTTGCGGCCGATCGAGTAGCCCTCGGACTTGGTGTCCACGGCGAAGAGCGAGATGCCGAAGCGGCGGTCCTGCTCGGTGGGGGCGGACGTACGGGCGCAGACGATCACGCGGTCGGCGTGCACGCCGCCGGTGATGAAGGTCTTGGAACCGTTGAGGACGTAGTGGGTGCCGTCCTCGGAGAGCCGGGCGGTGGTCTTCATGCCCGCGACGTCGGAGCCGGTGCCCGGCTCGGTCATCGCCAGCGCCCACATCTCCTCGCCGGAGACGAACTTCGGGAGGTAGCGCTTCTTCTGCTCGTCGTCCGCGAGCATCTTGATGTAGGGGAGGGCGAGCAGCACGTGCACGCCGGAGCCGCCGAAGTTGACGCCCGCGCGGGCGGTCTCCTCGTAGAGCACGGCCTCGAACTTGTGGGTGTCCAGGCCCGCGCCGCCGAACTCCTCGGGCACGTTGATGCCGAAGATGCCCAGCTCACCGAGCTTGTAGTAGAAGTCGCGCGGGGCCTGGCCGGCGGCGAACCACTCGTCGTAGACCGGGACGACCTCGGCCTCGACGAAGGCCCGGATGGTCTCCCGGAACGCCTCGTGGTCCTCGTTGAATACCGTACGGCGCACGAGCCGCCTCCTCGATCCTGTCCCGGCCAGCCTACTGGCTAAGCGCTTGCTCAGATTTAAGTTACCGGCGAGTTCCTTCCGCTGTCCAGATGTCGTGGGCCGGTCCCTGCCCCCGGGACACGCCGCGATGCCGAACCCCTTCGCAACGGCGGGGGAGGGCGGCATTCTGCGAACGGGGAACGAAGCACTTCGGGGGACATCGGGGGAACCATGAGCGAGTCCGCGGAAAGATGCGCGCACACGTCGGCGCGTCCGTCGGCAGAGGCATCGGAACGGGCGTCCGCGCCGGGCGGCAGGGGGGTGCTGGAGGGCGCGTTCGCCCTGCTGGAGGCCCTGCGGCTGTACGACCGGGAGGCCGGGGTCACGGAACTGGCGCTGGCCTGCGGCGTCCCCAAGGGCACCGTGCACCGGCTGCTCGACCAGCTCGCGGCGGTGGGCGCGGTGGAACGCAAGGGCCGCGGCTACCGCCTCGGGCCGCAGGTCTTCCGGCTCGGCCAGGCCTGGCAGCCGCACCCGGGCCTGCGCGCCGCGGCCCGGCTGCCGCTGTACCGGCTGCGCGGGGCCACCGGGGCGAGCGTGGTGCTGACGGTGCTGCGGCAGGAGCTCGCGATGACCGTCTGCTCGGTCCCGGGCGAGCCCGAGTCGCTGGTGCCGGTCCGCGACGGAATGAGCTTCCTGCTGGACACGGCCGCCGGGCGCGCCCTGCGCGGCACGCGCGGCGGGCTGGTGCTGGACCGTGAGGACGTGATGGAGGGCGTGGCCTGCGCCGCCGTGCCGGTCCGGTCGCCGGACGGCCGTACGGTCGCCGCCGTCGCCGGGGTGGTCCGGGCCGGGCGCCCCCTCGGGCCGCTCACCCAGGCCGTTGCCGAGGCGGGTCTGGCGATCACCCGGGCGCTGGCCCGCGGCACGGCACCCGCCCCGGAGCCCTGCCGGGCGGTGGCCCGGGCGTAGGGGCGGGCGCAGAGGCGCGTCGGGGCGGGCGTCGGGGCGGTGGCGGGCGCGTTCCGCTCAGCGGAACGCGCGTAGAGCGGCGGCGGGACGGCCGGGCACCGTAGGGGTGTGCCGGGGAGCTCCCCGGCGCGAACGGATACACGGACTGAACCACGGGGGGAACCACATGTCCGCCAGGACCCGCATCGCCCGCATCGCCACCGCCGCCGCACTCGGCCTCGGCAGCCTGACCGCCTTCGCCGGCACCGCCCACGCCGAGCCGGTCGACTACGTGAGGATCGAGCTGCTGGAGCTCACCTGCCACCAGCAGAGCGAGGGCGACCACGACGAGGCGTATCTCAAGATCACCGACGCCAACGGCAACCAGATCAAGGTCTGGCCCGGCAGCGCCAAGTATCAGACGATGGGCACGAACTACGTCCGCTCCCTGACCGACGGGAACGGCAACTCCGCCCTGGTCCTGGGCAAGCAGCAGGCCCGCACGCTGACCCTGTGGGACTACGACACCACCAGCGGCGACGACAAGCTCGGTGCCACCCTGGTCACCGGCAGCGAGGCCGGCGCCGAGGTCCAGTACCGCTCGCTGGAGGGCTCCGGCGGGGTCTACACCCTCGCGTACCGCGTGATCGACATCTGATCCGGCAGGGGGCCGGGCCGCCCGGGCTCATCGGAGTGGTGCCGAGGCGTGCAACGCCGGGCAGGCCCGCGCCCCCGAGGGGACGCGGGCCTGGTCGGGTCGCGGAGGCGGTGCCGTCAGGGCGGCGGGGTGGTGTCCGCCGCGTTGGACGGTTTCTTCCCGACGCCTTCCAGGGGGGTGAGCAGCCAGTGCTCGTCCTCCCAGCTGACGGTCTCGTCGACCCGGACGGGGCGGTTCGCCGCCTTCGCCGTGCCGGTCAGCCGCACGTGCCAGACGTTCGGGAAATCCGACGTGCGGGTCCAGTGGACGTCCCAGCCCTGGCCGCCGTACCGCTTGATCCGCGCGGCGGCGTCCTCCTTGCCGTCCGGGTGGTCGTCCAGGAGGCCGGCCAGGCCGGTCTCGTCCGACGCGTTGAGCAGCGACACGTAGCTGCGGAGGAAGCGGTCCTGGTCGGCCAGGTCCGCCTTGGCGTCGCCGCCCCCGCAGGCCGTGAGGGCCGCGGCGCAGAACACCGCGGCGGCCGCGCCGGCCAGGATCCGGGCCCGAGGGCGGCGGCCGGACCGGTCAGGTGCGGAAGGCGTAGTACTTCGCCCGCGGGTTCTGCGCCACAATGCTCGCCACCGACTTCCGGTAGGTGTTGTTGGAGTGGTAGGTGAGGTACGGGACACCACGCGAGCTGCGGTACGTGGTGATCATCGAGTGGTCCTTCGAGCCGTTGCCGCTGAAGTCCATCTGGAGGATGTCCCCGACGCCCAGGTAGTACACATTGCTGAGGTTGTGCGTCCGCTTGCTGTACAGGGCAAAGGACGCCCAGTAGTTCACGTTCACCCAGGACGTGGTCTGGTTGGCGGAGTTGTACCACCAGTTCTTGTAGCTCTTGTACCAGCCCGTGTCGTTCTTCCAGCCGCCGGCCCGGAGGGACTGGCTGATGAAGTTGGTGCAGTCGCCGCCGACGTCGTTGAACTTCCGGTACGACGGGTTGTAGTTCTTCCAGTACTTCTCGGCGTACTTCGCCATCGCGCCGTAGTTGTACCCGGCGGCGGGCGAGATCTTCGCCTCCGGCCGCGCGGGCACGGTGGTGGCCGCGGCCTGGCCGGCCGCGTCGGCCACGACGCCGCCCGGGTCCACCACGGCCGAGTCCGGTGCGTTGATCGCGGACGGGCCGCCCTGGTCCAGCGGGGTGATGCCGGTGAGCTGCCAGGTCCCGCCGGGTGCGGCGGTGAAGGTGAGCTCGTGCTGTGCCTGGAAGCCGGTGTTGGGCGGCTCGTCGCCGTAGATCTTCTTGTAGGTCAGTTCGGTGGTCTCGGTGACCCGGACCTTGGCGCGGGCGCCGGTGACGCGCACGCTGTCCACGTCCACGTCGACCTTCGCCGCCGTGTACGCCTCCTTCAGCTCGGCGAGCCGGGCCCTGCGCTGCAGCAGGCCGGCGACGGCACCGTTCTCCGCGGACGCCAGGCCGCTCGCGACACTGACGGGCCCCGACGGGGGCGTCGCCGCGAAGGCGTTCGGCCGGGGCCCGTCGAGCAGGGCCGAGGTGCGCTTGGTGAGGACGGCGTCGGCGAGCGACGCGAAGCCCTGCTTCGTGGCCGCGTCGACGCTCGCGGAGGCTCCTGCCTCGGCGCCGGCGGCCGCCGAGGCCCCGGCCGCCGGCAGCAGGACGGCGGACAGTGCGACGGTCAGGACCACCGCGGTGGCGGTCTTTAACCGGAGGGTGGAGTTCACTGACTGATCCCCCTTGTGTGCGGGTGTGAATTTCCCGTTGGGGCCACTGTGCCAAACTGCGTGGCCAAATGCTTTTGTTTTCGGCCAAGTTGCGGCCGTGTCTGACTGGAATGGATCAGTCCGGGCAGGATGTCGTATCGGAGTGCGAACCACCGCGCTTCGCTCGCCTCGGGGATGAATCTTGGCGGATAACGCTGTTGACCGGGCGCGGGGCGGCTTGAATCCTGTCACCGCCACGTTCGATCTCGTACGGCACGGGGGTTCTGGATGGAAGTCGAGGTCCTGAGCGCGGGGCAGGGGGACGACGAGGAACTGCGGGCACTGCGCGCGTGGCTCCGGGAGGACCCCCAGCTCCGGGAAGCGGTGATCCTGCTGGTGGAGGCGGAGGAGCCGGAGACGATGGGGGGCGTCCTGGAGGCCGTCCACGTGGTCCTCGGGGACATCGCCGCGGTCGGGGGCTTCGCCGTCTCCCTGGCCACCTGGCTCGGGACCCGGCCGCGGGCCAGGTCCAGGAGGCTCCGCACCGGAGGCCGGGAGCAGGAGCTTCCAGGAAGGGCGGATTCCGGCCAGGTCCGGGCGCTGCTGGAGGAGCCCGCGGACGAGGACCTCCGGCCCGCGCCGGAGGGGGAGCGCCGGTGAGCTCACGGCTTCCGGACCCGCAGCGGTCACAGGCGGTGCTGGTCGGCGTGTCCCGGTACGACCACCACCCGGGCCTGGAGGCGGTGGAGGGCAACCTCAAGGCGCTGCACCGGATCCTGGTCAGCCCCGGACACCTCGGCCTGCCGGCTTCGCACTGCCGGGTGGTCAGGGATCCCGGGAACGCGGACGAGGTGATGGCCGCGCTGGAGGCCGCCGCCGACCGGGCCACCGACACACTCGTCTTCTACTACGCGGGCCACGGCTTCGCGGACGAGGACGGGCTCTACCTCGGCCTGACCGGAACCCGCCGCAAGCCGGGCTCGGAACGGTACAACGCGGTCCACTACGAGTGGGTCCGCCGTGCGGTGCTGATGGGGGAGGCGCAGGCCGCCCGGCGCATCATCATCCTCGACTGCTGCTACAGCGGGCGGGCCGCCAGCGAACGCATGGCCACCGTGATGGGCTCGGCCAAGACCGATGTGCACGGGACGGTGGTCTGGGCGGCCACCACCCCGAGCCGGCCGCTCGCCAAGGCGCCGGCGGCGGCCCGGTACACCGCGTTCACCGGTGAGCTCGTCCACACCCTCGAAACGGGCATCGAGGGCGCCGCCGAACTGCTGGACATGGACACGATCTTCCAGAGGGTCAGCCACAACCTGGTGAGCAAGGGCTATCCGCAGCCCGACCGGCACAACCACGCGCTGGGCGGCCAGGTGGCGCTCGTCCGCAACAGGGCCGGCGTCGCGGCCGATGCCTCCCGTATGGGCGGTGCGGCCGTTGCGCCCGACGCGGCCGGCGCGGTGGCCTCCGGCGCGCCCGGTGCGGTGGCCCACGGCGCGGCGGCCGTGGGCGGTACCGGGGCCGGGGCCGCCGGCCCGTCCGGGGTCAGCGCGTCCTGGGAGCCGTTCACCTGGGGCCCGATGCGGACCGACCTGATCGTGGTGGAGGGGGACGGCGAGAGTGCCATTCCCGAGAGCTCCCTGCACGTACGGGCCGTGGACGAGGACGTGGAGCTGCCGGAGGAACTCGCCGAGTGGCGGGCCGAGATCGAGGCGGAGCAGGGCGCACTGAAGGCCGCCGGCCGGCCCTACTTCTGGAACGGGCTCAACTACGCCGTCGAACGGATCACGATCGGCCGGGTCGCCGAGACCGAATCACCCGAGATCTACATCCAGTTGCAGAACTCCGACTACTACACCTTCCTGGCCACGCAACAGCTCGACCGGCGGTTCCGGGACGGGTCCACCCCCAAGAGCCGCTACATCGACCCGCACCAGGACCCGCTCGACGTCGCGCCGTTCATGAGCTCCTCCTTCGGAACGAACGTCGCGGTGATCACGCGGGACGAGAAGCTGATCGTCTCGCGGCGCAGCCAGATGGTCGGCTCGCATCCCGGAACCTGGAACTCCTCGGCCAACGAGGCCCTGTCGAGGGTGGTCGACAACGCGGCCCGCCAGGCACCCAACATCTTCAACGTGGCGCGGCGCGGGCTCAGCGAGGAGCTGGCGCTGAGCGCGCACGAGTACCGCTTGAACATGCTGGCCCTGACCATCGACAAGAGCACCCACCAGTGGGGTGCGCTGTTCATGGCCAGGCTGCGCCAGGTGACCTCGCACGAGTTCGTCGAACGGCGGTCGCGCGGGGTGTCCGACAAGTGGGAGCACGACCGGCACGAGCTGGTGGACTTCGAGATCGAGCCGGTGGTCCGCTTCATCTTCGACCCGGAACGGGCCGGGTCGTGGTCGCCGACCGCGCCGGGACTCTTCTACCTCGCCCTGGTGAACAAGTACGGGAGGGTGGCGGTGGAGCGGGAGAGCCGGCGGCTGTTCGGGGAGGCCGCGGCGGGCTGACGGGCGGTCCTCGGCGGTTGCCCGACGATCGCCCGGCGGTCCCGGCGGTCCCGGGCGGGCCCCGGGGCGGTCAGCCGTCCGCCCCGGAGGCCCGGTTCAGCGCGAACCAGAGCTCCATGCGCACGTCGGGGTCGTCCAGGTCGCGGCCGAGGAGCTCCGCGCAGCGCGCGATCCGCTGGCGGACGGTGTTGCGGTGCACCCCGAGGGAGGTCGCTGCGCGGTCCCAGCCGCCGTGGTGGGCGAGCCAGGCGCGGAGGGTCCCGCGGAGCACCGGGTCCAGCGGGGCCAGCAGGGTCCGCGCGTGCGCCTCCGCCTGTGCTGCCGGTACGAGCGCGGCGAGGCCGTCGGCGGTGTGCCGCAGCAGCGGGGACCGCGCGGCCTCGGCGCGGCGCAGCGCCCCGGCCGCCTCGGCGTCGGCCGCCGCCAGGCCGGCGGCGCCGGCGGGGGAGCTCGCCCCCAGCCGCCATCCGGGCCGGGGCTCCGGCTCCCGGTCGGTGAGCAGCCGTACGGCGGGCCCCCCGGCGTCCACCAGCGCCGCGCCGAGCTCCGCGGCCAGGGCGGCGGCGGCCCCCGGTGCGCGGGCGTCCGTACCGGGCAGTGGCCGCGCGTGCACCACCGTCCACGGACCGGGGCCGAGGAGGGCGGCGGCCTCGACGGGCTGCCCGCCGAGCAGCAGCCGTAGCAGGGCGGCGGAGGAACGGGCTCCCGCGTCGACGGAACCGGGGGCCTGGCGGGCGGTGGTGAGCAGGGTGAGCAGGACGGCGGCGGCGCCCGCGACGGTGTGGTCGCCGGGGGTGCGCGTGGCCGACGCGGTACCGAGCACGGCCCGGCCCGTCCCGGCGGCCTGCGGCCCCAGGGCGTACGCCGCCAGGTGCCGGAGACCCTCCGGCGGGGCGTCCGCGGCGGTGCCGGGCGGCAGGGTCCCGGAGGTGGCGGCCGGCGGGAGGGTCTCCGCGGCGGTGGCGGGCCCGCCGGACGCCACCCGGCGGCCCAGGTCGGCCAGGGCGTGTACGGCAGGCTCCGGCGGGGGAGTGCCCGCCGAGGCCGTCACGGTGCCGTCGGGGGACAGCAGGACGGCCCAGCCGCCGAGGGCGGCAGCGAGCCGGCGCAGCACCGCCGGGACCGGGTCGGGCCGGGACGCGGCCGCGGCCAGCGACTGCTGGGCCTCCGCGACCCGCCGCAGCTCGCGGGTACGGGCCTCCGCCATCAGCCGCCAGACCGCACGGGCCACGGCGGTGAACGGGGTCGGCTGCGGCACCTCCAGCAGGGGCAGGCCGTGGCGCGCGCAGGCCGCGAGGAGCCCGTGCGGCACCTCGGCGTGCACCGGCGCCACACCGAAGCCGAGCGCGGCCACTCCGGCGTGGACGAGGCGAGCGACGTAGGCGTCGGCGTCCGCCCCGTCGGTCCCGGCTCCGCTGGTCCCGGCGCCCAGGGGCCCTCCGCCGGTCTCGGCTCCGCCGGTCCTGGCTCCTCCCGTCCCCGCCCCTCCGGCCGGGGCCAGACCGGCCCCCGCGGTCAGCAGCAGCTCGCTGCCGAGGAGGTAGGGGGACGGGTCCGCCATCTCCGAGGCGTGTACGCCGAGCAGCTCGGCCTCCGCGGGCCCGGCGAGCAGCCGCAGCCCGAGGGACCGGTCGGCGAGCAGCGCGGCGAGGGCGATGGGCGGCGCCGCCCCGCCGACCCCCGCCCCGGCCCGCGAGCCCCCGCGCCCCCCGGCCGGGCCGGCCGCACCCGACGTCCCGGCCGGCCCGGCCGCGCCGGCGCCGGAGGGGGCGGCGGAGGCGGGCGCCGTGCGTCCGCCGGGTCCTGCCCCGCCAGCCCCGCCCGCCGTCCCGTGAGGCGCGCCGGCCGCACCCGTGGCGCCGGCTCCGGGCGGCGGCGCGGATCCGTCCGACCCGACCGGCGTACCCGGGCCGCCGCCCGTCGCCCGCCCGGCGGGGCGCGGTCCCGGCGACGCCGCCCGGTCACCGACGGCTCCGGCCGGAGTCGTGCCCGCGTCCGCTCCGGCGCCCGTGCCCGCGTCCCCGTGCGCTCCGGGGGCGGCTGCGGGATTCTGGGGCCCGTCGGCAGAGGACACAGGCGGCATGGATGCTCCGTACAGTCCGGGTTGGGTCGATGGATAAAACGTACACTTCGCGGCGGGCGGCAGGCGGCCTACGCTCGAAACAGTGCCCGGCGTGCGCCCGTGCGCGGCGCCGGTCACCGCATCGGTCACCGCATCGGTCACTGCATCGGCCACGGCGCCGGGGCACGAGCACCGGAACACCGGCGCAGAGGCACCGGTACCCAGGCCGCCGTCACCAAGCCACCGGCACCAAGCCACCGGCGCAACCGCGCCGGCCGCTCCGGCACCCCGGTGCCGGGCCACAGCAGCGCACCCGCGCGACGCAGCTCGGAGCACACGCAGCTCCGAGCACGGCGCAGCGCACCCGCACCACACCGCACACGCCAGCCACAGAAGGGCCGTCCCCGACATGAGCACGCAGAGCACGCAGCCCCGCGGACCCGTCGACTCCTCCCGCATCCCGCGGTACGCCGGCCCGGCCACCTTCGCCCGGCTGCCCCGCCTCGACGAGGTCGGCTCCGCCGACGTGGCCGTCGTCGGCGTGCCCTTCGACTCCGGCGTGTCCTACCGCCCCGGCGCCCGCTTCGGCGGCAACGCCATCCGTGAGGCCTCCCGCCTGCTGCGCCCGTACAACCCGGCCCAGGACGCCTCCCCGTTCGCCCTCGCACAGGTCGCCGACGCCGGCGACATCGCCGTGAACCCCTTCAACATCAACGAGGCCGTCGAGACCGTCGAGGCCGCGGCCGACGAGCTGCTGACCGCCGGCTCCCGCCTGATGACCCTCGGCGGCGACCACACCATCGCCCTCCCCCTCCTCCGCTCGGTCGCCAAGAAGCACGGCCCCGTCGCCCTGCTCCACTTCGACGCGCACCTGGACACCTGGGACACCTACTTCGGCGCCGAGTACACCCACGGCACCCCGTTCCGCCGCGCCGTCGAGGAGGGCATCCTCGACACCGAGGCGCTCTCCCACGTCGGTACCCGCGGCCCGCTCTACGGCAAGCAGGACCTCGACGACGACGCCAAGATGGGCTTCGGCATCGTGACCTCCGCCGACGTCTACCGCCGCGGCGCCGACGAGATCGCCGACCAGCTGCGCCAGCGCATCGGCGACCGCCCGCTGTACATCTCCATCGACATCGACGTGCTCGACCCGGCGCACGCCCCCGGCACCGGCACCCCGGAGGCCGGCGGCATGACCTCCCGCGAGCTGCTGGAGATCATCCGCGGTCTGTCCTCCTGCAACCTGGTCTCCGCGGATGTCGTCGAGGTCGCCCCGGCGTACGATCACGCAGAGATCACCTCGGTCGCGGCCTCGCACACCGCGTACGAGCTGACCACGATCATGAGCCGTCAGATCGCCGCCGCGAAGGGCGCCGCGAAGGGCGCGTAGGCACGACGGCCGGTGAGCACGGCCGAGGAGCACGGCAGAAAGGCGCACAGCGCGTGACGCACGACCACGACCTGGTTCTCCGTCCCACCGAGGCCCAGACGGCGGCCGCCCTGGCACCGCCGCCGGGCCGTACGGGCGGGGACCTGGTCGTGGAGACGCTGCGCGGCCTGGGCGCCACCACCGTCTTCGGCATCCCGGGCCAGCACGCGCTGGCCCTCTTCGACGCCGTGGGCCGCTCCGACCTCCGTCTGGTCGGCCTCCGCGTGGAGAACAACGCGGGCTTCGCCGCCGACGCGTACGGCCGCCTCACCGGCGAGGCGGTCCCGCTGCTGCTCTCCACCGGACCGGGCGCACTGACCGCCCTGCCCGCCCTGCAGGAGGCGGCGGCCGCCTCGGCGCCCGTCCTCGCCATCTGCTCCCAGGTCCCGGGCGCGGGGCTGGGCGGCGGACGGCGCGGCCACCTGCACGAGCTGCGCGACCAGGCCGCGTCCTTCCGGGACGTGGTCAAGTCCGTCCACACCGCCCGTACGCAGTCCCAGATCCCCTCGGCGATTGCCGAGGCCTGGGAATCGGCCCTCACGGCCCCGCACGGACCGGTCTGGGTGGAGATCCCCGAGGACGTCCTCCGCGCCGAGACCGTGATCCCGCAGGTCACGGGCGTGGACGCGACCCCGCACGAGCTCGCCCCGCGCCCCGAGCTGACCGCGCTGGCAGCCCACTGGCTGCAGAACGCCGCCCGCCCGGTGATCGTCGCGGGCGGCGGTGTGGTCCGCGCGGACGCCGCCGGCAAGCTCAGGCAGCTCGCCGAACACATCGGTGCCCCCGTGGTCACCACCTTCGGCGGCAAGGGCGCGTTCCCGTGGACGCACCCCCTCTCCCTCCAGTCCTGGCTGGAGGACCGGCACATGACCGACTTCCTGGAGGACGCGGACGTCCTCCTCGTCGTCGGCTCCGGCCTGGGCGAGCTCTCCTCGAACTACCACACGTTCTTCCCGTCCGGCCGGGTCATCCAGATCGAGGCCGACCTCGGCAAGCTGGAGTCCAACCACCCCGCGCTCGGCATCCACGCCGACGCCCGCCTGGCCCTCCAGGCCCTCCTGGAGACCGTCGGCCGGCGCGAGGACCCCACCGCCCCCGACCGGGTCCGGATGGTCCTGGCCGACATCGCCGCCCGCCTCGCCGCCCAGGACCTCACCCTGGAGCAGCAGCTCCTGGCCTCGATCCGCAAGGCGCTCCCGGCCCGCTCCCCGTCCTTCTGGGACATGACGATGCTGTCGTACTGGGCCTGGTCCGCCTTCGACCCGAAGCACCCGAACACCATGCACTCCGCCCAGGGCGCCGGCGGCCTCGGCTACGCCTTCCCGGCCGCCCTCGGCGCCTGCGTCGCGGAACCCGGCACCCCGGTCCTGGCCGTCTCGGGCGACGGCGGCGCCATGTACTCGCTGGCCGAACTGGCCACGGCGGTCCAGCACGACCTGGACGTCACCTGGCTGATCGTGGACGACGGCGGCTACGGCATCCTGCGCGAGTACATGACCGACGCCTACGGCAACGCCACCGCCACGGACCTCGCCCGCCCGGACTTCGCCGCCCTCGCCGCCTCCTTCGGCGTCCCGGCGACCACCACCACCCCGGCCGCCCTCCAGGCCGACCTCGCCAAGGCCCTCGCCACCCCCGGCCCCTCGGTCGTCGTCCTCCCCGCCACCCTGAGGATGTTCGCCCCGACGCACCTCTGAGGCCCGGTGCACGAGGTTCGGAAAGTTTTTTCCCCGGCCTGTCACACATGCGCGCCGCCGCGGTTCAGAGCAGTGAACGGGCCGGAGCGCAGCGCACCGGCTCCCGGAGAGACTGCCGACACCGAGGAGCGAGCATCATGTCCACCACCTACGTCATCGTCACCGTCCTTGCCGCCGTGATGGCCGGGTTCTCGGGAGCCTCGATCTTCTTCAAGGCGAAGTTCACCGTCGAGCCGCTCGCCGAGTACGGGGTGCCGCAGGGCATGTGGAACTTCCTGGGCGCGGCCAAGGCCGCCGGTGCCGCCGGTCTGCTGGTCGGGCTGTTCGTGCCGGTGATCGGGACGCTGGCCGGGATCGGGCTGGTGCTGTACTTCACCGGTGCCGTGATCACCGTGGCCCGGGCGAAGGCGTACGCGCACATGGTCTTCCCGGTGGTCTACGCCGCCCCGGCCGCCGCCGCCCTGATCCTGGCCGCCTGAGCGTGGTCCCCGGGACCGCGTCCCGGAGCCCGTCCCGGAGCCCCTCCCGGAGTGTTTCCGGGAGCCCGTTCCGGAGCCCGCCCCGACGGTCCGTCGAGGCGGGCCGCCACGGCCGGACGAGTCCGGCTCGTGAGGCCCGGCGTACACCCGTTCAATTGTTGCTGCGGGATGAAATCCGCCGGTCGCCGCGTTGGTGCCTTCCGGCAGGACAGGACGAACGGGGAGGCTTCACGTGGCGGCGGGAGAAAAAGCCGGGGCGGGGCAGGGACGGCAGGGCTGGGCCAGGAGGCTCACCGCGTACACCTGGCGGTACAAGGCGAACGTCCTGCTCGCCCTCGGGTCCTCGCTCGGCGGCATGGCCGTGATGGCCGTGGTGCCACTGGTCACCAAGGTGATCATCGACGACGTCATCGGCGATCAGAGCAAGCCCATGGGGCCCTGGGCGGGGATGCTCATAGGCGCCGCGGCAGCCGTGTACGTGCTGACGTACATACGCCGGTACTACGGCGGCCGGCTCGCCCTCGACGTGCAGCACGACCTCCGCACCGAGATGTACGACACCATCGCCCGGCTCGACGGACGGCGCCAGGACGAGCTCTCCACCGGACAGGTCGTCGGGCGGGCCACCAGCGACCTCCAGCTGATCCAGGGCCTGCTCTTCATGCTGCCGATGACCATCGGCAACTTCCTGCTCTTCGGCATATCCCTGGCCGTCATGCTGTGGCTCTCGCCGCTGCTGACCCTCGTCGCCCTCCTCATGGCCCCCGCCCTCTGGTTCATCGCCAAGCGCAGCCGGAAGAAGCTGTTCCCCGCCACCTGGTACGCCCAGGGCCAGGCCGCCGCCGTCGCCGGCGTCGTGGACGGCGCCGTGACCGGCGTCCGCGTGGTCAAGGGCTTCGGGCAGGAGGATCAGGAGACCGGCAAGCTCCGCGAGGCCGGCCGCCGGCTGTTCGCCGGACGGCTCCGCACCATCCGCATGAACTCCCGCTACACCCCCGCCCTGCAGGCCGTCCCCGGCCTCGCCCAGGTCGCCATGCTCGCCCTCGGCGGCTGGATGGCCACCAACGGCCGGGTCACCCTGGGCACCTTCGTCGCCTTCTCCACCTACCTCGCCCAGCTGGTCGGCCCCGTCCGCATGCTCGCCATGGTGCTCACCGTCGGCCAGCAGGCCCGCGCGGGCGTGGAGCGGGTCCTGGAGCTCATCGACACCCGGCCGGTGATCGAGGACGGCACCACGGAGCTCCCCGCGGACGCCCCCGCCACCGTCGAGTTCGAGGACGTGTCCTTCGGCTACGACCCGGAGAAGCCCGTGCTGGACGGGCTCAGCCTGCGCGTCGAACCCGGCGAGACCCTCGCCGTCGTCGGCGCCTCCGGCAGCGGCAAGTCCACCCTCTCCCTGCTCCTGCCCCGCTTCTACGACGCCGACCGCGGCACCGTCCGGATCGGCGGCCACGACGTCCGAGACCTGACCTTCGACTCCCTGCGCGCCGCCATCGGACTGGTGCCCGAGGACTCCTTCCTGTTCTCCGACTCGGTGCGGTCCAACATCGCCTACGGCCACCCCGACGCCGGCGACGAGGAGATCCGGGCCGCCGCTCGCGCCGCCCAGGCCGACGGCTTCATCGAAGCCCTGCCCGCCGGCTACGACACCGCGGTCGGCGAGCACGGACTCACCCTGTCCGGCGGCCAGCGGCAGCGCATCGCCCTCGCCCGGGCCATCCTGACCGACCCCCGGCTGCTGCTCCTGGACGACGCCACCTCCGCCGTCGACGCCCGCATCGAGCACGAGATCCACGAGGCCCTGCGGTCGGTGATGGCGGGCCGCACCACCCTGCTCATCGCGCACCGCCGCTCCACCCTCGCGCTCGCCGACCGGATCGCCGTACTCCAGGACGGCCGGCTCGCCGCCCTGGGCACCCACGAGGAGCTGGAGCGGGACTCCGCGCTGTTCCGCCGGCTGCTCACCGACCCCGACGCGCTCGCCGCGGGATCGCCTCGGGTCCCCGACGCGGAGCCCGCGACCGACGCCGACGTCCTCGCCGACCTCGAACGCGAGCTGGAGATCGAGGCGGAGATCGACTCCGAGCCGGTCAGCGCCAAGCGCCGGGCCGTCGACGGGATCACCCCCGAGCTGTGGAAGCGCCGCGAGGAGGAGGCAGAGCAGGACGCCGGGCGCGGCGCCGTCACCGCGCCCGCCGCCGGGACCGGCGCGCCGCACAGCATGGCCGGGGCCGTCGCCGGAATGCCGGCCACCCCCGCACTTCTCGCGCAGGTGGCCGCGCTGCCGCCCGCCGACGACACCCCGGACATCGACGAGACCCGCGCGGCCGCACCCGAGGAGAGCTACGGCCTGCGCCGCCTGCTCCACGGCTTCTGGGCCCCGCTCGCCGTGAGCCTCGGCCTGGTCGCCGTGGACGCGGGCGCCGGCCTGCTGCTGCCGGTACTGATCCGGCACGGCATCGACGACGGAGTGGAACGGCTCGCCCTCGGCGCGGTCTGGGCCGCCTCCGCGGTGGCCCTGCTGGTCGTCCTCGGCCAGTGGGCCGCGCAGGTCGCCGAGACCCGGATGACCGGCCGCACCGGCGAACGCGTGCTCTACTCGCTCCGCGTAAAGATCTTCGCGCAGCTGCAGCGCCTCGGCCTGGACTACTACGAGCGCGAGCTCACCGGCCGGATCATGACCCGGATGACCACCGACGTGGACGCCCTGTCCACCTTCCTGCAGACCGGGCTCGTCACCGCCGTCGTCTCGGTCTTCACCTTCTTCGGGATCCTCGTCGCCCTGCTGGTCCTGGACGTCGAACTGGCCCTGATCGTCTTCGCCACCCTGCCGCTGCTCGTCATCGGCACCATCGTCTTCCGCCGCAGGTCCGTGAAGGCGTACGAACTGGCCCGCGACCGGGTCAGCGTGGTCAACGCCGACCTCCAGGAGTCCGTCTCCGGGCTGCGGATCGTCCAGGCGTTCCGCCGCGAGCGCTCCGGGGCCGCCCGGTTCGCCGAGCGCAGCGACTCCTACCGCGAGGCCCGGGTCCGCGGACAGTGGCTGATATCCGTCTACTTCCCCTTCGTCCAGCTGCTCTCCTCGGTGGCCGCGGCCGCCGTGCTGATCGTCGGCGCCGGCCGGGTCGAGGCGGGCACCCTGACCACCGGCGCGCTGGTCGCCTACCTGCTCTACATCGACCTGTTCTTCGCCCCCGTCCAGCAGCTCTCCCAGGTCTTCGACGGGTACCAGCAGGCCACCGTGTCGCTGGGCCGGATCCAGGACCTGCTGCGCGAGCCCACCACCACGCCGCGCGCGAAGGCCCCCCGCGAGGTGGAGCAGCTCCGCGGGGACATCGCCTTCGAGGGCGTCCGCTTCCGGTACGGCACCGCCGAGGAGCGGGGCGAGAAGGGCGAGGCGCTGGCCGGCATAGACCTGCGGATACCCGCCGGGCAGACCGTCGCCTTCGTCGGTGAGACCGGGGCCGGGAAGTCCACCCTGGTCAAGCTGGTGGCCCGGTTCTACGACCCCACCGACGGCCGGGTCACCGCCGACGGCACCGACCTGCGCGAGCTCGACCTGACGGGCTACCGCCACCGGCTGGGCGTGGTCCCCCAGGAGTCGTACCTCTTCCCGGGGACCGTCCGGGACGCCATCGCCTACGGCCGGCCGGACGCGAGCGACGCGGAAGTGGAGGCTGCGGCCCGGGCGGTCGGCGCCCACGGCATGATCGCCACCCTCGACGGCGGCTACCTGCACCCGGTGGCCGAGCGCGGCCGCAACCTGTCGGCCGGCCAGCGGCAGCTGATCGCCCTGGCCCGGGCCGAACTCGTCGACCCGGACGTGCTGCTGCTCGACGAGGCGACGGCCGCCCTGGACCTGGCGAGCGAAGCCCTGGTCAACCAGGCCACGGACCGTCTGGCGGGCCGCCGTACCACCCTGGTGGTGGCGCACCGGCTCACCACCGCGGCCCGCGCGGACCGGGTCGTGGTCATGGACGGCGGCCGGATCGCCGAGGACGGCACGCACGCCGAACTCCTCGCCCGCGGCGGCCGGTACGCCGAGCTCTGGCGCACCTTCATCGGCGAGGACGAGAAGGCGACCGCGGCCTGAACGTCCCGCTCCGGCCCCCCGCAGGCCCTCCCGCAGGCCCCCGCCCGGGTGGCCTGAAACCGTCCTAAGCGGAACCGGCTGGAACCAACCCCGTCGGTCGTGCGTCGTACGTCCGTGCGTCATACGTACGACCGACTGGGGGGAACCATGTTCCACGCGTGGGGCAGGACAGGGCGGCTGACCAGGGCCCTGGGCGTGTCCGTGGCCGGCCTGGGCCTGGCCGTCGCCGGCGGGCTGCTCACCGCCGCGCCCGCGCAGGCGGCACAGGCGCGGGAGGTACCCGAGGCCACGGCCGGCGGCTGCGCCGGCCGGCTGGTGCGGACGCTGCCGTTCTCGACCGGTGAGGTCCGCGTGTTCAAGTCGCGCACCCACGTCTGCGCGATGACCCTGCCCTACCGCACGGGAGTACGGCAGCACATGTCCGTCAGCGTCCAGCCGCGCGGCGGGGTGCCGGTCGCGGACCGGGGAAGGTTCACCCGCTTCGCCGGACCGGTGACGGTCTACGCGGTGAGCCGCTGCGTGTTCGTCCGCGGCGAAGTCGGCGCCGGTTCGGTCTCCTCGGGCTGGATCCTCTGCTGAAGGCGTCCCAACCGGGTCTGTTCACAAGTGCGTTGCGCCCGTTAGGTTCACGGCGACCGAAGTGAACCAAGGGGAGGACGAATGCGCAAGGCGCTCCGATGCCTGCTGTCGCTCACGATGCTGACCGGCACCCTGGGCGCGGCCGGACTGACGGCTCAGGCGGCCACCGCCGCCGGGCCCGCCACCGGCCCGGACATCAAGGACAGGATCCTCGCGATACCGGGGATGAGCCTCGTGGAGGAGAAGCCGTACACGGGTTACCGCTTCTTCGTCCTCGACTACGAGCAGCCGGTGGACCACCGGAAGCCGTGGCAGGGCACCTTCAAGCAGCGCATCACGCTGCTGCACAAGGACACCAACCGGCCGACGGTGTTCTACACCTCGGGCTACAACGTGAACACCAACCCGCGCCGCAGCGAGCCGACGACCATCGTCGACGGCAACCAGGTGTCGATGGAGTACCGGTTCTTCACGCCCTCCCGGCCCGAGCCGGCCAACTGGTCCCACCTGAACATCAAGCAGGCCGCGGACGACCAGCACCGCATTTACCAGGCCCTGAAGAAGATCTACGGCAAGAAGTGGCTCGCCACCGGGGGCAGCAAGGGCGGCATGACCGCCACCTATTACGAGCGCTTCCACCCCAAGGACATGGACGGGGTCGTCGCCTACGTCGCGCCCAACGACGTGGTGAACGACGAGGACTCGGCCTACGACCGCTTCTTCGCCAAGGTCGGCACCAAGGAGTGCCGCGACAAGCTGAACAACGTCCAGCGCGAGGCGCTCAAGCGCCGCGAGCCGCTGGAGGCCAAGTACGCTGCGGCCGCCGCCGAGAACGGCTGGACCTTCAACACCGTCGGCAGCCTCGACAAGGCGTACGAGGCCGTGGTCCTCGACTACACGTGGGCGTTCTGGCAGTACAGCCTGCTCTCCGACTGCGGGACCGTGCCGGCCGCGGCCACCGCCTCCGACCAGGAGATCTGGGACACCGTCGACGCCATCTCCGGCTTCTCGGCCTACACCGACCAGGGCCTGGAGACGTACACCCCGTACTACTACCAGGCCGGCACCCAGCTCGGTTCGCCCGACATCAAGCAGCCCCACCTGAAGGGCCTGACCCGCTACGGCTACCAGCCGCCGCGGAACTTCGTGCCCCGGGACATCCCCATGACCTTCCAGCCGGGGGTGATGCGGGACGTGGACACCTGGGTGAAGAACAACGCCGAGCGGATGCTCTTTGTCTACGGGCAGAACGACCCGTGGGGTGCCGAACCGTTCCGCCTGGGCTACGGGGCGCGTGACTCCTACGTCATGATCGCGCCGGGCGCCAACCACGGGGCCAATGTCGCCAAGCTCCAGGAGGGCGAGAAGGCGCTGGCCACCGCACGGATCCTGGAGTGGGCCGGGGTCGCGCCGGCCGCCGTCCAGGCGGACCCGGCCAAGGCGAAGCCGCTGGCCAGGGCCGACATGAAGCTCGACCGGCGGGACACCGAGCGCGAGCCGCAGCTCCGCCCGTAACACCGCGGGCCGCCGGGCCGCGGTCTCAGTACGTGAGGCCGTGGCCCAGCGGGTAGCCGCCCGGCACGGGCACCGGGAGCCGCCCGGCCGGGCGGACCGCACCGGCCAGCACCCGGGCGGCGGCGCGGAGTTCCACATCGGTCCAGGAGTATGTCGCCAGGCTCGCCGCGCACTTGGGCAGCCGCGCGGCGTCGTAGGGGTTGCGGACGGCCAGCGCCACCACCGGGACCCCGGTGGCGATCAGCTCCGTCACCAGCGTCCGCTGCGGACTCGCGCCCTCCGGGACGTTGTACGTGCATACCAGGAGCGCGTCGTGGCCCGGCGCGGCGGCAGGCGCCCGCTCCGCAGGGACGGCCGTGGCGGTGAACCCCAGGGCGGTCAGCTCGCGGGCCAGGACGGCCGTCGGCGGGCCCGTGGTGCCGCTGGGCGAGGCCGGGTCGGCGCCGGTGACCAGCAGCCTGGGGCATACCGCAGGGTCGAGCGGGAGCAGGCCCCGCGGATTGGCCAGCAGGGTGGTCGTACGGGCGGCGATCCGGTCGGCGGCGGCCAGGTGCGCGGGTGTGCCGACGGCGGCCGCGACCCGCTCCGGCGAGGTGTACGGGTCCCCGAACAGCCCGCGGCGGGCCTTGAGTTCCAGGATCCGCAGCACCGACTCCCCGATCCGTTCCTCGGTCAGCTCGCCGCTCCGCACCGCCGCCAGCACGCTGCGCTGCGCGAGCGCCAGGTCGGGTGCGTTGAGCAGCTGGTCGCAGCCGGCCTTCAGGGCCAGCACCGGCACCCGTTCGTCGCCGTACTTCTGCCGTACGCCGGCCATGTCGAGGGCGTCGGTGACCACCACCCCGCGGAAGCCGAGGCGTTCGCGCAGCACGCCGGTGATGACCGGACGGGAGAGGGTGGCCGGGTCCCCGGACGGGTCCAGGGACGGCACCACGATGTGCGCGGTCATGATCACGTCGATGCCCGACTCCACGGCCGACCGGAAGGGCGGCTCGTCCAGCCGTTCCCACTCCGCCCGGGTGTGGTCCATCACCGGCAGGCCCACGTGGCTGTCGGTGGCGGTGTCTCCGTGGCCGGGGAAGTGCTTGGCGGTCGCCGCGATCCCGGCCGCCTGGTACCCGCGTACCTGGGCGGCGACCAGCCCGGCCACCGCCCGCGGGTCCGAGCCGAAGGAGCGGACGCCGATGACCGGGTTGGCCGGGTCGGTGTTGACGTCGGCCACCGGGGCGTAGTCCTGGCGGATGCCGAGCGCGGCCAGTTCGGTGCCGGCGATCCGCGCGGCCCGCCGGGCATCGGCGGTGGAGCCGCCCGCCCCGAGGGCCATCGCGCCGGGCAGCAGGGTGGCCGGGCGGCCGATCCGGGCGATGATCCCGTGCTCCTGATCGGTGGAGATCAGCAGCGGGATGCGGGAGGGGGCCGCCAGCGCGGCGCGCTGGAGGCCGTTGGAGAGCGCGGCGATCTGCAGCGGGGCCCGGGTGTTGTGCGCCCAGGCGAAGTAGATGGTCCCGCCGAGGTGGTGGCGGGAGACCAGCTCGGCGGCGGTGCGCACCCCGAACTGCGCCAGGTTCGCCTCGGCGTCGGCGGGGTCCGGGTCGGTCGCGGAGTGCCCGTAGACCCGGCTGACGAACAGCTGGCCCACCTTCTCCGCCAGCGTCATCCCGTCCAGCAGCTGCCGCAGGGCGGCGGCGTCCGGCCGCCTGCCGGGTGCCGCCACCGGTGTGGCACCGGGGGTGGTGCCGGGGTTCCGCGCGTCGGACCGGTGCCCGGCGTGCGCGAGGGGGACCGGGGCGGAGCCGCCGTTCCGGGTGGCGCAGACGCCGGCCGCCACACCGGCGGCCACGGCGGCGGCAGCGGTCAGCAGGCGGCGGCGGGACGCGTTGCCCGCCACGCCCGGCGGCTCGGTGGACGGGTCGTTGGACGGCACGTTGGACGGCACCCGGGCACGCTACTGCGCCCGGCCCGCCCGGGCCCGGCCCCACGCGCGCGGGTCCCCCGTAAGCGCTAGACCGAATCCTGATCCCGGTGGGGCCGGTGCGCGTCCGTGGTCCCGCCCACCCCCGGCGGGGGCCAGTGGGCGCGCAGGGTGCGGACCGTCTCGGTGATCGCGGGGCGGCGGGCCGCGCCGGTCCGCCAGAGTGCGTACAGCCTGCGCACGGGCGCCGGTTCGAGGGGGACGGCCACCGCGCCCGGCGGCAGCGGACCGGTGCCGAGCCGTGGGATCACGGCCACCCCCAGCCCCGCCGCGACCAGGGCGACCAGGGTGTGGTTCTCCTCCGCGACGTGCACCACCTCCGGTTCGCAGCCGGCGTCCCGCAGGGTCCGCACGAGCCAGTCGTGACAGACCATGCCGGGAGGCTGGCAGACCCAGCGCTGGCCTGCGAGGTCCTCCCGGCGCACCACCGCGCG
This sequence comes from Streptomyces sp. NPDC089799, assembly GCF_040684755.1. NCBI lineage: Bacteria > Bacillati > Actinomycetota > Actinomycetes > Kitasatosporales > Streptomycetaceae > Streptomyces > Streptomyces sp. NPDC089799. Next base: position 42,500 of record NZ_JBFBGR010000008.1, on the reverse strand, counting down.
CCGGGCGAACGGATGCCCCGCCGGCACGATCAGGTCGCACCGCTCGTCCCCGATGCGGGCCTGGTCGACGCCCTCCGGGGCGGGGAGCGGGGCGATGTCCCAGTCGTGCGCCACGGCCAGGTCGGTGACGCCCCGGGCCACCAGGTCCACGGACAGGTGCGGGTCCACCTCGGTCAGCCGGACGTCCAGCGCGGGGTGCCGGTGCGCCAGCTCCGCCAGCACCCCCGGCAGCAGCCCGCGGGCGGCTGAGGCGAACGCGGCGACCGTCAGCAGCCCGCTCGGCAGTCCGCGGCGTTCCTCCAGGGTGGTCTCGGCCCGCTCCACGATGGCCAGCAACTCCTGCGCCGTGGCGGCCAGATGGCGGGCCTCCTCGGTGAGCGCCACGCCCCGGCCGCGCCGCTCCAGCAGGGTGGTGCGGGTCTCCCGCTCCAGCTTGGCGATCTGCTGGGAGACGGCGGACGGGGTGTAGCCGAGGGCGGCCGCGGCGGCCGCGACCGAACCGTGGACGGAGACGGCGTGCAGCGCGCGCAGGCGGGCCAGATCCAGCATGCGCCCATCGTAGGTCCCCGGGCGGTCATTCGTAAGCGTTGCTGTATCCGACCCGGTAGAGACCTTCGCTGGTGCTTAAGGGTCGGCGGGTCGATGCTCGGAGCATGCGTCCCGTACACATCGCACTCGCCGTACTCGTCGCCGCCGTCTGGGGATTCAACTTCGTCGTCATCGAGATCGGCCTCGACCACTTCCCGCCGCTGCTGCTGTCCGCACTCCGCTTCCTGGTCGCCGCGCTGCCCGCGGTGTTCTTCACCGGACGCCCCAAGGTCGCCTGGAAGTGGGTGCTCGGGGTGGGCCTGGCCCTGGGCGTGGCCAAGTTCGGGCTGCTGTTCACCGGCATGGACGCCGGGATGCCGGCCGGGCTGTCCTCCCTGGTGCTGCAGGTCCAGGCGGTGTTCACGGCGGTGTTCGCGGCGGTCGTACTGCGCGAACGGCCCGGCCGGGTGCGGCTGCTGGGGATGGCGGTGGCCCTCGCCGGGATCGTGGTCGCGGGGGTGGACGAGGGCGCCTCGGGGCCGGTCCTGGGCTTCGCGCTGGTCGTCGCGGCCGCCGTCTGCTGGGGGGTGTCCAACGTGCTGACCCGCAAGGCGTCCCCGCCCGACGCGCTGAACTTCATGCTCTGGGTGTGCACCGTGCCGGTGCTGCCGCTGCTCGCGCTCTCGCTGCTGCTGGAGGGGCCCGAGCGGGACCTCGCCGCGCTGCGCGCCCTGGACTGGTCCGGGGTGGGCGTCATCGCGTACGTGGCCTGGGTCTCGACCGTGTTCGGATTCGGTGCCTGGGGGTACCTGCTGCGCCGCTACCCGGCCTCCTCGGTGGCGCCGTTCTCGCTGCTGGTGCCGGTGTTCGGGATGTCCTCGGCGGCGCTGGTGCTGGAGGAGGGGGTGTCGGGGCTCCGCTGGCTCGCGGCGGTGCTGCTGGTGGGCGGGGTGGCGCTGACCTCGCTCACCCCGTCGGGGCGGGCCCGGCGTACGGCCGGTGCGGCGTCGGCCGGAGCGGCGGCGGGGGGAGCACCGTCCGGAGGGGCAGCCGCCGGAGGAGCACCGGCCGGCGGGGTCAGCGCGGGGGGTCCTCCCGCAGCGGCAGCCGCCAGTCCTGACCCGTCAGGTCCGCTCCGTACGAGCGGTGCGGCTGCTCCGAGACGAGCGTGAACCCGGCCCGCAGGTAGAGGGCGCGGGCGCCGGCGAGGACGTCGTTGGTCCACAGCACCAGTTCGCGGTAGCCGGCCGAACGGGCGAAGGACACCACCGCGTCCACCAGCCGGGCGCCGATGCCCAGGCCCCGGCCCTCGGGGTCCACGAGCAGCAGGCGCAGCCGGGCGGTGCCGGGCGAGCCGTCCTCCCGTACGCACATCACCGAGCCGACCGGGCGGCCGTCGAGCTCGGCGATCCACACCCGCTCCAGGTGGGGGTCGTGGTCCTCGGCGAAGTCGGCGACGATCCTGGCGACCAGCCCCTCGAACTCGCTGTTCCAGCCGTACTCGGCGGCGTACAGCGCGCCGTGGCGCTGCACGATCCAGCCCAGATCGCCCGGCCCGGGCTCCCGCAGCCGCACCCTCTCAGCCATGCCACCACTCTAGGGGGCGCCGACGGGGCGGCGTCGGCCCGGAGCCGGGGAACGGCTCACTTCTTGCGGGCTCCCCGGTTGGCGAGCACGGCCGGCATCACAGGGACGATCAGCTCGATGACGCGGCTGACGGTGGCGGCCGGTACGCCGGTCTTCTTCGCGACCGCGTCGGCCACCGGCCTGCTCCCGGAGGCCGCCGGCCATGACGCCGGCCGTCGTGGAGACGGTCTCGCGCGCGCCCTCCGCATCGGTCCCGAGCAGTGCGGCGATCTCGCTCAGCCGGTCATCGCCGAGTTCCGTGAGGACCTCGTCCTCGAAAGAGGAGTCACCCATGGCCGAAACGCTACGTCTGGAGGGGTTTGACGGCACCTTGAGTAACAGAAGCATAACGCTGTGCATTGCCGTGCAACCGTTCCGGCGGCGCGCGAGTCTCATGTGGCGTCAGGGCTTCCGGGGAGGGATCCGGGGGGATCGGGAAGTCCTGCACGGGAGGGGTAACCGTGAGGGGGCCCGGCCGCGAGGCCGGGCCCCCTTGGTGTCTCCCGCCGTCGCCCCGCACGGGGGTCCGGGGGACCGTCCACAGGCCGGGCGGGATGTCCGCGGGTGGGGGTAGCTTCGTGCCATGTCGAACATGGCGGTGGTCGAAGGGGTCCTGGAGCGGATCACGTACGCCAACGAGGAGAACGGGTACACGGTCGCCCGGGTGGACACGGGGCGCGGCGGCGGCGACCTCCTGACGGTGGTCGGGGCGCTGCTCGGCGCACAGCCGGGCGAATCGCTGCGGATGGAGGGCCGTTGGGGCTCCCACCCGCAGTACGGACGGCAGTTCACGGTGGAGAACTACCGCACGGTGCTGCCCGCGACGATCCAGGGCATACGCCGGTACCTCGGCTCGGGGCTGATCAAGGGCATCGGCCCGAGGATCGCCGACCGCATCGTCGAACACTTCGGCACGGACACCCTGGAGGTCATCGAGACCGAGCCGAAGCGGCTGGTCGAGGTGCCGGGCCTGGGGCCCAAGCGGACCAGGATGATCGGCGCCGCCTGGGAGGAGCAGAAGGCCATCAAGGAGGTCATGGTCTTCCTCCAGGGCGTCGGCGTCTCCACCTCCATCGCCGTGCGCATCTACAAGAAGTACGGGGACGCCTCCGTCTCGGTGGTGAAGAATCAGCCCTACCGGCTGGCCGCCGACGTCTGGGGCATCGGCTTCCTCACCGCCGACCGGATCGCGCAGGCGGTCGGCATCCCGCACGACAGCCCCGAACGGGTCAAGGCCGGGCTGCAGTACGCGCTGTCCCAGTCCACCGACCAGGGGCACTGCTTCCTCCCCGAGGAACGGCTGATCGCGGACGGGGTCAAACTGCTCCAGGTGGACACGGGGCTGGTGATCGACTGCCTGGCCGAACTCGCCGCGGATCCCGAAGGGGTGGTGAGGGAGCCGGTTCCGGACCCGGAGGGCGGCCCGCCGCTGACCGCGGTCTACCTGGTGCCCTTCCACCGGGCCGAGCTCTCCCTGGCCGGGCAGCTGCGCCGGCTGCTGCAGACCGAGGAGGACCGGATGCCGGGCTTCCGGGACGTGGACTGGGACAAGGCGCTGGGCTGGCTCGCCGGACGGACCGGGGCCGAGCTCGCGCCGGAGCAACGGGACGCGGTGAAGCTGGCACTGACCCGCAGGGTGGCCGTGCTCACCGGCGGACCGGGCTGCGGCAAGTCCTTCACCGTGCGCTCCATCGTCGAGCTCGCCCGTGCCAGGAAGGCCAAGGTGGTGCTGGCGGCCCCGACGGGCAGGGCCGCCAAGCGGCTGTCGGAGCTCACCGGCGCGGAGGCGTCGACGGTGCACCGGCTGCTGGAGCTCAAGCCGGGCGGGGACGCGGCGTACGACCGGGACCGGCCGCTCGACGCGGACCTGGTCGTGGTCGACGAGGCGTCCATGCTGGACCTGCTGCTGGCCAACAAGCTGGTCAAGGCGGTGGCACCGGGCGCCCACCTGCTGCTCGTCGGGGACGTGGACCAGCTGCCGTCGGTGGGTGCCGGGGAGGTGCTGCGGGACCTGCTGGCCGAGGGAGGGCCGGTGCCTGCGGTGCGGCTGACCCGGATCTTCCGGCAGGCGCAGCAGTCCGGTGTGGTGACCAACGCGCACCGCATCAACACCGGGCTCCCGCCGCTGACCGAGGGGTTGCCGGACTTCTTCCTGTTCGCCGAGGAGGACGGCGAGGAGGCCGGCCGGCTGACGGTGGACGTGGCCGCCCGGCGGATCCCGGCGCGCTTCGGCCTGGACCCGCGGCGGGACGTCCAGGTCCTCGCGCCGATGCACCGGGGTCCGGCGGGTGCGGGCACCCTCAACGGGCTGCTCCAGCAGGCGGTCACCCCGGCCCGGCCGGGGCTGCCGGAGAAGAGGTTCGGTGGCCGGGTCTTCCGTGTGGGTGACAAAGTCACCCAGATCAGGAACAACTATGAGAAGGGCGCCAATGGTGTCTTCAACGGCACCGTGGGCGTGGTCACGGCGCTCGATCCGGACGAGCAGACCCTGACGGTCCGCACGGAGGAGGACGAGGAGGTGGGGTACGACTTCACGGAGCTCGACGAGCTGGCCCACGCCTACGCCGTCACCATCCACCGTTCCCAGGGGAGTGAATATCCCGCCGTGGTGATCCCGGTCACCACCGGGGCTTGGATGATGCTCCAGCGGAACTTGCTCTACACGGCGGTGACCAGGGCGAAGAAACTGGTCGTGCTGGTCGGCTCACGCAAGGCGCTGGCCCAGGCCGTGCGTACCGTTTCCGCAGGCAGGAGGTACACGGCGGTCGCCGCGAGGCTGTCCGGCCGCATACCGGTGGGAAACATCACCTAAATGATCGATCATTTGGGGTTCCAGCACCGGCGCGGAGGGGGCAGGATAGGCGGGCTGGCGGCACTCAGTGCCGTCAAAAACACCAAAGGCCGACCCCGAGTGCACTCTCCTGCGCCAAATGGGGGAAGGTAGAGGCAGTCAGGGCACCTCGAAGAAGAGGCACTACGTCGGTGAGGGATGACGTGAGCGACAACTCTGTAGTACTGCGGTACGCGGACGGTGAATACACCTACCCGGTGGTCGAGAGCACCGTCGGTGACAAGGGCTTCGACATCGCGAAGCTCCGGGCTCAGACCGGGCTGGTCACCTTGGACAGCGGCTACGGAAACACCGCCGCCTATAAATCCGCGATCACCTACCTCGACGGCGAGCAGGGCATCCTGCGGTACCGCGGTTACCCGATCGAGCAGCTTGCGGAGCGCTCGACCTTCATCGAGGTCGCCTACCTGCTGATCAACGGTGAGCTGCCGACCGTCGACCAGCTCGCGACGTTCCGCAACGAGATCACCCAGCACACGCTGCTGCACGAGGACGTCAAGCGCTTCTACGACGGCTTCCCGCGCGACGCCCACCCGATGGCGATGCTGTCCTCCGTGGTCAGCGCGCTGTCCACGTTCTACCAGGACAGCCACAACCCGTTCGACGAGAAGCAGCGCCACCTCTCGACGATCCGCCTGCTGGCCAAGCTGCCGACGATCGCCGCGTACGCGTACAAGAAGTCGGTCGGCCACCCGGTGGTCTACCCGCGCAACGACCTCGGCTACGTCGAGAACTTCCTGCGCATGACCTTCTCCGTGCCGGCCCAGGAGTACGAGCTCGACCCGGTCGTGGTCTCCGCGCTCGACAAGCTCCTGATCCTGCACGCGGACCACGAGCAGAACTGCTCGACCTCCACCGTCCGCCTGGTCGGCTCCTCGCAGGCGAACATGTTCGCGTCCATCTCCGCCGGCATCAGCGCCCTGTGGGGCCCCCTGCACGGTGGCGCCAACCAGTCCGTGCTGGAGATGCTCCAGGGCATCCAGGCCAACGGCGGCGACGTGGACTCCTTCATCAACAAGGTGAAGAACAAGGAGGACGGCGTCCGCCTGATGGGCTTCGGCCACCGCGTCTACAAGAGCTTCGACCCGCGGGCGAAGATCATCAAGGCGGCGGCGCACGATGTCCTCTCGGCGCTCGGCAAGTCCGACGAGCTGCTCGACATCGCGCTCAAGCTGGAGGAGCACGCGCTCTCCGACGACTACTTCGTCTCGCGCAACCTCTACCCGAACGTGGACTTCTACACCGGTCTGATCTACCGGGCCATGGGCTTCCCGACCGAGATGTTCACCGTGCTCTTCGCGCTCGGCCGCCTTCCCGGCTGGATCGCCCAGTGGCACGAGATGATCAAGGAGCCGGGTTCCCGCATCGGCCGCCCGCGCCAGATCTACACCGGCGAGGTCCTGCGCGACTTCGTCCCCGTCGAGGCCCGCTGACCCGCGGCCCCGGCCCCCGGGCAAGAGAAAGCGCCCCGCCGTCGATCCCCCCACGGGTCGACGGTCGGGGCGCTTTCCGTTCCCCGGTCGGATTCCCCCCACGGGACCCGAACCGGGGCGTTTGTGGTGCCTGCCGGGACCCGCACGGGTCGGGAGGGCCGCTCAAAGCTCCCCGAGGGCACGTGCCCCGGCCTAGCCGATGCCGCGGACGTCCCCCAAGACCTCCGCGAACATCCCCCAAGATGTTCTTGGCATCGCCCCATTAGACCCGCGACCACCCCGAATGGTTACGTTGGGATCACTGTGATCTGCGTCTCCCGTGAAGGAACTGTGTGTGAGCGGGGGAGGCGGGCTCAGCGGAAAGATCGTAGCCGCAGGCTGTTGGTGACCACGAACACCGAGGAAAAGGCCATGGCGGCCCCCGCGATCATCGGGTTGAGCAGTCCGGCGGCGGCCAGCGGCAGCGCCGCCACGTTGTACCCGAAGGCCCAGAACAGGTTGCCCTTGATGGTGGCCAGTGTCCTGCGGGACAGCCGGATGGCGTCCGCGGCCACCCGCAGGTCACCGCGGACCAGGGTGAGGTCGGCGGCCTCGATCGCGGCGTCGGTGCCGGTGCCCATGGCCAGGCCCAGATCGGCCCGGGCCAGCGCGGCGGCGTCGTTGACGCCGTCGCCGACCATGGCGACCGTACGGCCCCGGGCTTGGAGGCGGCCGACCACCTCCGCCTTGTCCTGCGGCAGCACCTCGGCGATGACCTCGGTGATGCCGACCTCGCGGGCCACCTCCTCGGCGACGGCCTGGTTGTCGCCGGTCAGCAGCACCGGGGTGAGGCCCAGACCGCGCAGCAGGGAGACCGCTTCGGCGCTGGTGGGCTTGACCGCGTCGGCCACGGTCAGGACCCCGCGGACGGCCCCGTCCCAGGCGGCCATGACCGCCGTACGGCCGGACCGTTCGGCCTCGGAGACGGCGACGGTCAGCCCGGGCGGGACGGTCAGCCCCTGCTCGGCCATCAGTTTCTGACGGCCGACCAGCACCTCGCGGCCCTCGACGGTGCCCCGGACGCCGAGGCCGGGCAGACCCGTGAACGCCGTGGGGACGGGGAGCGTGCCGACCCGTTCGGCAGCGCCGGCGGCGACGGCCTGGGCGATGGGGTGTTCGGAGGCGTGTTCCAGGGCTCCGGCCAGCCGCAGGAGTTGGTGCTCGTCGGTGCCCTCGGCGGGGTGCACGCCCAGGAGGGTCATCCGGCCGGTCGTCACGGTGCCGGTCTTGTCCAGGACGACGGTGTCGACGGTGCGGGTGGATTCGAGGACTTCCGGGCCTTTGATCAGGATGCCGAGCTGGGCGCCGCGGCCGGTGCCGACCATCAGGGCGGTCGGGGTGGCCAGGCCGAGGGCGCAGGGGCAGGCGATGATCAGGACGGCCACGGCGGCGGTGAAGGCGGCGGTGGCGTCGTCGGTGGCCAGGAGCCAGCCGGCCCAGGTGCCGAGCGCGATCAGCAGGACCACGGGCACGAACACGGCCGAGATCCGGTCGGCGAGCCGCTGCACCCGGGCCTTGCCGCTCTGCGCCTCCTCGACCAGCCTGGCCATCCGGGCCAGTTGGGTGTCGGCGCCGACGCGGGTGGCCCGGACGACGAGTCGGCCGGAGGTGTTGACGGTGGCGCCGGTGACCGCGTCGCCCGCCGCCACCTCCACGGGGACGGACTCGCCGGTGAGCATCGAGGTGTCCACGGCGGAGGCGCCTTCGAGGACGGTGCCGTCGGTGGCGATCTTCTCGCCGGGCCGGACCGCGAACCGGTCGCCGACGGCGAGCGCGGTGACCGGGATCCGCACCTCGCGCCCGTCGCGCAGCACCGCGACGTCCTTGGCGCCGAGTTCCAGCAGGGCGTGCAGGGCGGCGCCGGCCTTCCGTTTGGCGCGGGCCTCCAGATAGCGGCCGAGCAGGATGAAGGCGATGACGCCGGCCGCGACCTCCAGGTAGAGGGAGGAGGAGGCGTCGGTGCGGTCGGCCGTGAGGTCGAAGCCGTGCCGCATGCCGGTCATCCCGGCGTGGCCGAAGAACAGCGCCCACAGGGACCAGGTGTAGGCGGCGAGGGTGCCGATGGAGACCAGGGTGTCCATGGTGGCGGCGCCGTGCCGGGCGTTGCTCCAGGCGGCCCGGTGGAAGGGCAGGCCGCCCCAGACGACGACGGGGGAGGCCAGGGTGAGGCAGAGCCACTGCCAGTTGTCGAACTGGAGGGCCGGGACCATCGAGAGCAGGACCACGGGAGCCGCGAGCAGCACGGAGACCCGCAGCCGCTGCCGCAGGGCGGCGAGCTCGGGGTCGGTCTCCGGGGTGGCGGCGGCCGGGACGGAGCCGGCCGGGTGGGCGGCGGAGGCGGCCGGTTCCGGGGCCGGAGGGGGCGGGGGTTCCTCGGCCGTGTACCCGGTCTTCACCACCGTGGCGATCAGGTCGGCGACCTCCACCCCGGGGTCGTAGGTGACCTTCGCCTTCTCGGTGGCGTAGTTCACCGAGGCGGTGACGCCGTCCATCCGGTTGAGCTTCTTCTCGATGCGGGCCGCGCAGGAGGCGCAGGTCATCCCGCCGATGGTCAGCTCCACCTCAAGGGTGCTGCTCATGTCCGGCTCCAGGGGAAGGCCGGGCCGTCGGGGGCCGGTGTCGTCCGGCGCGGCACGGCCCGGCGGGGTGGTGCGGGGCGGGGAGCCGGGGCCCGGTCCGGGCCCCGGAACCCTGCCGCCTATTCGGCGAGTTCGTAGCCGGCCTCGTCGACCGCGGCGCGTACGTCGTCCAGGGCGAGCGGCGCCTCGGAGACCACGGTGACCTCTCCGGTGGCGGCCACGGCCTTGACCGAGGTGACCCCGGGGAGGGCGGAGAGCTCGGCGGACACCGCGCCCTCGCAGTGGCCGCAGGTCATGCCGGTCACGCGGTAGACGGTGGTGGTCCGGGTGTCCGTCTCGGCGGTCATGTCGTTCTCCTCTTCGGGGGTGGCCGATGGTGCGGTTGAGGGCCCGTGTGGTTCCACGGTCCTCCCGCCGCACCACAGATTATACCCCTAGGGGGTATTAAGCGAGCGGTGTCGGATCCGGGGATTCCCTTTCGGCCACCCGGGTGCCGCGAGGACCCGGAGCCGGCGGGCCCGGCTCCGGGGGGCGGGCCTCGGGCGCCGGGCCCCTTGAGGTCCGGCACCCGAGGCCGTGCTCACGGCCGTGCCCGCGGTCGGGTCAGCGGGTGGTCGGGGGCGTGGTGACCATCGGCTCCAGGTAGCGCCGCAACACCGTCTTGAGCTCGGTGACGTACGCGGCGCGCTCCTCGCCCTCGGAGGCCAGGATCAGGTCCATCGAGGACTTGAAGATGCCCAGGATCACGTTGGCGGTGAGGTGCACCTCGGCGGGAGTGGCGTCCGGGCGGAAGCTGCGCAGCACGCTCTCGACCCGGGCGAGCATGCCGGCGTGCAGGGTCTGGTGCTCCTGGGTGATGCCGGGCACTCCGGAGCCGTGCATCAGGGCCCAGAAGGCCGGGTTCTCGCACTGGAACTCGATGAGCGGGTCGAGGACGGCGTCGAGCAGCTCGGGCAGGGGTCTGTCGAGGTTCTCCGGCAGGAAGGCCTGGCCGTGCATCTCGTTGGCCCGTTCCAGCAGGCGGCCGCCGAGCTCGACGGCGATGGCCTCCTTGTTCGGGAAGAACTGGTAGAGCGTGCCGGGCGAGACGCCCGCCTCCCGGGCGATCGAGTTGGTGCTCGCGGCCGCGTACCCCGACCTGCAGAACACGCCGGCGGCCGCCTCCAGGAGCTGGGCGATGCGGCGCTCCCCGCGGGCCTGGCGGCGCGGAGCCGCGACCTTCTTGGCTGCGTTCGCCCGTTTCTCCTCGGGCACGGCGATCCCTTCCTTCCCCAGGGTGATTGACAAACGCGAGAGCTCGCTCGCATTCTTGAGAAACGCGAGCGAGTGCTCGTGTTTGCCAGTTTATTCCGGCTGGCAATCACGGTGAAGGGGACACCGAGCCATGCCCGAAGTCAAACAGGCAGATCATCGGCCGGACCGGCAGAGCGACAGGGGAGGACGCGGAGTGGAAGCCGGGCAGCGCGGGGGAGAGAGCCGTCCGGCGGGGGTGGGCGGCTGGACGCGTGTGGTCACCGCCCGGCCCCGGCTGTCCCTGCTGATCGCACTGGTCCTGACCGCCCTGGCCGTGCTCGCGGGCGGCGGGGTCGCCGACCGGCTGGCGAGCGGCGGCTGGGAGAACCCGGACGCGCAGTCCACCTATGCCACCCGGGCCCTGGAGCGCGACTTCCCCGCCTCCCAGCCGAACCTGCTGCTCCTGGTGGACGCCGGTCCGGGCGTCGGGCCGGCCGGGGTCGACGATCCGGCCGTGGCCGCCGAAGCGGACCGGCTCACCGCCCGGCTCGCCGCCGAACCGGGGATCACCGGCGTCGGCTCGTACTGGCGGACGGGACTGCCCACCCTGAAGTCGAAGGACGGCAGGCAGGCGCTGATCGCCGCCCGCATCCAGGGCGAAGCCAAGACCGCCACGGCGGTGCTCGACCGGATCGAGCCGGAGTACCGCGGCACCCACGGACCGGTGAACGTGTCGCTCGGCGGACCGGCCGCCGTCCAGCGCGAGATCACCACCACCATCCAGGAAGACCTGCTCCGCGCCGAGCTGATCGCCCTGCCGGTCACCCTCGTACTGCTCGTCCTGGTCTTCGGCAGCGCGATCGCGGCCCTGCTGCCGCTGGGCGTCGGCATCGTCGCCATCCTCGGGACCAACGCGGTGCTCCGCGGACTCAGCGAGGTCACCGAGGTCTCGGTCTTCGCGCTGAACCTGACCACGGCCCTCGGCCTCGGACTGGCCATCGACTACGCCCTGTTCATCGTGCGGCGGTACCGGGAGGAGCTGGCGGCCGGCCGGGAACCGGTCGCGGCGGTCGGCGCCACGCTGCGGACGGCGGGGCGGACGGTCCTGTTCTCCGCACTGACGGTCGCGGTCGCGCTCTCGGCGATGCTGCTCTTCCCGATGTACTTCCTCCGCTCCTTCGCCTACGCGGGGATCGCGGTGGTGCTGATCGCCGCCGGGGCGGCACTGACCCTGCTGCCGGCCGCGCTGGTGCTGCTGGGGGACCGGGTCAACTCGCTGGACCTGAGGCGCCTGTGGCGCCGGCGCCGTACCGCCGGGGCCGGTGCGGCGGCCGCCGAGGGCGCCGAGGGGCGGGGCTGGGCGCGGTCGGCCGCGCTGGTGATGCGCCGGGCCCCGCTGTTCGCGGTGGCCACCACGGCGGGCCTGCTGCTCCTCGGACTGCCCTTCCTCGGGGTGAAGTTCGGCACGGTCGACGACCGGCAGCTGCCGGAGACCGCTGCCTCGCACCTCGTCCAGCAGCAGATCCGGGACGGTTTCCCGGGCGGCCCCGGCGACGGGCTGGTCGTCTTCGCCGAGGGCGCGGCGAACGCCGGGCAGTACCGGGAGTACCGGGCGCGGCTGGACGCCCTGCCCGGGACGCTCCGGGTCGAGGGGCCGGTCGTCTCGGGGTCCTCCGCGTACTTCACGGTCGTCGGTGAGGGCGAGGCCATCGGCGGGCAGGCGCAGGACCTGGTGGGCGAGGTGCGCGGGGTGGACGCCCCCTTCGACACCGCGGTGACGGGCAAGGCGGCCGTCCTGGTCGATGCCCAGGACGCGATCGCGGAGAAGCTGCCGTGGGCGCTCGCCCTGATCACCGTGGCGACCCTGCTGCTGGTCTTCCTGCTCAGCGGCAGCGTGCTGATCCCGCTCCAGGCGGTGCTGCTGAACGCGCTCAGCCTGACGGCGATGTTCGGTGCGGTGGTGTGGGTGTTCCAGGAGGGCCACCTGTCCGGACTGCTTTCCTTCACCGCGACCGGGGACATCGAGACCAACCTGCCGGTGCTGATGTTCTGCATCGCCTTCGGACTCTCCATGGACTACGGGGTGTTCCTCATATCCCGGATCAAGGAGGAGTACGACCGGACCGGCGACCACGAGGGAGCCGTCCGCACCGGTCTGGCCAGGACGGGCGGACTGATCACCGCGGCCGCGGTGATCCTCGCGGTGGTGATGGTGGCCATCGGCACCTCTCGGGTCACCAACACCAAGATGCTCGGGCTGGGCATCGCGCTGGCGGTGCTGATGGACGCGATGGTGGTGCGCAGCCTGCTGGTGCCGGCCGTGATGAAGCTGACCGGCCGGGCCACCTGGTGGGCGCCGGGCCCGCTGCGCCGTCTGCACGACCGGTTCGGACTCAGTGAGGGCGAGCCGGCGCAGGCCCCGGTGGAGCGGCCGGTGGAGCAGGAGCAGCCGGAACAGCGCGAGGAGAAGGGGCAGAAGGGGCAGAAGGAGGAGGAAGGGGAGGCGAAGGTACTGGCCGGGGCGGGCCAGTAAGGCGGGGCCGGGCGGCCCGCGCCCCGGCGGCCGGAGCCGCCGGGGCGTCGCCGGGGAGGTGAAGCAGGCTTCCGGACACCGATGCGGAGGCCGGTCCGGAGACCGGTCCGGAGACCGGTCCGGAGACCGGTCCGGAGACCGGTCCGGAGGCCGGTCCGGATACCGGCAACGATGCTGCCACCGGCTAGCGGCCGCCGCGGTTGCCGGGGCGCCGGGCCACCCAGGCGCGGACCGTGTCGGCGTACCAGAAGGGCTTGCCGCCCTCCACATGATCGGGCGGGGGGAGCAGCCCGTGCTTGCGGTACGAGCGCACGGTGTCGGGCTGGACCCGGATGTGGGCGGCGATCTCCTTGTACGACCACAGCTTCCGGTCGGTCATGGCACACCTCCTTGTCCACGTACCGGGGTCGGCCGGGAGGCCGTCGGGGGGAGCCGGAGCGTGGACGCTGACGATCACTCGACTCGGGTTGTGCCCGGAGAACGACCACGCCAGAGGGCAGGGGAGGGGCTGTCGCACGGCTGTGACGGAAGACCCGCGTAACGCGGACAAGCGTGACCGGGGGCCGACTCCCGTGACCGTGGTGACACGGGAGCCGGCCGTGGCGAAAGGGGTTTCAGCGGTAGAGCGGGGGCCGCTCGGCCAGTTCCACCGCGGTGCGGGTGCCGGTCCGCAGGGCGGTGAGTCCGGCCTCCGACACGGCGGCGGCTGCGTAGCCGTCCCAGACGTCCGGGCCGTCCACCCCGCCGCGGGCGGCTGCGGCCACCCACCGGCGGAGCTGCCGGTCGTAGGCGTCCGCGAAGCGCACGGTGAAGTCCTGCGGGACCTCGTCGTAACGGCGGCCCGCCGCCTGCACGACCATCGCCCCCGCGTCACCGATCCGGGCGCTGCCCGCCTCGCCGACCGCCTCGACCTGCACCTGGTAGCCGAAGCCGCAGTTGACGAAGATCTCCACGTCCACGATGGCGCCGCCCGAGGTCTCCAGCAGCACCAGCTGCGGATCGCGCAGTCCCCCGGGGGCGGCGGAGGAAGCGGCCGGAGAGAGCACGGTCACCGCCGTGACCTCCTGGCCGAGCAGCCAGCGGGCGGCGTCCACCTCGTGCACCACCGAGTCGCTGATGAGCATCGAACTGGTGAAGAAGGAGGGGGAAGAGGCGTTCCGGTGACGGCAGTGCAGGAACATCGGCCGCCCGATCCCGCCGGAGTCCAGCAGTCCCTTCAGCCGCTCGTACTCGGCGTCGAACCGGCGCATGAAACCCACCTGGACCAGGCGCCGCCCCAGCCGCCGCTCCGCCTCCAGGACGCGCAGGGCGGCGGCCGGGTCCGGGGTCAGCGGCTTCTCGCACAGCACCGGGAGCTCCCGCTCCAGAGCCGCCAGCAGGGCCTCCTCGTGGGCCGGTCCCGGAGAGGCGATCAGGACCGCCCCGACGCCGGGCGCGGACAGTGCCGCCACCGGGTCGGTGTGCGCGGAGGCGCCCTCCAGGCCCGCCGCGACCTCCTTGACCCGGTCGCCGTCCGGGTCGGCCACCGCCACCACCCGGGCACCGCCCACCGAGTGCCCGATCCGGCGGACGTGGTCGGCGCCCATCTTCCCGGTGCCGATCACCGCGATGCCGAGCGTGCTGGTCATGTCCGGAAAGCCTCTCAACGGGCGCCGCAGGAGCGCAGATAGGCGCGGGTGCGCCGGGCGATGGGCAGCGGCCGGGACGGCTCGCAGGGGTACATGTCCTGCTCGACGATGGCGAACAGGTCGGTGCCGAGCCGCTGTGCCGCGGCCAGCACCGGCTCCAGCGCGGGCACCCCGGACGGCGGCTCGCACATCACCCCGCGCGCCACCGCCGGCCCGAACGGCACCTGTCCCGCACGGACTTCGGCGAGGATCCGCGGGTCCACCTGCTTGAGGTGCAGATAGCCGATGCGCTCCCCGAAGGTCTCGATCAGCTCCACGCTGTCCCCGCCGCAGTACGCGTAGTGCCCGGTGTCCAGGCACAGCGACACCAGGTCGGCGTCGGTCGCGTCCAGGAAGCGGGTCACGTTCTCGGGGGTGTCGATGTGCGTGTCGGCGTGCGGGTGCACCACGATCCGCAGCCCGTGCCGCTCCCGCACCTCCCGGCCCAGGCGCTCGGTCTGCCGGGCCAGTTCGCGCCACTGTCCGGCGGTCAGGGTCCGGTCCTCCAGCACTTCTCCGGTCTTGTCGTCCCGCCAGAAGGAGGGGATCACCACCAGGTGCTCCGCGCCCATCGCGCGGGTGAGCTCCGCCACCTGCGACACGTGCTCCCAGGTCCGGTCCCAGACCGCCGGCCCGTGATGGAGTCCGGTGAAGACCGTCCCGGCCGAGACCCGCAGACCGCGCTTCGCGGTCTCCTCGGCCAGCCGGACCGGATCGGTGGGGAGGTATCCGTACGGGCCGAGCTCGATCCACTCGTACCCGGCGTCGGCCACCTCGTCGAGGAAACGGGCCCAGCCGGTCTGCCGCGGATCGTCCGGAAACCACACTCCCCAGGAGTCCGGAGCCGAACCGACACGGATACGGGTCAACGCGGGCGGGGAGGACGTCATAACGGCCACCTTAGGCTGCATTGTGGGGAAACTGGGAGGACTTGACTGTGCGTACCGACCCGTCCGCCGACCTGTCGGAACCGTTCGACCTGATCACGATGGGACGCATCGGCGTGGATCTCTACCCGCTCCGCAGCGGGGTGCCACTCGCCGAGGCGGACACCTTCGGGAAGTTCCTGGGCGGCTCCCCGGCCAACGTCGCGGTCGCCGCGGCCCGGCTGGGGCGCCGGTGCGCGCTGATCACCCGCACCGGTGCCGATCCCTTCGGCGCGTACCTGAGGGCCGAGCTGCGGCGCTTCGGCGTGGACGACCGGTGGGTGGGCGAGGTGGCGGCGTATCCGACCCCGCTGGCCTTCTGCGAGATCTTCCCGCCCGACCACTTCCCGATCCACTTCCGGCGGGAGCCGAAGGCGCCGGACCTGGAGATCCGCACGGAGGAACTGGACCTGGACGCGGTGCGCTCCGCACGCGTGTTCTGGATGACCGGCACCGGGCTGAGTGAGGAACCGGGCCGGACGGCCACCCTGGCCGCGCTGGAGGCGCGGGCGAAGTCCGGGACCACGGTGTTCGACCTGGACTGGCGGCCCGTGCTGTGGTCCTCGGACCCGGCCCCCTGGTACGCGCGGGCCCTGGCCTCCGCGACGGTGGCCGTCGGGAACACGGAGGAGTGCGGGATCGCGACGGGCGAGCAGGAGCCGTACGCGGCGGCACGGGCGCTGCTGGCGGCGGGGGTGGAACTGGCCGTGGTGAAGCGCGGCCCGGACGGGGTGCTGGCGGCGCACCGGGACGGGACGGTGGTGGAGGTCCCGCCGGTGAAGGTGGAGGTGGTCAACGGGCTCGGCGCGGGGGACGCGTTCGGGGGTGCGCTGTGTCACGGGCTGCTGGCGGGGTGGGGGCCGGAGCGGGCCGTGCGGTACGGGAACGCGGCGGGGGCGATCGTGGCGGGGCGGCTGGAGTGCTCGTCCGCCATGCCGTACGCGGCGGAGGTGGAGGAGGTGCTGGCGTCGTGCCGGTGATTTCGGAGCACGCGATGGAGCTGACGCGGCTGCGGATCCTGGAGCTCGGGCCGGGTGAGGCGTACGCGTTCGCGTGCGGGGACGCGGAGTGGGTCGTGCTGCCGCTGTCCGGCGGGTGCGTGGTCCGCTGCGCGGAGCGTTTCCCCACCCCGCCCCTTCCCGCTGTGTCCGGTCATGCGGCTCCGCCGGGTGCCGGGGCTCAGCCCCGGACCCCGTCCGCGGGGGCCGCGCCCCCACACCCCCCTCGGGGCTCCGCCCCGGACCCCGGTCGGGGCTCCGCCCCGGACCCCGTGCCCCGCTCTGCCGAGGGCGGGGAGCCCGTCGTGTTCGAGTTGCTCGGGCGGGGGAGCGTGTTCGAGGCGACGAGCGACTTCGCCTATGTGCCGCGGGACGCGGAGGTCGAGGTGCGGTCCGCGGAGGGCGGGAGGTTCGCGCTGGCCGGGGCGCGGTGCGAGCGGCGGCTGCCGGCACGGTACGGGGCCGGGCGGGACGTGGCCGTCGAGCTGCGGGGGCGCGGGTCCTGCTCGCGGCAGGTCAACAATTTCGCCGCCGCGGACGCCTTCGCGTGTGACCGGCTGATCGCCGTCGAGGTGCTGACCCCCGGCGGGAACTGGTCCTCGTACCCGCCGCACAAGCACGACGAGGAGCATCCCGGGGAGGAGTCCGAACTGGAGGAGATCTACTGGTTCGAGATCGCCCCGCACGGGGACACCCCCGGAGTGGGGTACCAGCGGGTGACGCCTTCGCCCGCCGGGAAGACCGATGTGCTCGCCGAGGTGCGGACCGGGGACGCCGTGTTGATTCCCGACGGGTGGCACGGGCCCTCCATCGCCGCCCCGGGGCACGACATGTACTACCTGAACGTGATGGCCGGGCCGGGAGCGGAACGGGAGTGGCTGATCCGGGACCATCCCGGTCACGCCTGGATCCGGGAGACCTGGGAGGGGCTGGACACCGACCCCCGGCTGCCCTTCCACCGGGCGGAGGAGGCCCGCCGATGAGCACTCGCACCCTGAGGCTGACCACCGCCCAGGCGCTGATCGCGTTCCTGAGCCGGCAGTTCACCGAGCGCGACGGGCGCAGGCACCGCCTGATCGCCGCGACCTGGGGCATCTTCGGGCACGGCAACGTGGCCGGGATCGGGCAGGCCCTGCTGGAGACCGGCGGCAAGGAGATGCCCTTCCTGCAGGGGCGCAACGAGCAGGCGATGGTGCACGCGGCCGTCGGGTACGCCCGGCACAGCGGGCGGCTGTCCGCCCACGCCGTCACCACCTCCATCGGGCCCGGCGCGACCAATCTGGTCACCGGTGCCGCCGGGGCGACGATCAACCGGATCCCGGTGCTGCTGCTGCCCGGCGACGTGTTCGCCGGCCGGCCCGCCGACCCGGTGCTCCAGCAGCTGGAGGTGCCGTACGCCGGTGACCTGTCCGTCAACGACACCCTGCGGCCGGTGTCCCGGTACTTCGACCGGATCACCCGCCCCGAGGCGCTGATCCCCGCCGCCCTGCAGGCCATGCGGGTGCTCAGCGACCCGGTCGCCACCGGGGCCGTCACCCTGGCGCTGCCCCAGGACGTACAGGCCGAGGCGCATGACTGGCCGGAGGAGTTCTTCGCGGAGCGGGTGTGGGCCGTGCGCCGGCCCCGGCCCGACCGGGACGAGCTGGAGGCCGCGGCCGGGGCCGTCCGGGCCGCCGCCCGGCCGCTGATCATCGCGGGCGGAGGGATCCGGTACAGCGGGGCCCAGACCGAGCTGGCCGCGTTCGCCGGGGCCACCGGCATCCCGGTGGCCTCCACCCAGGCCGGCAAGGGCTCCCTGCCCCACGACCATCCGGCGGACGTGGGCGGGGTGGGCCACACCGGGACCGCCCCCGCGAACGACCTCGCCCGCGGAGCCGACCTGGTGATCGCCGCCGGGACCCGGCTGAGCGATTTCACCACCGCCTCCTCGACCCTGTTCCGGAATCCTGACGTCCGTTTCATCGGGCTCAACCTCGATCCGTACGACGCGCACAAGCCGGCCGCCGCCCGGCCGCTCGTCGGCGATGCCCGGGAGACCCTCCGCGAGCTGGCCGCCCTGCTGGCCGGCCACCGGGTCGACCCCGCGTACCCGGCGGCGTACGGCGCCGCCAAGGAGGACTGGGAGCGCCGCGTGGGTCTGGCCTTCCGGGCCGAGGGCGCCGACCTCGACCTCGCCCCCACCCAGGCACAGGTGCTCGGCGCCCTCGACGCCGTGGTCACCGGCGAGGACGTCCTGGTCAACGCGGCCGGATCGCTCCCAGGCGACCTGCACAAACTGTGGCGGACCAGGTCGCCGCTCCAGTACCACGTGGAGTACGGGTACTCCTGCATGGGATACGAGATCCCGGCCGCCCTCGGCATCGGCCTCGCCGAGCCCGGCCGGCCGGTGTGGGCGCTGGTCGGCGACGGCACGTACCTGATGAACCCCACCGAGCTGGTCACCGCCGTACAGGAGGGCGTACCGCTCAAACTGGTGATCCTGGACAATCAGGGGTACGCCTCCATCGGCGGCCTCTCCGCGGCCGTCGGGGGCGAACGCCTCGGCACCGCGTTCGCCCCGGAGCACACGCCCGGCGTGGACCTCGCGGCCAACGCGGCCTCCCTCGGAATGGCCGTGATCCGCGCCCGCACCGTCCGTGACCTGCAGGAAGCCCTGGCCGAAGCGCGCGCCGCGGACCGGCCCACATGTGTCTACACACAGACCCGAACGCCCGACACTGTGTCGGGCCCGCCCCCCGCACAGGCGTGGTGGGATGTTCCTGTGGCCGAGGCCGCGACCCGTCCGGCCGCGATCGAAGCCCGCCAAGCGTACGACCGGCAAGCCGCGCAGCGACGTCGCCATCTGTGAAGGAGCAAGGCAAATGAAGACCGTCAACCACTGGATCGGTGGCAAGACCGTCGAGGGCGCGTCGGGCAACTACGGCCCGGTCACCGACCCGGCGACCGGCGTGGTCACCACCCGGGTCGCGCTGGCCTCGGTGGACGAGGTGGACGCCGCGGTCCAGGCCGCCAAGGACGCGTTCCGGACCTGGGGCCAGTCCTCGCTGGCCGCCCGCACCAAGGTGCTGTTCGCCTACCGCGCCCTGCTGGACGCCAACCGCGACGCCATCGCCGAGCTGATCGTCGCCGAGCACGGCAAGGTCCACTCGGACGCGCTGGGCGAGGTCGCCCGCGGTCTGGAGATCGTCGAGCTGGCCTGTGGGATCACCACGCAGCTCAAGGGCGAGCTGTCGACCTCGGTCTCCAACCGGGTGGACGTGGCCGCGATCCGGCAGCCCCTCGGCGTGGTCGCCGGCATCACTCCGTTCAACTTCCCGGCGATGGTCCCGATGTGGATGTTCCCGCTGGCCATCGCCTGCGGCAACACCTTCGTGCTCAAGCCGAGCGAGAAGGACCCGTCGGCCGCCAACAAGCTGGCCGAGCTGGCGAGCCAGGCCGGCCTGCCGGACGGTGTGCTGAACGTGCTCCACGGCGACAAGGTCGCCGTGGACGCCCTCCTCGCCCACCCGGACGTCGCGGCCGTCTCCTTCGTCGGCTCCACCCCGATCGCCCGGTACATCCACACCACCGCCTCCGCCAACGGCAAGCGCGTCCAGGCGCTGGGCGGCGCCAAGAACCACATGCTGGTCCTGCCCGACGCCGACCTCGACGCGGCCGCCGACGCCGCGGTCTCGGCGGCGTACGGCTCGGCCGGCGAGCGCTGCATGGCCATCTCGGCCGTCGTCGCGGTCGGCGCCGTCGGCGACGCGCTGGTCGAGAAGATCCGCGAGCGCGCCGAGAAGATCAAGATCGGCCCGGGCAACGACCCGACCTCGGAGATGGGCCCGCTGATCACCAAGGTGCACCGCGACAAGGTCGCCTCGTACGTGCACGGCGCCGCCGAGCAGGGCGCGGACGTGGTCCTGGACGGCACCGGCTACACGGTCGACGGGTTCGAGGACGGCCACTGGATCGGCCTGTCCCTCCTGGACAACGTCAAGACCGACTCCGACGCCTACCGCGACGAGATCTTCGGCCCGGTGCTCTGCGTGCTGCGCGCCGAGACCTACGAGGAGGCCGTGGCGCTGATCAACGACTCGCCGTTCGGCAACGGCACCGCGATCTTCACCCGGGACGGCGGCGCGGCCCGCCGCTTCCAGCTGGAGGTCCAGGCGGGCATGGTCGGCGTGAACGTGCCGATCCCGGTCCCGGTGGGCTACCACTCCTTCGGCGGCTGGAAGGACTCGCTCTTCGGCGACCACCACATCTACGGCCCGGACGGCATCCACTTCTACACCCGCGGCAAGGTCGTCACCACCCGCTGGCCCGACCCGTCCGAGCCGCACTCCGGCGTCGACCTGGGCTTCCCCCGCAACCACTGACCCCACCGCCGCCCCGGCCCGCAGGCCGGCCGGAACCGCTCGCCCCCGCAACCCTCACGCGGGGGCGAGCCCGTTTCCGCCCTCAGCCCGCCGGCGCCACCACGGGAACGCCCTCGGACCGGCCGGCCAGCAGGGCCGCCATGTGGTCCGCACAGGCGAGCGCCGCGCCGGCCATCGCCGTGCGCGACATGCCCGCGACGTGCGGGGTCAGCAGGGCGTTCGGCAGGCCGAAGAGGGGCGAGGCGAAGGCGGCGTGTTCGCGGGCGAAGGTGTCGACGGCGGCCGCGGCCAGGGGGTGCGCGGGGTCGCGGAGCGCGTCCGCCAGGGCCTGCTCGTCGACGATGCCGCCGCGGGCGGTGTTCAGCAGGACCGCCCCCGGGCGCATCAGGGCCAGTTCCGTGGCACCGATCAGTCCGCGGGTCTCCGCCGTGAGCGGCAGGTGCAGGGAGACCACGTCGCTGCTGCCGAGCAGCGCACCGAGGGAGCCGGCCCGGCGCACCGGGTCCCCGGCACCGGCGGGGCGCCGGGAGAGGCCCTGCACCGTCATGCCCAGGGCGGTCGCCCGCCGCGCCAGTGCCGAGGCGATCCGGCCCACGCCGACCAGGCCGAGGGTGAGCTCGGAGAGCTCCCGGGCGGGGGCGGCGGGGGCGCGCCAGAGGCCGCGGTGCGCGGCGTCGTCGTACGCGGTCAGGTCACGGGTCAGGGCGAGCAGCTGGGCCAGGGCGAACTCGGCCACCGCCTCGGCGTTCGACCCGGGGGTGTGGGTGACGGCGACGCCGTGCCGGGCCGCGGCCGGCAGGTCGACGTGGTCGGTGCCCGCCCCGGCCCGGCCGATCACCCGGAGCGGGGCGCTGATCCCGGGGGCGGTCGCCGCCGCGAGGAACGCGGCGCGAAACGGGACTCCGGCACGGGATTTGACCGCGTCGTGGCCGTGGCCGTCCCGGAGGGTCTCCGCGATCAGCGCTTCCCCGTCGAAGGGATCAAAGTCGGTGAACTCCACCCTGCCCTGCCAGGCGGCCCGGGCCGCGGCCTTGTCGGCGACCCGGCGGAGGTTCAGGGTGACGGCCAGCCCATGGCCGAGCAGGCGCTCCAGCTCGCGGTCGAGCAGGTCGCCGGGGGCGGCGTCGAGGAGGAGGACACGCGCCGGAGGCGCGCTCGCCCCCGCCGGAGCCGCCGCTGCAGGGGGCCGCTCCGGCCGGGCGGGGCCGGAGGGTGTGCCCGCGCCGTGGTCGGCGGCACGGGTCACAGCACGGCCCGGGCGGCCGTGGGGGCAGGGGCGTCTCCGAGGAGGCCGGCGTGGGCGCGGTGGTCGGTGTGGGCGGGGTCGTGCGCGCGGTCGGGGAGAAGGGCGGCGTGCGGGCCCTCTCCGGGGGCGTGCGCCTCCATCAGCCTGCGCAGGCGCGGCGAGTCGTCCGCGGCGGTTGCGGCCAGGGCCAGGGCGGCCCCCTCGGCATGGCCGGCGTAGGCGTACGGCAGGCGCAGTACGGGATCCAGCGCGGCCACCACCCCGGCCAGGTCCCGGTGGTGCGCCTCCGGGTCCCATCCGGCGGCGGTGTCCGCGGCCTCCGCCGCGTCCTCGCGCGGGGTGACGCCGACGACCAGCAGGCCGCGGTCGCACAGCCGCTCCGCGAGGCCCTGCCCGGCCCCGGCCGGGGTGAGGAACGCGGCGGTGAAGTCCAGCCCTCCGCCGGGCAGCAGGTACACGATCCCGCGCGCCGGACGGACCGTGTCCGCGACCGCGTCGACGGTGACCGGCACCGGTCCGCCGCCGAACACCGGCAGGGTCAGCCGCAGCAGGCCGTCCCCGGGCAGCCAGACCGAGGTGCCGTCACCGAGCGCGTCCTCGACGCGCCACAGCAGTGCGCTCGCCGGGGCGGGGGCGGCCGTCGGGTCGGGGCGGCCGGTTTCGTCCGCCGTGGTTCTGGTGTCCGTCCACTCCATCGTGGGCTCCCCCCTGGTCAGCGGTCCGGCCGTGCGCCGGGACGCCAGGGGTCAGCCTCGCCGATCAACGGGTTTCGGCCAAGTCCCGTACGGAAATTGGATCTTCGAGGGGGGCGGTCCGGCGCCGGCGCACCACCAGCACGGCGATGCCCGCCCCGGTCAGCACCAGCAGGACGCCCGCCGCCGCCCAGGGCACCGCCACGAACTCCGCCCCACCCGTGGCCTTCAGGCCGGGCTGGTCCGCCGCGCCGGCGGTGAGGGTGACGGTCACCCAGTCCAACTGGGGTGCGTCCGGCCATGGTTCGGTCAGCTCGATGCGCTGGCCCGGCAGCAGCACCAGTTTCAGGTCACGGGCCGGACTGCTGCGCACCGTACGGCCGAAGGCCCCCTCGGCGCGTACCGCCAGCGTCGGCGAGACCACCACGTTGCCCCGGTTGACCAGGGTGTACGAGACGGTGGCCGTGGCCTTCCCGCCGATCCACGGCAGCAGCGGCGCATGCCGCGCCACCCGTACGTCCTCCACGCTCAGACCGGCCGCCACCGGCCCCGGCACGCGGAAGTACAGGCGTGCGCCCACCGAACGGCGCACCCCCACCTTGACCTTGCCGTCGCCCTCCACGCCCTCGACGGCCGTGCCGAGCGCGACGATCCCGCCCACGTGGTCGCCCGGGATGGCGTCCTCGGGCACGGTGACGGTGAACGGGATGTCCCTGCGGCCCTTGGCGGGCACGGTGACCGTCCCGCCGGCCCCGTCGGCGGCCTCCGGCCCGAGGCGGATCCAGGTGCCCAGGTCCTTGGGCGCGGTCTCCGCCGGCAGCAGCGCGAACGCCCCGCCCACCGGGGTGTTGACGGCATCGGTGGCGAAGACCTTGAAGCTCAGTTCCCTGTCGGAGGTGTTGTGGACGGTCACGCTGTCGCGCACCGTCGTACCGGCCGCGCCCTGGTGGAAGAAGTACGCGCGGTCGGGCATCTGCGCCCCGGCCGGCGGGGTGGGGAACACGCTCCAGGTGCCGTTGTCGGCGGCCCGGGCGGGCGCGGCGGGCACCAGCAGCAGGACGCCGGCGAGCAACAGGAGCAGCGCGGCGAGGCCGGTTCGGGTGCGGAGGGCAGGCTGCATGGGCGGGTCTCCAGGAGGGCCGGAACAGGACGAGGGTGGTGGGGGGGCGGGGCCCCCCCCCCCCCCCGGACCCGATCGGATAAAAATAAGAAAAAAACACAAAAGAAAAA
>NZ_JBFBGR010000008.1:0-18550 GCF_040684755.1 Streptomyces sp. NPDC089799 | reverse complement strand
GTGGGGGGGGGGCGCGTTGGGGGGGGGGGGGGGGGGGGGCGGGGGGGGGCCCCGGGGGGGCGGGGCCCGGGGGGGGGGGGGGGGGCCCCCCCCCCCCCCCACCACCCGGGTACCGGATCGGATCAGGCGACCGAGAAGGTCACGACCGACTGGTAGGTGTCGGCGAACGCGAACGGCGGGAGCTGGATCATCCCGGCGCCGCCGACGGAGAACTCGCCGCCGGTCAGCTGGTCCCCGCCGGCGGCCTGGGAGGCCACCTTCATCGGGGAGTCCGTGATCGCCCCGGGGGCGCCCGCGGTGCAGGTGCTCGGGCTGTCCGGGTTGGTGACGGTGCAGGACGGCTGGATGCCGATCTGCGCCTTGGCCATCGAATGGCCGGTGGCCTCGTTCAGGAACGGCGTACGGGTCGCGGTGACGTCCCAGCCGAGGCTGCCGCCGCGGAAGTCCTGCACGGTGACCGCGTTGAACTGGCCCACGACCGACTGCGACTTGCCGTTGATGGTCACCTTGCCCCAGTCGGAGGCCGGGAACCCGTCCTTCGGGCCGATGGCCAGCGGGCCGGGCAGCACCTCGACGTCCACCGGGTTCTTCACGCCCGGCTGGTCCTCGACGAAGACGAACGCCTTCGCGGCCCCCGTGGAGCCGTCGATCCTGATGGCGTCGGCCTTCTTGGTGACGGTCAGGCTGCAGGTGGCCGCACCGGAGGCGTCCGCGCTGCCGGTGCCGGTGTCACCGGTGGCCGTACCGGCCAGCGAGGCGGAACAGGTGACCGGGCCCGCCGGGAAGTTGGCGCCGGTGACCGCGACGACCGTGCCGGCCTTGCCGCTGTTGGGGGTGATCTTCGTGGTGACCGGCTCCTTGGGCAGCGCGGCCACGGCGACCGAACCGACCGGGGCGCTCGGCCGCGGGGACGGGGTGCAGCTGGTGGTGTAGACGGTGCCGCCGATGTCCGCGTCGGTGACGAACTGGTCGAGCGTCACCTGCACGGTGGTGCCCTCGGTGCCGTCCGGGATCTTGATCGTCCCGCTGAACGCGGGCGGGTCGGCCTTGACACCGCCCTCCTGGTGCGAGGGGATCGCCGCGCTGGTGACCGTCTGCGCCTGCCCGCCGACGAACAGCTTCGCCTTCATGGTGTTGACCGTGTCGATGGTGAACATCGGCACGATCGGCGAGAGGCCCGGGTCGATGGTGATCGGTACGGTGTCGCCGGCCTTGGCGCCGTCCGGCAGGGTGACGGTGAAGTCCTGGTTGCCCTCGGCGTCCGGCTGGGGAGCCGGCGCGTCGCACTTCACGTACACGGGGGTGGTCTTGACCGCGGCCTGTGCCGTCCCCGCCAGGCCCGCCATGCCACCCGTCAGGGCCAGGGTGAGGGCCCCCGCCCCGGCCAGCACTCTTCGTCGGAACGTTCTCGTACTCACTGGGTCGCGACTCCTTCGTCATGACGAACCCTCCCCCCACCCGCTGTGCGGGGGAGGCCGAGCCGGTGCGGTGGCCGACATTGACGCGTCGCCGTCACGAGAAGTCAATGCATTCCTTTCGTCCGAAGCACACAGAAATTGATGTCCCATCAGGTGCGGTTCCCCGTCCACCCCGTGGCGGAGCGCCGCCGGGTCAGCGGACGGGTGCGGCCGGGGCGCCGCCCGGCACCTGGAGCAGCCGGTTGGCCGTGTTCGAGGAGAGGCCCGTGAGCCGGCCCGGCACCGCCTCCGCGACGATCGCCGCGCCCACCTCGCGCGGGGTGGCCGCCGGACGGGCCGCCAGGACCAGGGCCGCCGCACCGGCCGCCTGCGGGGCGGCCATCGAGGTGCCCGACATGGCCCGGCTCGCCTTGGGGGAGCCCGGCCAGGCCGAGACCACCGCCGTACCGGGCGCGAACACGTCCACGCAGGAGCCCTGGTTGGAGAAGGGCGCTCGCCGGTCCAGGGCGTCGCTGGCGCCCACCGTCACCGCCTCGGCGACGGACCCGGGCGAGGACCGGCAGGCGCTGCCGTTCTCGTTGCCCGCGGCGACGGTGACGGTGATGCCCCGGCGCACGGCCCGCCGTACGGCCGAGTCCATCGCCATGCTGCGCCCGCCGCCCAGGCTGATGTTCGCCACCGCGGGGCCGGCGGGCCGGGCGAGCGCCTGCCGCCGGACCACCCAGTCCACGCCCGAGAGGACGGCGGACATGCGGGCGTCGCCGTTGCAGTCGGCCACCTTCACCGAGACCAGCCGGACCCCCTTGGCCACGCCGTACGAGGCCCCGCCCGCGGTCGCCGCGACATGGGTGCCGTGGCCGTTGCAGTCGCCCGGGCCCTCGGACCGCACCGCGTTGTGCCCGGCCACGGCCCGGCCGCCGAACTCCTCGTGCCCGGTGTCGATGCCGGTGTCCAGCACGTACACGGTGACCCCGGCGCCCGTCCCGCCGTACGCGTAGGAGCCGTCGAGGGGGAGGGCGCGCTGGTCGATCCGGTCCAGGTGCCACGGCGCCGCCGGCTGGGTGTCGGAGATCCGGAACAGGGAGTCCCGCTCCACCCGGGCGACCCTCGGATCGGCGGCCAGTTCCCCGGCGCGTTCCTCCGAGGTGCGTACGGCGAAACCGTCGAGCGCGGCTCCGTAGACGGCGCGGACCTCGTCCCCGGCCTCGGCCGCCTCGGCGGCCAGGGCGCGGGCGAGGGCGCGCGGGCCGGTGTCCTTGAGGACGACGACGTAGTCCTGCCGCGGCGGGACCTGGGGTCCGGGCGTACGGGCGCCGGTGCCGGCGGGGGTGACGGGGAGGGCGGCCGCGGCCGTCAGCAGGGCGGCGGCGGGCAGCAGGACGGTGAACGGGGTCATGGTCATGCGGCGATGCTCGGGGAGCCCCGGACGGGCCGCACGGAGGGTGCGCCGACCGGACGCACGACACGCCCCCGGAGCGGGCGCGCTGCCTACCCCGTCCCGGCCGCCGCCACGGCCAGGGCCGCGAAATAGCCGGGCGGGGCCGGGAGGTCGCTCAGGGTCCAGCCCGGAACGGCGGCCGGGTCGGGGGCCGAGCCGACGTACGGCTCTGCCAGGCCCCCGGTCAGCCCGGCCCCGGTGGCCTTCAGGCACGCCTCCTTGCGGGACCAGATCCGGCCCAGTGCCGCCGGCCGGTCCGGCTCCGGCAGGGCGGTCAGCTCGGCGGTCTCCCGCGGGTGCAGCGAGTGCAGGACGTCGTGCACCGCGGCCGGCTTGGGGAGCGCCTCCACGTCCACCCCGACCGGCACCCCGGCGAGGGCGATGCAGGCGGTGTCCTCGCTGTGCGAGAGCGAGAAGTGCGGCCCGGTGCCGCCGGCCACGACCGGGCGGCCGTGCGGCCCGCCGCAGCCGTGGCAGTCCTCCCGGTCCAGCCCGACCTCCCGCGGCGGCACCCCCAGGTACCGGCCGAGCAGCACCCGCAGGCCGAGGTGCGAGGCGAGGAACCGCTGGCGGTGCCCCGGGCGCACCAGCCGCTCCGCGCGGGCGAGCTCGGTCCCGTCCAGGACGGAGGCCGCGTCGGCGAGGTCGACGCCGCCGACCACGGCGAGCGTGGTGTCCAGGTACCAGACGGACACGGCCGGGCCGCCGGGGGAAGGGCCCGTCCCGGGGGCGTCGGGGCCGAGCTGGTTCACGTACTCGATCACCTGACGAGAGTACGAGAGGAACCGTCCGGCGCAGCCGCGAACGGGGCAACGCACCGGTGGGGGCGGGGTGGTGACGCCACCACCACCCGCCGGGGCCGGTCGTTCTCCGGGCAGGGCCCCCGGGCCCGGTGACCGTGTCTCCCGATGTTCCGGAGGAAAACGATGATCCGTCGAGCCGGGGCGGTGGCCGTCGCCCTCGTGTTCGCCGCGGCGGGGCCCGCCCCCGCCGCCGTCCCTGCAGCCGTACCCGCCGACAAGCCCGTGGTGCTGGGCAGTTGGACGCAGGTCGGCCCTGCCAGCCACGATGCCTGGGCGGCCGCGCGCGCCGACCGGGACCGGTGGGAGGCGTACGGGTTCGACTGGTCGACCGACTACTGCACCACCTCGCCGGACAACCCCTTCGGCTTCCCGTTCACCCTGGCCTGCGCCCGCCACGACTTCGGCTACCGCAACTACCGCAGGTCCGGTGCGGACGCCTTCTCCGCCGCCAAGCCCCGCCTCGACGAGGCCTTCCACGCCGACCTGCGCCGGGTCTGCGCCCGCTACGGCACGGCGAGGCGGATCTCCTGCGAGGGCACGGCCTGGACGTACTACCGCGCCGTCAGGGCCTTCGGCGTGGCCGCCGGGTCCGCCGGCCACGCCGGGCCCGCAACGGACCGGGGGGTCTGAATCCGGTCAGGTGGTGGTGGTCCGGCCACACCCCGGGGGCCGTACGGACGCCCGATCACCGGCCGTACGCCCGTGGGGAGGTGGTGGGGCCACCACCCCCCGGGGTCAGGAGTGTGCCCGGCGGCTCTCGTGGCCGGGGGGTTCCCGGGGCCAAGCTGGGGGAGACCTGGAGGACTACGGGAAGAGGCGGGGGACCATGGGCAGCTCACGACTGATGGAGGTCATGCAGCCGCCGCGCCGGGAGGCCGGAGCGGGAGCGGGGACGGGGGCCGGCACCAGAGACGCGGTCGCGGACCTGTGCGCCGCGGTCTTCGAATCCCTGCCGCGGGCGGACCAGCGGCGCAAGGCCGAACTGTACGTCCGCGGACTGCTGACGGCCCCCGGCCGCAAGTCCATGCGGAGCATCGCCGCGCACGCCGGGATGGCGGCCGGCGAGCAGAGCCTCCACCACTTCATCAGCTGCTCGCCCTGGAACTGGCAGGCCGTACGGGAGGCCTTGGCCGTCGAGCTGGAGCGGACCCTGGGGCTCCAGGCGTGGGTGGTGAAGCCCATGGTCATCCCCAAGTCCGGGGCGCACACGGTCGGTGTGGACCGCCGCTACGACGCCAGGCTGGGCCAGATGGTCAACGGGCAGCAGGCGTTCGGCGCCTGGGCCGCCGGGGTCGAGGCGGGCGCGCCGGTCGGCTGGTCGCTGCACCTGCCCGAGGAGAGCACCCTCGCCGACTGCGCTGCCGCCGCCGTGCTGGACGTCACCGAGGCGCTGCCGATGCGCCGGCTGCCGGTGGTCCTGGATGCGGTGGAGGGCGGTCCGGAGACCCTGCCGCGGCGGTTCGCAGCCGCCCGGACGCCCTTCCTGATGCGGATCGGGGCCGGGACGCCGGTGATGGTGACCGACCCCCACCTGCCGGGGACGGGCCGGGCGCAGGTGCGCGCCGGCGCGGTGATGGAGACGGCCCGGATGCTCCGCCGGCCGGTCCGGTACGCCGATGGCGCGGACGGCTCGGCGCGGACCGTGTTCGTCGCCTCGGTGCAGGTGGCGACCGTGCCGCAGGGCCGTGGCGCCCGCCCGCTGCGGCTGGTCGCGGAGTGGGTCGATCCGCGCCGCCGCCCGGACCGGTTCTGGCTGACGGACATGGTCGGGCTGCCGCCGGCCGGGCTGCTGCGGCTGGCGGAACTCTCCCGCCGGGTGGACGTGGAGTTCGCCGGGATATCGGACCGGGTGGGCATGCGGGACTTTGAGGGGCGCTCGTTCCCGGGCTGGCACCGGCACATCACGCTGGCCTCGGCCGCGCACGCCGTACGCGTCCTGGAAGGGGTGCGGAGCCGGTACGACGGCCTCGTGCCGCGCCCGGCACCGGACTTCGCCGCCGGCTTCGATGCGGACTTCGGCGCCGACCCCGGCACGGACCGCCGTACGGGCCGGGCGGCCGGCTTCCCGCTGGCGGGGTTCCCGAGGGCCGGGGGACACCCGTCGGCCGGGTTCCCGCCGGCCGGACACCCCGGCGCGGGCCACACCGGGACCGGTCACCCGGCGCCGGCCCGTCCCGCGGCGGGCCACCGCCCCGCAGGGCGCACCGCCGCACGGGCCGCGGACGAGGCGGCCCGTCCCGCCGTCGCCCGCCCGGCCGCGGCCCGGGCCACGGGCGGGACGCCGGTCTACGGAGCGCGCAGACGGTCGGCGTGAGGCCCGGCGGAGCCGGGGCCGGAGCCGGCCCCGAACCCGCCCGCCCCGAACGGGTCGGTGAGCGCCCCGCCCGCCCCGCCGGCCGCGGACGCTCCGGCGCCGTCGGGGTCCCGCAGTCCGGCCGGCGGTGCCTCGGCCCGCAGTGTCCGGCGGGTGCGGTGCAGCCGCAGCGCGAGCTGCACCTCCAGGGCGCGGGCGGGCTCCTGCCAGTCCTCGCCGAGCAGGGCGGTGATCCGCTCCAGCCGGCGGGAGACCGTGTTGGGGTGGACGTGCAGGGCCTCCGCGGCATGGGTGGGGCTGCTGCCCGACTCGAAGTACGACTCCAGCGTGTGCACCAGGGTGGTGTACCGCTGGGTGTCGTAGTCGAGGACCGGCCCGATGGTGTCCTCGACGTACCGGTCGACGCTGTGGTTGTCGCCCAGCAGCAGTCCCAGGAAACCGAGTTCGCTGGCGGCGGCGGAGGATCCGCTGCTGCCCAGCGAGGTCAGGGCGCCCAGGCAGCGGAGCGCCTCGGCATGGGTGGGCGCGATGTCGGCCGGGCCCGCGGTGGGACCGGCGGCGCCGACCGTCACCGGGTGGCCGAGCAGCGGGGTCAGCTCGTCGGAGACCCGCCGGGCCGTCTCGCCGGGGTTCCGCGAGGGCAGCAGCAGGGTCAGGCAGCCGCCGCGCACGTTGGACAGGCCGCCGGCGCGCAGCGCGTACGAGGAGGCCCAGACCACGGCCCGGCCCAGCGAGCCGCCCTCGGGGCGGATCACCGCCACCGCGTACGGGGCCTCCAGGTCGAGCCCGAGCCGCCGGGCACGGTCCCGCAGCTGGGCCGGGGGCCGTCCGGGCACGGTCAGCAGGTCGTCGAAGAACTCCTCGCGGACCTGGCTCTCGGCGACGGCCGTGTTGCGCTGCATCAGCATCAGCACCCCGGTGGTGCCCGCGGTGAGCCGCAGCAGCCGCAGCCCGCTGTCGGACAGCGGCTCCGCCGGGTGCACCAGCACGCAGCCGAGGTACTCGCCGCCCGCGGCGACCGGTGCGAGCCAGGCGCCCGGGGAGAACTCGACCGGGCGGCGGGCCGCATGGGTCTCCAGCACCGCCCGCGCGGTCTCCTCGGTGCCGGGCAGCTCCTCGGGCAGCGGGCCGGTGGACGCGAGCACCCGTCCGTCGGGTTCGAGCACCGCCGCCGTGCCGCCGAGGACACCGGTGGCCAGCGCGAGCAGGCCGGACAGGTCACCGCCGGCCAGCAGCAGGTCGGTCATCCGGGCGTGCACCTCGTTGGCGCGCCGCACCGAGAGCAGGTCGGACCGGGTCCGGGAGGCGGACCGTTCGAGGGCGGCGATCTCGGCCCGGGCCCGGCCGAGCTCCCGGGTCTTCTCGATGGCCACGGAGGCGAGGTCGGCGAGCGAGGCCATCAGGGATATCTCGTCCGGGGTGAAGTGCCGGACCGTGCGGTCGGCGGCGTAGAGCACGCCCAGCGCGGAGTCCCGGCTCCGCAGCGGGACGGCGAGGATGGCGCGCAGCCCCTCGGCGCGGACCACGTCGTCGATGAGGCTGTGGTGGGCGACCCGCGGGTCCTCCAGATAGTCCGGGCTCCAGAACGGGGCACTGCCCGACCGGACCGAACTGCCCAGGCCGGAGCCGATGGGCACGCGGAACCCCATGGTCAGCGAACTGGCGTGGCCGTCCGCGGTGCGGACGTAGCTGTCCCCGGACTCCTCGTCGTGGAAGCTGATGTAGGCCATGTCCAGGTTGAGGAGCAGCCGGGCCCGGCGGGCGATCACCCGGAGCAGCGCGTCCAGGTCGTACGGCAGGGTCAGGTCGTGGGCGGTGTCCACCAGGGCGGAGAGCGCGGCCTCGCGTTCCTGCCGTCGGTCGATGTGGCCGCGGACGGCGGCGGCCAGGCGCAGTGCCTCCGCGAGCCGTTCCCGTTCGGCCGGGCGCGCCTCCGGTGCTCCGGCCGGGGCGAGGAGCTCCTCGTACGCGGCTGCCGGGGCTTCGCGGGCGAGGAGTTCGAGCACGCGCAGAATCGGCTGTTCCTGTAATGCCATGGGGTTGTTCCTCACGTGTGGGGTGTGTGGTGCACAACCGCGCGAGGAATCTAGGCGACGCCCGCCACCAGGGTCAATTGTCAATGCTCCGTCAGTAAAGAGGACTTGAAGATTCCGTCTGCCAGGAGTTTTGTGCCCGATTGGTCCGTTTCGCGCCTACGGGCAGTGGCGGGAACACCACCCTGGGGCCGTCGATGTGTGGAGGGCTCACCTTCTGCCCGCACCCCCGGCCGAAGCAGACTTCCAGGCGTGCTGACTCGACCACCACTCGAGTGACATTCCACAAGGGGGAAACATGTCTCAGGCCACCGTCACCCCGGCTGTCGATGCGCGACGCACCGACTCCACTGCGGAACGCACCGGCGGCGCCGCCGTCCTCGCCGGTGCCGGTGCCGAAGTGCGCGACTACGAGCGCTCACTGGCCCGCAGCGACATGTCCCGCACCCGCGCCGACCGGCCCCGCAGCTTCGAACTGCGCGGCCGCACCTGGGACCTGCTCGACGAGGTCTTCGCACCGGTCTTCTCGCCCACCACCTCCGTGGCCCTGGACTTCCTCGGCTGGACCGAGCACGTGGAGACCCCCCGCACGGGCTCCATGCTGGAGATCGGCTGCGGAACCGGGGTGATCTCCGTGATGGGCGCGCTGGCCGGCTGCGAACGCGTGGTCGCCGCGGACGTCAACCCGCACGCCGTGGCCAACGCCGCACTGAACGCCGCCCGCCACGGCGTCTCCGGCCGGGTGCGCGCCGTACACAGCGACCTGTTCTCCGCCCTCGACCCCGAGGAGCGCTTCGACCTGGTCTTCTTCAGCTCCAACTACGTCCTGGCGCCGGCCGGGCACCGCTACGCCTCGGAGCACGACAAGGCGTACGTGGACCCCGGGTACCGCGTGCACCGCCGGTACCTGGGCGAGGTCTGCGACCGGCTCACCCCCACCGGCTCGGCGCTGCTCCACTTCAGCTCCCGCGGGGACCTGCCGCTGCTCAAGCGGCTGGCCGCGGAGCAGGACCGCCGACTGATCACCCTGGTCACCCGTCAGGTCCACGAGGCCGGCACCCCCGTGGACCACATGCTGCTGGCGATCGTGCCCGCAGCCCGATGAACCCGCCGTCCGCACACCCCTCACAGCTCTTACGCCCCTACACCGCGAGGACTGCTTCCGTGCGCACCGTGCTCGTCGACAATTACGACTCCTTCACCTACAACCTCTTCCACCAGATCACCGAGGTCACCGGGACCGAGCCCGTGGTCCTGCGCAACGACGCGGTGACCTGGCGGCCGGGCCTGTTCGACGGCTTCGACGCCGTCGTCCTGTCGCCAGGACCGGGAACCCCGGAAAGAGCCGCCGACTTCGGAATCTGCCGCGACGTCCTGGAGCGGTCCGAACTCCCCCTCCTCGGCATCTGCCTGGGGCACCAGGGGCTGGCCCACGCCCACGGCGGCCGGGTGGTCCGCGCCCCCGAACCGCGCCACGGCCGCACCTCGCCGGTGATCCACGACGGCAGCGGACTCTTCGCCGGACTGCCCTCCCCCTTCGAGGTGGTCCGCTACCACTCGCTGGCCGTCACCGACCTGCCCGCCGAGCTGGAGGCCACCGCCTGGAGCACGGACGGCGTCGTGATGGGCATGCGGCACCGCACCCTGCCCCGCTGGGGCCTGCAGTTCCACCCCGAGTCGATCTCGACCACCCATGGCCGCGAACTCATCGCCAACTTCCGGCGGCTGGTCCTGGAGCACCACGGCCGGACCCACGCCGGCCAGGACGCCCCGCAGGTCCCGGACCTCTCCGCCCGCGGCGCAGAACTCCCCGCCCGTGGCGCGGACCTCTCCGCCCGTATCCCGGAGCTCTCCGCCCGTGGCGCCGACCCCTCCGCCGCGGCCGGCCCCCTCACGGCCGCGGCCCCGGCCGGCGGCTCCTCCCCGGCCGCTCCCGCGCCCGTCCGCCGGCTCCGGGTGCTCGCCGACATCCTCACCACCCGCTGGGACGACGAGAGCGTCTACGACCGGCTGTTCCGCTCCGGCCCGCACGGCTTCTGGCTCGACAGCAGCCGCAGCGGCGGGCCCGAGGGCCGGTTCTCCTACCTCGGCAACGCGGCCGGCCCGCTCGCCCGTATCGCCATGGCCGACGTCACCAGCGGCACCGTCTCGGTCTCCTCGGCCGGAGGGGTGCCCGAGCGGCTCGTCGCCGAGGACTTCCTCGACTGGATCGACCGCGACCTGCGGTCCTGCCGCACCGACGTGCCCGCCCTGCCCTTCGACTTCGCGCTCGGCTGGGTCGGCTACCTCGGCTACGAGCTCAAGGCCCAGTGCGGCGGCGAGGCCCGCCACCGCGCCGAGGACCCCGATGCCGTGATGGTCTTCGCCGACCGGGCGGCGGTGCTCGACCACCACACCGGGACCACCTACCTGCTCGCCCTCGCCGAGGACGGCGAGGAGGGTCCCGCCCGCGCCTGGCTCGACCGGACCGCCCGCACCCTGCGCGACACCGCGCCGGTGCCGCTGCCCGCGCCCGCACCGCAGGCCCCGCTCACCGGACTCCGGCTGCGCCACGACCGCGACGCCTACCTCGGGCTCATCGAGGAGTGCCAGGACGAGATCGCCGCCGGGGAGACGTACGAGGTCTGCCTGACCAACCTGGCCGAGGCGGACGGCGACCCCGACCCCTGGGAGACGTACCGGGCCCTGCGCCGCAGCCACCCCGCGCCGTTCGCCGCACTGCTCCAGTTCGGCCGGACCCAGGTGCTGAGCACCTCACCCGAGCGGTTCCTGCGGGTGGGTGCCGACGGCATCGCCGAGTCCCGGCCCATCAAGGGAACCCGTCCGCGCGGCGCCACCCCCGCCGAGGACGCCGCGATCCGCAGCGAACTCGCCTCCTGCGAGAAGGACCGCGCCGAGAACCTGATGATCGTCGACCTGGTCCGCAACGACCTGGGCCGCTGCGCCGAGCCCGGCAGCGTCGAGGCCGAGGACATCTTCCGGGTCGAGACCTACGCCACCGTCCACCAGCTCGTCTCCACCGTCACGGCCCGGCTGCGGGCCGGACTGAGCGCCGTGGACTGCGTCCGGGCGGCCTTCCCCGGCGGCTCCATGACCGGCGCCCCCAAGATCCGCACGATGCAGCTGATCGACCGGCTGGAGGCCGGCCCGCGCGGCATCTACGCCGGCGCCATCGGCTACCTCTCGCTCTCCGGCGCCGCCGACCTGTCCATCGTCATCCGCACCCTGGTGCTCACCCCCGGGCGGGCCCGCTACGGCATCGGCGGGGCGATCGTCGCCCTGTCCGACCCCGCCGCCGAGTTCGAGGAGACCGCGGTGAAGTCCGCCCCGCTGCTGGGGCTCACCACGGGCGGCTTCCCCGGCCGGACCGGGGCGGAGACACCGATGGTGTCCGTGACCGCCGCACGCTGAACCCCCTTCTCCTTCCCTCCCGCTCCCTTCCCTCCGGGCCGCCGGCCGGGCTCCCGCCCCGGCCGGCGGCCCCTTCCGCGTACCCGGCCTGCCGTACCGGACCTGCCGCATGCGACGCGGTGTACCCGACGCGGTGTGCCCGGCGTGGTGTACCGGACGGCCGTATCGGACGCCCTTCCGTGCCGGAAACCGTGCGCGAAGCCGCACGGGCGCCCACCCTGTGTCCGTACTGTGGGGACCCTGTGTGACGACGATAGGGCGGCGCCCGGCGCCCGCGGCAGCACGCCGGGCGGACTGTGTCACTGTTCCCGGGCCGGGCCGCAGGAGCTGACACACCGCCCCTCAGGGTCCGCCGCAGCTGACAAAGTCCCCGGCCCGCCCCGTCCGCCGGTTGCCCGCGACCGTCCCGCGCTGCTTGGTTCGACGGCGGACACCGCCCTGTCGGACAGCGGGGAGAAGAACATGGCCCATGTCGCCGCCGAACCCGGAACGGTCCACGTGCTGCACGACCGGCTGCCCGTGATCGCCACCTGGAGCCCGCCGGGCTGCCGGACCACCGCACTGGCCCGGATCATGAGCGGGCGCGGAGACGTCACCGTCCTCGACGAACCGTTCAACAGGCGGGCCGCTGACGGCAGCTTCAGCCACCGCGGCCGCACCTACGCCGACGACACCGCCCTGCTGGACGGCGTACTGGAACTCGCCGCCGTCCCGGGCGCCCGGACCGTGTACTTCGCGGACACCACCGGACTGCGCCACCCCGCCCTGCTCGCCGATCCCCGCTTCACGGCCCGGATCCAGCACACGTTCGTCATCCGGGACCCCGCCGAGGTCATCGCCGCGCACTACCCCCACAACCCGTACCTCACCTCCGAGGAGGTCGGCTTCGGCCACTGCTGGGAGATCTTCGAGCTGGCCCGGATGGCCTCGGGTACTGTTCCCGTGGTGGTGGACGCGGACGACCTGGCGAACCGGCCGACCGCAGTCGCCGCCGCCTGTGCCGCCCGCACCGGACTGCCCCGGCACCCGGCAGCCGGCACCTCCGGCGGAGAGCCCGGCCCGGCCCGCGGCTTCCGCCCGGCGGCCGGGACCGTGCACGACAACCCGTACCTGGCGGAGCTCTACGAGGACCAGCTGCCGTACTACGAGTGGCTGCGCGCCCACCGCCTCGAACTCGAACAGGCAGCGTGATCACCGATGCACGGCAGAACCTCCGAGGGGCCGGCCGCCTGGCTGAAGCACTGGTACGCCCCGCGCACCACCGAGGCCACCGCCCGCAGGCGCCTGCTGTGCCTGCCCCCGGCCGGCGGGGCCGCCCACCTCTACCGGGGATGGGCCGCGTCGCTGCCCGCCGGGACCGAGGTGCTCGCCGTTGAGCTCCCCGGCCACGGCAGCCGGCTGACGGAGGAACCGCTCACCCGGATGGCCGATGTGGTGGACGGTGTGATCACCGCCCTGGAGTCGCTCCCGGACCCCGCCCTGCCGACGGTCGTCCTCGGCCACAGCATGGGCGCGGTGATCGGCTGGGACCTGTGCCTGGCCCTGCGCCACTACAGCGGGCGGCCCGTCCGCGGACTGGTCTCGGTGGCCGCCCAGGCGCCGACCCGGCCCGCACCGGCGCGCTGGCGGGCCGGCGCGGACAGCACCGAGGAGGACCTGCTCGACCTCCTCGACCACTCGCAGAGCCTGCCGCCCGAACTCCGCCACAATCCCGAGTTCCTGGACTTCTACCTGCCGGTGCTCCGTGCCGACCTGGAGATACTGGCCCGGCACGTGCCGCGCCGGGAGGCTCCGCTGCCCTGCGAACTGCGCGTGTACACGGGCGAGTCGGACCCGCTGGTCGGGGAGACCGACGCCTGGCCCTGGGACGGCGCCGAGACCGAGGGCCGCAGGGCCTTCCGGGCGTTCCCCGGCGGCCACTTCTTCCTCCACGAACGGCCCGGCCCCTTCCTGGAGCAACTCGCGGCCGACCTGCAGGAGATGACGGCCCTGCACCACGCCTGGAGCGTGCGCTAGCCGTACCGGTTCCCTGCGGAACAGACCTGTGCCCGGCGGTGGGGTGTGCCCGCCGGGCACAGGTCTGTTCCGTTCTCGTTCCTTGTTCCTTCTGCCACGGACCGGCCCGCGATCGTGTCGGGGCGGCCGTGGACCCGGCCTGGTGGGGATCTCCCGCAGCGTCCGGGAAGCGGCGTGGCCGGCGTACGGCCGTACGAGGTGCTCACCGTGTGCCTCGCGCAAGGGTGTCCGGGGGAGCAGCTGGACTCCCGCTGTTCTCCGGTCGGTCGGGGGACGGGGTCCCCCGGGCCTGGTGGGGAGCGGGTACGGGGCCGGCGCGGCCGGGTCGTTCCCGGCCGCCCGTTCGGCGGCCGGCCCCGTCGTCCCCCGGTCAGCGGACCACGCCCGACAGGGAACGGGCCGCTCCGGCCAGGGCCGGTGGCGCCTGCTCCGTCGCGATCACTCGCACCGGCTCAGACCGGCCCCGCGGGACGACCGGCTTCCGGGTCCGGGCCAGCAGATCCGGGCCGCTGTGTACGGTCGCCCGCACCGAACCGGCCCCGATGACCGCCACCGCGCCGTGGTAGTCGCCGTCCAGGGAGAGGTCGGCCAGCGCCGGCACCGGTCTCCCGGCGGCGTCCGGACCGTGCCAGTGGAGCAGCTCCGGCGGCTCGTCCGGCCCCGACAGCGTGAAGTCCGTCATCGGGGTGTTGAGCCCCTCACCGGTCGCCTTCAGGACGGCCTCCTTGCGCGTCCAGTAGGTCAGTCCGGCCCGGGCCCGGCGCTCCTCGGGCAGCCGGTCGACGGCCGCCCGCTCGGCTGGTGTGAGCACCAGGTCGTACTCCGGGGGCAGACCTGGGCCCGCCCACGGCTCCCAGCGCTCCACGTCGATGCCCAGCGGCCCGCCGAGGGTCAGGGCCACCGCCACGACGTCACCCGAGTGCGTGATGGACAGCTCCCAGCCCGCGGCCGGGCCGACCACCCGGGGCTTCCCGTGCGGCCCGCCGCATCCCGGGCAGCGGGCGCGCAGGCTCACGGCCTCCGGATCGGTGCCCGCCATCCTGGCGAGCGCCGTCTTGGCGAGGGTCCGCCCGGTGACGAACCGGGCGAGGTCGAGCTCGTGGGCGAAGGACGGGACACGGGTGAGCTCCGCGCTGTCGAGCAGTCCGAACCAGGACTGCGGCCGCTCCAGCGGACGCAGGGACCAGACGTGTGCTTCCGCACGGGGCTCCGGTGCAGTGGCGCCTTCGGTGTGCGCCGGCCGGGTGCCGGCGCCAGTGAATGCAGTCATTGAAGGGATTCACCTCCGTACCGCGGCAGTGCGTCTGCCGCTGGAACGAGTGAACGCCTCGGCAGGGGTGGCCAGGTAGCCGGAAATCCTCCGTCCCCGGGGTGGTTATCCCTCCCCCCGACAACGCCGTTATCGCCGTTATCGAAAGGCGGCCCGGAAGCGATAACAGCGTGAAAGAGCAGCTCCGTAATTTTCTCGGCAGAACGAAGAAGCCGCTGGTCAGAGAGGCGAGCGGCCCACCGAGAAGGAGACGGAAACCATGAACAAGACCCTCGCCGCCGCCGTTAAGTCCCTCGCCGTCACCGTGGTCGCCGGCACCGCCGTCTTCGCCTCCTCCGGCCTGGCCGCCGCCGACAACGGCCCGTGGGGCGCGCCGAAGGCCGCCGCCTCGCAGAACGTCCTGCTGGACAACGGCCCGTGGGGCGCCCCGGCCGGCCAGGCGGGTCTGCAGGACAACGGCCCCTGGTAACGAGCGCCCGGCCAAGGGCCTTCGCCGACGGCCTTCACAGGAGAGCTTCACGAGCGGCCTTCACCAACGGCCCTCACAAACAGCCGAAGCAACTGATTCCGCTACCGGCAGGCACCATCGCGAACCGCACATGACACACCCGCCGCGGGAATGTTCGAGGACAACGCTCCGTTCCCGCCGCAGCCGCCCGTGGACCACCGGTCCGGGCGCCCCCCGAAGGTGACGACCCCGCTCTCTTCCGCATGGAACTTCCCTGCTGGTGACCTACATTGGGACCGCCGTAATCAGGAAGCAGATTGACGGGGGGCGAGGTGGGGACACAGCTCGGCTTCAAGGTTCTCGGACCACTGGAAGTCAGCGCGGGGGACGAAGACATATCGCTCGGCGGAGCACGCCAGCGCACGATTCTCGCGCTGCTGCTGCTCACTCCCGGACGCGTCGTTTCCGTGGACACCATGGTCGAGACCGTCTGGAACATGAATCCGCCGACCACGGCCCGTACCCAGGTGGCCATCTGCGTCGCGGCCCTGCGGAAGATCTTCAAGGCCGCGGGTGTCGACGAGGACGTCATCGTCACGGCACATCCCGGATACCTGCTCCGGACCGACGGCCACCGGATCGATTCCCTCGAATTCGCCGCACTGGTCCACGAGGCCGAGGCGCACGCCGGGGACGGACGCCTCAAGGAATCCGCACACCACTACGCCCGGGCCCTGGGACTCTGGCGCGGCACCGCCTTCGCCGGCGTGGGCGGCCAGGTCATCGACGACGAGTCCGACCGCCTGGAGGAGCACCGGCTCAACGCCTACGACGACTCCACGCTGGTCCACCTCGAACTCGGGCAGCACCAGGAACTCATCCCCGAACTCGTCGCCAGGGTCCGTGAC
Organism: Streptomyces sp. NPDC089799; assembly: GCF_040684755.1. Classification (NCBI taxonomy): domain Bacteria; kingdom Bacillati; phylum Actinomycetota; class Actinomycetes; order Kitasatosporales; family Streptomycetaceae; genus Streptomyces; species Streptomyces sp. NPDC089799. The sequence continues at coordinate 2,491 of NZ_JBFBGR010000008.1, read as the reverse complement.
CACCCCCTGCGCGAACGCATCCGGCACCACCTGATGCTCGCCCAGTACCGGTCCGGCCGGCGCGCGGACGCCATGGAGTCCTTCCGGGAGGCCCGCCGCCACCTCATCGACGAACTCGGCATCGAGCCCGGCCCCGACCTCCAGGAACTGCACGACGCCATCCTGCGGGACGACCCCTCGCTCGCCGCCGCCGCGCCCGCCGCGGAGCGCGCCCCGGCCGCCCCCGTCCGTACGATCCCCTCCGAACTTCCGCCGGACGTACCGGGATTCACCGGCCGTGAGGCCGAACTCGGCGCACTGGACAGCCTGGTCGGCGCTTCCGAGGAGGACCGCTCCTCCGCCATCGGCCTGATCACCGGAGCCGCCGGCATCGGCAAGAGCGGACTGGCCACCCGGTGGGCCTTCCGGGTCGCGGAGCACTTCCCCGACGGGCAGCTCTTCGCCGACCTGCGCGGCTACGACCCGCAGCACGACCCGACCAGGGCGCACGAGGTGCTGAGCCGCTTCCTGCGCGCCCTAGGCGTACCGGCCGACCAGATCCCCGCCGAGCCGGACGACCGCATCTCGCTGTACCGCAGCGTCCTGGCGGACCGCAGGGTCCTGATCGTCCTCGACAACGCGCGCAGCTACACCCAGCTCCGGCCGCTGCTCCCGGGCAGCGGCAAGTGCGGCGTGGTGGTCACCAGCCGCGACCAGATGGAACAGCTGGTCGCCTGGCCCTCCCAGGCACGCGTCCACCTGGGCCCGCTGTCCGAGACCGAGTCCGTGGGGCTGCTCACGACCATCGTCGGCGAGCGCAGGATCGGCCCCGCCCGGGCCGACGCCGTCCGGCTGGCCCGGCTCTGCGAACACCTGCCCCTGGCCCTGCGGATCGCCGCGGCCAGGCTCGCCTCCAAGCCGCACTGGCCGGTGAAGTTCCTGGTGGCGCGGCTGAGCGACGAGCGGCGCCGGCTGGACGAGCTGAGCCAGGGCGAGTCGCAGATCCGCGCCAGCTTCGCGCTCAGCTACCGCTACCTGTCCTCGGACTCGGCCAGGCTCTTCCGCCTGCTCGGGCTGATCGAGGTACCCGACTTCACGGCCTGGGCCGCGGCCGCGCTGCTCAACAACGAGGTGCTCGACGCCGAGCGGCTCATCGAGAACCTGGTCGACGCCCAGTTCCTCGAAGTGGTCAGCATGGACGCCACCGGCCAGCTCCGCTACCGGTTCAACGGCCTGCTGCGCCTCTACGCCTCCGAGTGCGCGGAACTCGACGAGTCGGAACCGGACCGGCACGCCGCCGCCGACCGCTTCTGGCGGACCTTCCTCACCCTGGCGGAGGAGGCCGTCCAGCTGCTGTTCCCCAACAGCACGGTCACCCACGGCCCGGTCCGGCGCCGGCGCGTCGACACCTACCTGCGGGAGGAACTGCTCGCCGCGCCACTGGAGTGGTACGAGGCCGAGCGGCTCGGCATCGTGGCCACCGTGCGGCAGGCGGCCCGGGCCGGACGCGCCGACGTCGCCTGGGACCTGACCGCCTCCTCCGGGACCTTCTTCTCGATGCGCAACTACAAGGAGGACTGGCGCAACTGCAGCCAGGAAGCCCTGCGGGCCGCGCACGACATCGGTGACGAGCTCGGCCAGGCGGCCATGCACTACAACCTCGGCACCCTGGAGATGCTCAGCAGCTTCGATGCCGCCGCGCCGCACTTCGAGAAGGCACTGCGGTTCTACACGGAGGCCGAGGACGCCGCGGGCCGGGCGATGAGCCTCCGCTGCATGGCCATGATCGACCGGGTGCGCGGGGACCTCGACACGGCCATGACCCGCCACCGCGAGGCGCTCCCGGTCTTCCGCGAGGTGGGGGACCACCTCGGCGAGGCCCACAGCCTGCACAACATGGCGGGGATCGAGCTGGAGCTGGGGCGGCCGGAGCAGGCCAGGCAGTTCGCCCTGGACGCGGTCCGGGTAGAGGAGAGCACCGGTTCGGGCAGCACCCGCAACCTCGCCCAGGCGCTGTGCAGGCTGGGCCAGGTGCACCTGGCCCTGGGCAGCCCGGCCGAGGCCGAGAGCTCCTTCATCCGCGCGGTGCGCATCGTCAAGGAGCAGAACGACACCCTCGGCCTGGCCCACACCCTGCTCGGTCTGGGTGAGGCGCGGCTCGCCAAGGGCTCGCTGGCCACGGCGGAGACCACGCTGGTGGACGCCCTGGACATCGCCGAGGAGGGCAAGAGCCCGCTGGTCGCCGGCCAGATCCAGCTGGCGCTCGCCGCGGTGTGGCAGCGCCGCGGGGAAGCCGGCCGGGCACGCGGCCTGGTGCTCACGGCCAGGGAGCGGTTCACCGCCGTCGGCGCCCCGGTGTGGGTCCGGCGGGCCGACGACGCACTCGGCGCCCTGATCGGCTGAGGCGCGGGGAACGGCGTACGGCAGGAACCGCGTACGGCAGGAACGCACAGGGAAGGGGCCCCCGGCCTGGACACCTTGGGACTCCGGCAGATCACCGCCATGATCCACC
>NZ_JBFBGR010000007.1:295749-308289 GCF_040684755.1 Streptomyces sp. NPDC089799 | reverse complement strand
CGCCGTTGACGTCACCGAAGGGGACGACGGTGGAGGTGGTCGGCCAGCCCGCGCCGGTCACCTTCGTGCCGCTCAGGCCGCCCTTGCCGTCACCGCCGTGGAAGGCCAGGTTGCCGCTGTTGTCCAGGGTGACCAGGTCGCCGAAGCCGTCCTTGCCGGCCAGGTCGCGGCGCACGGCGGAGCCGCCGGTCAGCTGGATCGTGCCGGTGGACTTCAGGTCCGGGCCCTGGCCGTCGGCCGGCTTGCCGGTCAGCGTCCAGTCGTAGGCGCCGTTGCCGACCAGGCGGCCCTGCGCGTCCTTGCCGTCCCAACCGGTACGGACCACGCCACGCGCGTCGGTGCCGTTGATCGTACGGACCACCGCACCGCCCGCCTTGGCGCGGACGGTCAGCGTCCAGGTCGAGGCGGGCTTGTTCAGGAACCAGGCACCCGACCAGGACTTCGTCCCGCCCGCCACGTCGTGGGCGGCCGGGGTCTCCCGGTCGATGGCGGCGATGTTGCCGCCCGGCACGCCCGCGTCGACCATGTGCACGGCCCAGCCGGCGTCGGCGTACGCGATCCGGCCGGAGTACTTGTCGACCGCCCAGCCGACGCCGACGGCCGCGTTGACCGGCTTGCCGATCACCCGGGTCCCGGTGTCGCCGCGCAGGGCGGTGGACTTCAGCACGCCGTCCTTCTCCCAGGCGACGAAGCCGTTGCCCAGGCGTGCGGTGCTGTTCGTGGGCAGCTGCGCGACGGTGGTCTTCGTCCCGGTGTCGTAGACGCCGGCGTCACCCTGGCACTTCCAGAGGACGGACGAACCCCAGGCCTCCAGCTCCTTGATGTCGCAGAGGGCGACGTTCTCCGTGCGGACCACCGAGCCGGTCCGGACGTCCACGGCCTCCAGCACGCCCTTGGACGCCTCGCGCCACAGCCAGTACCCGGACAGCGCGAACGTCCCGCCGGGGGCCGTGATCTTGCCGACGCTCTTCCGCTTGTCCAGGTCGAAGACCTCGACCGGGTGGGCCGGGTCCGTGTCCAGCAGGTACGCCTGGAAGCGGCCGGACGCCTGGACGGTGCCCGCGACGGGCTTCACCGAGGCATTGGTGAGGTGGGTGTTGCTGTTGGCGGGCAGGTAGGAGTTGCCCGAGCCGTACACGAGCGCGCCCTCACCGGTGGGCACGAGCCGGTCGTCGCTCTGCGGCCAGCCCCAGCCCTTCCAGGCACCGGCCTGCGGGGCGCCCGCGGCGGGCATCGTGTAGCGGCTCAGCAGCGGCTGGGGCGACGGGTGGCCGTCGCTGGTCACGAGGCGGCCGTTCTCCACGGCCATCCGCTTGAACTCGACGGGGGCCATGGTCGAGGACGTCCGCTGCACGACAGGGGTGCCGGCCTCAGTGGACTGCACGAAGTAGGCGGCCTGGTCGCTCGACGTGCCGCCGATCACCAGGACCCGTCCGTCGGCGAGGCCGACGGAGCCGGCGCACCCTTCGAGAAGGACACGGGCCTCGGTGCCGCCCAGCCGCTCGGCGGTGAGTACGCCGTCCTTGCACAGGAGCAGGTCGTTGCCCGTGGCACCGATGACTTCCCAGCCGCCGGTCTCGCTCTCGTTCCTGACGGACTTCTCGGCCGCCATGCTCTGGGTGTCCAGCGCGGTGTACCTGTACACCTTGTTGAGGTCGCCCTCGGTCCACGACTCCTCGCGGACCAGCCAGTTGCCCTTGACCTTGCCCGCGGCGGGGAGGGGGTGGACCGTCCCGTTGTAGCGCACCCAGTACGCCTTGTCCCCGATGAGGACCTGCGCCCCGACGGTGTTGCTGCCGTCGACGCGGATCGTGCCGGACGGCAGGGCCGAGATGACGGCGTCCTTCAGCTTGCCGTCCTCGCCCCGGGTGAGCCAGTGGAGCTCCTCGGACGCACCCGACTTGGTGACGGTGAGGACGGCCTGTCCGGCCACGGCCCGGAACTCGTGCCCCTGCGGGGTGGTGATGACCGTGTCGGGTGCGTTGCCCGTCTGGCGGAAGACGACCGTGGTGCCGGTGTCCTTGGTGTCCACGAACGCGATGGTGGCGTGATCGGCCTGCATGGCCCGGCCGGCGGGCTGGTTCGGGAAGGGCGTCGGCTTGTTCTCGCCGTACTTGGTCCACAGGTACGTGTCGGCATCGAGGCCCTTGCGGAGGAAACCGTCCGTGGTCGCAGCGACCAGCGGGAACCATCCGCCGGTGGCCTTGGTCCGGGCGGGGATGACGTACTCGGAGAGGGGCGGTACCTCGACGGCGGCAGCCGTAGTGGCCACGACGAGCGGAAGAGCCGTGGTGACGGCCGCTACGACGGCGACGGCCACGGTTGTTCTACGCAGCAAAGTGATCCCCTGGTGATGACGTTTGACGGCGCTCGTACGCGAGTCGCGCACACGCTCACAGGGTCTGACTCGCCTGGATCACCCAGGGATGTACGCGATCACGAAAGTGATATGCGACTTTCCGCTTTCAGCCCTTATCCGACGAGGAGGGCCCGTACGGCACGAAGTGTCGTGCCGTACGGGCCCTCTGCGAGCGGCTCTCAGTAGACGCCCTTGTACCCGCCGAAGCCGGTCGCGATCTTCACCGTGGCCTGCAGGCCACCCTTGCCGTCACCGCTGTTGCGCAGCAGCTCACCGGCCGCGTTCCGGGACACGATGTCCGCCTGCGCGTCGCCGGTGATGTCGCCGACGCCGATCAGCTGGACCCGGCCGTTCGCCCAGCCCGCGCCGTTGACCTGGACCCGGGCCTTGAAAGTGCCGTCGGCGGCCCCGTCGAAGCGCCACAGGGTGTTCGCGGAGTCCACCGCGAGGAGGTCGCCCTGGCCGTCGCCGTTCAGGTCACCCGCGCCGGCCAGCTGCTTGTAGCCCTTGAAGCTCCCGGCCAGCTTCACCGGGGCCTTGAAGCCGCCGGCGCCGTCGGCGGCGTACCGGAACAGCTCGCCCGTGCTTGCCTTGCGGGCGAGCAGGTCCGTTCCGCCGGGCGAGGTCAGCACGTCGTACTGGCCGAAGCCGATCCCGATCGCAGTCGACGGGGTCAGCGGAGTCACCGCCGCACCCGCCGCCGGCCGGTACGCGCGCAGCTCACCGTCCGCGTTGCGGACCAGGACGTCGTTGACGCGGTCCTTGTTCAGGTCGCCGAAGGGGACCACGGTGGAGGTCGCCGGCCAGCCGGTACCGGTCACCTTGGGACCGGTCAGCCCACCCTTGCCGTCGCCCCCGTGAAAGGCCAGCGCACCCTTGGAGTCCAGGGTCGCCAGGTCCCCGAAGCCGTCGTTGCCCGCGAAGTCCCGCGGCGCGGCCTTGGTGAGGATCTGCACCATGCCGGTCTGCCGGATCTCGGGGCCCTGGCCGTCGGCCGGCTTGACCGTGAGCGTCCAGTCGTACAGGCCGTCCGGCACCTGCCGGGAAGGCGAGCCGTTGGTCCTGCCCTGCCATTCCGTCCCGACCTTGCCGCCGACCGCCGCCTGGCCGCCGGCCCGCCACACCTCGGCTCCGTCCACCCGGGCCTTGATCGTCAGGTTCCAGGCGCCGGCGGGCTTGTTCAGATACCAGGCGGGCCGCCACCAGCTGGTGCCCAGCTGGACGTTGACCGGAACGTCACGGTCGATGACGGACAGGGCGGGCGCGGGGACACCCGAGTCGACCACGTGGATGTTCTCCGCCGCGTCCCGGTAGGCGATGCGGCCGGCGTACCGGTCGACCGTCCAGCCGTTGCCGAAGTGGCGGCTGACCGGCTTGCCGACGTCCCGGGTGCCGGTGCCCGCCGGGCGCAGGTCGGTGGACTTCAGCACGCCGTCCTTCTCCCAGACCACGAAGCCGTGGCCGAGCCGGGCGGTGGTGTGCGCCGGGAGCGCCGCCACGTTCTTCTTCGCCGAGGTGTCGTACACCCCGGCCTTGGCGTCGCACTTCCAGTAGACCGAGGTCCCCCACGCGTCCAGCGCCTTGATGTCGCAGTCGGTCGGCTTCTCGGTGCGGACCACGGCGCCGGTCCGTACGTCCACCGCCTCCAGCACGCCCGCGGACTTCTGCCGCCACAGCCAGGCCCCGGACAGCGCGTACCTCTCGGCGGCCACCGGGACGTTGCGGACCTTCTGCCCGTTCTCCAGGTTGACGATCCCGACCGGCCTGGCCGTGGCGCCCGGCTGCCCGCTCATGTACGCGGCGAAGCGGCCCGATGCCTGGATGGAGGCCGGGTCGGCCTTGGTCCACAGGTGGTCGTTGTTGTAGCCGCGGTGCTCCCCGGCCGCGTGGTACATGAGCAGACCACGCTGGGAGTAGACCAGCGTGCCGTTGCCCACGCCGATCACGGGCGGGCAGTACCGGTCGGGCGTGCAGTCGTTCGGAGCTCCGTTCAACCACGTCAGGGTGGACCACGAGCCCGCCCGCGGGGCGCCGTCCGTCGGCATGGTGTAGGTGTTGAGCACCATCTGCTGCTGGTTCGGATCCCGGTCGGCCGAGTACAGGCGGCCGTTGTCCATCGCGATGCTGCTCACCTTGTGCGGCTGGGCGGTCGTGGCGAGCCGCCGGGTGGCCACGGCCTTGCCGTCACCGCCCTTGTCCACGGTGTGGATGCCGATGCCGGCGGCGGACCTGCCGGTCACGACGACGAGGTCGCCAGGCAGCGCGTGGGCGGTGGACCCCGGCGGGACGGCCTCGATGACCGCGTGGCCCGGTGACGTGCGGTCGAGCGGATACGCGGACCCGTTCTCGAAGACCAGCTCGTTGCCGACGACCCCGAGGACCCGCTCGCGGTCACTCCACAGGCCTGCCGGGTTCCCTCCCTTGCCCGTGCGGGTGTCCCAGGCGCTGTACGACCAGTAGTAGCTGTCCCCGTACGAGTCGCGGCTCGCGTCGACGATCCAGTCGCCGTGGAGCTCGCCCGCGGGCGCCTGCTTGACCTTGCCGGCGGGGGTGAGGAACCAGTTCTGGGTGCCCACCCGGACGAGGGCGCCGGAACCGCTGTGGTCGAGGAGACTGACGCCGCCCTGCGGGAGAGCCGTGATCGGGCGGCGCACCTGCTTGCCGGTGCTGTCCAGGGTCAGCCAGTGCAGCAGGCTCTGGCCTTCGGCCTCGGTGGTCCGGGTGAGCACGGCGTCGCCGACGACGGCCAGGAAGGTGTGGCCGGCGGGGAGGGTGACGGTGGAGTCCTTGCCGTCCCGCACGTCCCGGAACGTCACCGTGGTGGTGCCCGTGGGCTTCAGGAACGCGATCGAGTTCGGCCCGCCCGCGACGACGTCCGTACCGGCCGACGGGGTCACCGCCGTCCCCCGGGTGCTGCCGTACGCGTACCAGGTGTAGGTGCCGGCGGCCTGCCCCTTCACCAGGAAACCGGTTTCGTTGGCGACGACGGCGGCCTGGTCCTTCACCGGCACCTGGCGGGCCGGGATGACGAACTCGGCGGGCGATCCGGCGGTGGCGGCGGCAGCCGCCGGCGTGGCGGTGGCGAGCGGAACGGTGGCGGCGAGGGCCGTGGTGATGGCGATGGCCGCGGTGGTTCTGCGCAGCAAGATGCTTCCCCCCTGTTGGACATGGCGACGGTGACCGGGCACGTGTGCGGACGGGCCTGCGGACGGCCTGCGGACGACGCACGAACGGGCGTACGGCGCGGTCCCGCAGGGTCTGACTCGCGCCGATCACCCAGGGATGTGCGCGATCGGGAAAGTGATATGCAACTTTCCGCTTTCGGACGGTTCGGCACGGAAAGGGCCCGTACGGCACGAGGTGCCATACGGGCCCTTCGCCCGATGCTCTAGAAGACGCCCTTGTACCCGCCGAAGCCGGTGGCGATCTTCACCGTGGCCTGCAGGCCGCCCTTGCCGTCACCGCTGTTGCGCAGCAGCTCACCGGCCGCGTTCCGGGACACGACATCGGCCCTGCCGTCACCGGAGATGTCCCCGATGCCGATCAGCTGGACCCGGCCGGCCGCCCAGCCCGCGCCGTTGACCTGGACCCGGGCCTTGAACGTGCCCTTGCCGGTGCCGTCGAAGCGCCACAGCGTGTTCGCACCGTCCACGGCCAGCACGTCCCCGTGGCCGTCGCCGTTGAGGTCACCGGCACCGACCACCTGCTTGTACGACTTCCAGCCGCCGGACACCTTCACCCCGGGCGCCAGCCCGCCCTTGCCGTCGTGCGCGAACAGGTACAGGTCCCCGGTGCTCGCCTGCCGGCCCAGCAGATCGGCCCGGCCGTCGCCCGTCACGTCACCGGCCGAGGTCAGCACGTCGTAGGCGTTGAAGCCGGTGCCCAGCCACTTGTTGCCGGTCGTCGGCGACACGGCCACCCCGCACCCGGGCTGGTACGCGCGCAGGGTGCCCGCCGCGTTCCGGACCAGGACGTCGTTGCAGCGGCCGCCGTTGACGTCGCCGAACGGGATCACCGTCGAGGTCGTCGGCCAGCCCGCCCCGCTCACCTTGGGGCCGCCCAGGCCGCCCTTGCCGTCACCGCCGTGGAAGGTCAGGACGCCCTTGGCGTCCAGCGTCGCCAGGTCTCCGAAGCCGTCCCGTCCCGTGTGGTCGCGGCGCAGGTCGACCCCGCTGTCGAACGTGAGCGTGCCCGCGGCCTTCAGCGGAGCGGCTCCGGCGACGGCGGGCTGGGCCGTCAGCAGCGACACGTACTCCCCGCTGGGCAGGACGTGGCCCGCGTCGTCCTTGCCGTTCCACACGAGCCCGATGTCACCGCGCGCCTCACCACCGGTAAACGTCCTCACCACGACGCCGTCCGACTTGCGGGCGAGGGTGAACTTCCAGGAAGTGACCGGGTGGTTCAGCCACCATGCCGCCCGCCACCCCAGCCATTCGTCCTTCCCCGGCGCCGCCGCCACCGCCGGAGTGTTCCGGTCATAGGAGGAGACGGCGACTGCGGGCACCCCGGCATCGACCACGTGCACCGCCTGCCCGCCGTCGACCCAGCCGATCCGGCCGGACTGCCTGTCCACCGTCCAGCCCTCGCCGGGCCGGGCGCTCGCGGGCTTGCCGATCTGCCGGGTACCGGACGTTCCGCGCAGGGCTGTGGAGTTCAACGCCCCGTCCTTCTCCCAGACGACGAACCCGTTGCCCAGACGGGCGCTGTTGTGCGCGGGCAGCGGCACGTTCTCCTTGGTCCCGGTGTCGTACACACCGGATGCGCCGTCGCACTTCCAGTACACCGAACTGGCCCACGCCTCCAGTGACTTCACATCACAGTCGGCGACCGTCGCGCTGCGCACCACCGCACCGGTCCGGACGTCCACCGCCTCCAGCGCGCCCGCCGACTTCTGCCGCCACACCCACGACCCGGACAGCGCGAACCGGCCGTCGGACACCGGGATCGAGACCGGGCCGATCTGCTGGGTGAAGAGGTTGAACGTGCTGACCGACTTGCGGTCGGGCGCGAGGTACGCGGCGTACTGGCCGGAGCCCTGAAGGGTCCCGGGCGCCTTGGGGAGGTTGGTGTGGGGGGTCCCGGTGTCGGTCTTGATCTGCATCCGCAGGAACTGGGTCCTGGGGCTGTCGATGAGCAGCTGCCCCTCCCCCACGGCGAGCAGGTCGGGGCAGGAGGCCGACGTCCGGCAGGCGTCGGGGAAGTACTCGCGCATCTGCCACACGGTGGAGCTCCGCGTGCGCCACGTGCCCGCCTGCGGCTGCCCGCCGGGAGCCATCGTGTACATGCTGAGCACGTGGTCCTGCAGCGGGTGGGTGTCTAGGGTGTGCACCCGCCCGTTGTCCATCGCGATCCGGGCGATGCGCTGCGCGGCCGGCGCGATGTCGCTGCGGCGTACGACGGCCCGCCCGTCCCCGCCCGGCACGACGGCGTGCACGGCGTGGGTGTTCCCGGGCTGCGGGCCGGTCGCGACCACGGTCCCGCCGGGGGAGGCCGTGGCGGTGGTGACCCCCTCGGCCAGGACGCGCGGCGCCCCGCCGTCCAGCGGCAGCGCGAACAGCCTGCCGTCGGCGGCCAGCTGGAGGGCCTCGCCGCCGACGACCCCCACGAGACGGCCCCCGGAGTCCGGGTACGCCTCATTGACCTGCTGAGCAGCCCCGGGGTCCAGGGAACCCTTGGCGTCCCACACCTTGAACCAGCGGACCGACGTGTCGTCGTCCCGGTCGGTGGCGAAGAGCCGGTCGCCGACGACCTTCAGCGCACTGAACCCGTCCTCCTCGCGGACCTTTCCGTCCGGGGTCACCCAGGAGAAGCGCAGCCCCTCGCTGTCCGCCGTCTGCAGGAGCGCACCGTGCTGGTTGGCCCCCCTGACCTCGACCAGGCTGCTCCCGGGCACCCGGCCGCCGGGGCGGTCCACCACGACGCCGCCCTCCAGGGTCAGCCAGTGCAGGTCGACCGTGCCGGAGGCCGCGGAGTCCGTGGCGAGGACCCTCTCCCCGACCACGGCACGGAACGTCCGGCCGGCCGGCAGGGTGAGCGTCTTCGCCGTACCGTCCCGCAGGTCGCGGAAGGTGACGGCCGTCGTGCCTCCCGTCTGCACGAAGGCGATCGTGTGCGCCCCGGCCTGGTGCGGGGTCCCCGGGAACGGGCCCACCTGCTCGGCCTCGTTACTCCCGTACGCCGTCCAGGTGTAGGCGCCGGCCGTGGCGCCCTTGCGCAGGAAGCCCCCGGCGGTCGCCGCCACGGGGGCCGCGGCGGGGTCGGGCAGTTGTCTGGCCGGGATGACGTACTCGGCGGGCGCGGCAGCCACGGCCGTGCCGGTGCCGACCGTCAACGGCAGAGCGGTGGCGGTGGCTGCCACGACGACCGCTGCCACCAGTGTTTTGCGCATCCGAAAGGACCCCCCGTCATCAGTGCGAATCACATCGTTCGACTCGTCGGCCCGCTCCAGGGATGTACGCGCGGCACAGAAATTCCGGGATATAAGCGGTAGAGCCCGTTCCGCACCGAAGTGCAGAACGGGCTCTACAGCTCACCGGCGGGCCGGATCAGCTCACGGACCTGTAGCCGCCGAAGCCGGTGGCGATCTTCACCGTGGCCAGCAGGCCGCCCTTGCCGTCGCCGTTGTTGCGCAGCAGCTCACCGGCCGCGTTCCGGGACACGACATCGGCCCTGCCGTCGCCCGAGATGTCACCGATGCCGATGAACTGCACCCGGCCGGACGCCCAGCCGACACCGTTGACCTGCACCCGGGCCTTGAAGGTGCCGTTGCCGGCGCCGTCGAACCGCCACAGGGTGTTGGCCGAGTCGACCGCCAGCAGATCGCCGCGACCGTCGCCGTTGAGATCGCCCGCACCGATCACCTGCTTGTACGTCTTCCAGCCCGCGAAGACCTTCACCCGCGGCTTGAACACCGCGCCCGCGTCCTGCGCGAACAGGTACAGGTCCCCGGTCGCCGCCTCCCGGCCGAGCAGGTCCGCCCGCCCGTCGCCGGTCACGTCACCCGCCGAGGTCAGCACGTCGTACGCGCCGAAGCCCGTCCCCAGCCACTTCGAACCCATCGACGCCGGAACCGCCGCCCCGCACGCCGGCTGGTAGAGCCGGAGCGTGCCGGTCGAGTTCCGGACGAGGACGTCATTGCACCGGTCGCCGTTCATGTCCCCGAACGGGACGACCGTGGACGTCGTCGGCCAGCCCGCACCGGACACCTTCGCCCCGGTCAGACCGCCCTTGCCGTCACCGCCGTGGAAGGCCAGCGCACCCGCGGCGTCCAGGGTCACCAGATCCCCGAACCCGTCCCTGCCGACATGGTCCCGGCGCGCCTCGACCCCGCCGGACACCCTCACCGAGCCGGACAGCTTCAGGTCGGCGCCCTGCCCGTCGGCCGGCCTGGCCGTGAGCGTCCAGCCGTACTCGCCGCCCGGGACGTACTTCCCGGCCGCGTCCTTCCCGTTCCACACCTGCTGGATCGTGGCGCCGGCCTCACCGCCCGTGTACGTCCGTACGGTCGCGCCGGTCGCCTTGCGGACCAGGGACAGGCTCCACGACGCGACCGGCTTCGACGGCGACCAGCGGGCCTGCCAGGTGCCGTTGCCGCTCAGGTCCGCGACGGCCGGGGCCTCCTGCGCGGCCGCGCCGAGCGCCGAGGCGGGCGTCTCCGGCGGGAGGGTGTGCATGCGGTTCCCGCCGTCGACGTACGTGATGCCGCCGCCGAACCGGTCGACGGTGTACGAGGCACGGATGACGAGTGCTCCGCCCCGCCACATCAGCGGCAGGGAGAAGGTCCGCGACGCGGGCACGCCCGCCGGGAAGGAGGTGACCCGGAGGTAGGGCCAGGAGTCGGTCTGCACGAAGTAGCCGTCGCCGAGCAGGCCCTCGCCGTCGGGCAGGGCCACCGTCCCGCCGGTGATCCGGTTGAGGGCGCCGCCGTTCCGGAACGACCCGCAGGACCAGGACAGCCACGGGCCCGAGGTCTGGATGTCGACGGGCACGCAGGACCGGCCGGTCTTCAGCGTGCCCGTGTCCTTGCCGGTGGCCAGGTCGGTCACGGTGATCTCGCCGGGGACCGCGGACGCCGAGTACAGGGTGGTTCCCCACACCGACGCCGCCGCCTTCGGCTTGGTCAGGACCACCTTCGCGGTGTCGAAGTCGACGACGTACAGCGATCCGGTGGTCTCCGGCGCGCCGCGCATGCGGCCCCCGCTGGTGACCGCCGCGTAGCGGCCGTAGGCGTCGAGGACGGTGGCGGCGGACACGCCGGTCGGGACCCGGGTCACCTTTCCGCCGGTGCCGCGGGCGACGACCTCGCGGCCGTAGTCGACTGCCGCGACGACCCGCCCGTCGCCGGTCGCGACCAGGCCGTCGCACGTGCGGTACCCGCAGGAGTACTGGCTGTTCGCCTCCCGGCCGAGGAACTCCGGCTTGCCCGAGGCGGTCGGCACACCGGCCGGAGTGAGCGTCCGGCTGTAGAACCCGGCGCCCGAGGCCCCGCCCGCTTCGGCGGCGAAGACCGTGCCGCGGCCGGCCGCGACGGCGTCGACCTCCACCGGCACCGGCTCGACCCGCATCAGCTTCCGCAGCTCCGGAGAGCCGTCGGCGGCGGGCAACACCCGGTAGGCGTTCCAGTCCTCCGCGTTCCGGCCGCCGATGGCGAAGGCGCCGGAGTCCGGGAACTGGGCGGTGTCGCGCTGCACGTTGTCCAGCAGGACGCGGCGCTGGGCGCCGTCCGCGGACAGGGCCACCAGGGCCCGGCCGATGGCGCCGGTGCCGGGGGCTCCGCTGTCATCGTTCTCCGGGAGCACGATCCAGTCCCCGACCAGTGTGAACTCGTCGGCGTTCAGGTCCTCGGGAACGGTCGTCGACCTCGGCGCGGCGTTGATGTCGGCGCGGTTCACCACCCGGATCTCGCGCCCCTCGCGCCAGGCGAAGCGGTCGCCGTCCAGGGCCGCGGTGTCCCAGGTGCCCGCGGCCCGCCACCGGAGGGCGCCGGTCGCCAGGTCGATCACGCCGAAGCGGTCGGCGTTCCACCGCTCCCCGCCGGGGGCCGCGAACTTCACGACGGCGGAGCGGGCGTCGCCGCCCGCCGTCTTCGCCGTGCCCGGGTCGGTGCCCTCCGGCCAGCCGGTGACCGGGACCCGGGTGACGGTGCCGTCCTCCACCCGCAGGAGGTACCAGCCCACCACCTTGTGGCCGCCGCCCTCCACCTCGGCGGACTGCGCGACCAGGACGGACGAGCCGAACGTGCCGTAGTTGATGTCGTAGGCCGGCACCTCGACCCTGGTGCTCCGGCCGGTCGCCATGTCCTTGAGCGTGACGCTCTCGCTCAGCGGCTCCGGAAGCGCCACGGTGTCGGAGCCGGTGCCGAACCGGTGCGGGAGGCCCCGGTCATGGGTGGACGTCAGCGGCGTGCTCTCGCCCGTCGCGTAGCCGGTCCACTCGATCGGCCCGTCGCCGTCCCAGATGTCCGGGTCGTGTGCGTACCCGGTCGGGCCCACGTTCAGGACCGCCCCGATGCGCGGCTCGGTCCGCCAGTTCGGCGCCACGTCGACCTGCCCGGCCGGCGGAGTCGTCTGCGCGACGGCGGGCACGGGGGCGAGTGCTGCCGCGGCCACGGTGGTGGACAGCGCCAGCAGCGCGGCCCGGGCGGTACGAACGGCTCTCGTCCGTCCAAAAGCGGATGACATGGGCTCCTCCACCGAAGCGGCGCTGTCGCTTCTCGTACATGGGTCGACGTGCTCTCGGCATGCATGACCCACGGGTAACCGGAATGGATGTACGAGCCCGGGCGCGAATTTTCCGGACCCCGGGAACGGGACAGGGCCCGTACGACACGGAGGTGTCGTACGGGCCCTGTTCGCGGGGTCGGGAGTGACCGTCAGCCGTTGCGCTTCCAGCGCGGCTTGTCGTCGCGGCGGCCGAAGGAACCGGAGCCGGAGCCGGACGGACGGTGGTCGTCACGGCGGCCGTACGGGCGCTCGCCGCCACCGGCGCGGAAGCCGCCCGAGGGACGGTCGTCACGGCGGTCACGGTTGAACGGACGGTCGCCGCCGGCCGAGCGGTAGCCACCGGACGGACGGTCGTCGCGGCGGAAGCCGCCACGGTCGCCACCACGGTGGTCGTCACGGCGCTCGAAGCCACGGTCACCGCGGTTGTCGTCACGGCGGTCACGGTTGAAGCCACCACCG